>NZ_CP059081.1:1995370-2327931 GCF_015602705.1 Acinetobacter lwoffii
GACTATGCAGCAATCCTACGCAAACATTCTTACTGCCGTTGGCGAAGATCTAAATCGCCCTGGTCTCAAAGATACGCCTGTGCGCGCTGCGAAAGCATTTTCATATTTAACCTCGGGTTATAGCCAGACACTTGAAGAAGTGACCAACAAGGCGGTCTTCCCTTCCGATAACCGTGAAATGGTACTGGTCAAAAACATCGAATTTTATTCGCTATGTGAGCATCACTTATTGCCATTTTATGGCCGCGTACATATCGCCTATTTGCCAGAAGGTCATGTTTTAGGCCTGTCTAAATTTGCCCGTATTACTGAAATGTTTGCACGCCGTTTGCAGATTCAGGAAAATCTGACTCAGCAAATTGCAGAAGCAGTGGCTGAAGTCACCAAAGCACGCGGTGTTGCAGTAATGATTGATTCTGCACACATGTGCATGATGATGCGCGGTGTAGGCAAGCAGGAATCAACCACACGTACGGTATCATTTATTGGTGATTTTAAAACCGACAAAGAAACACGTCGTGAATTTTTAAGTGCGGTTCCAGAAAGCTATTAATTATTAAAGCTTAAAAATAAGTTACTCAAAGCCTCGATCATTCGGGGTTTTTTGCTTTTAAAGGAAGAGGATATCAATACTTAATTCAAAAGCTCACTTGCTATAAATGACATCTGGTAACAGGGTTTAAAGACCTGTCCCAAAACTTGCTATATTTTAGTCTGGAACTCGAACAATTCCTGCTTGTGTTTGCAACAAGCCTACACTTGGATACACGATAAAGTTTTAATCCTGCCGCTCTCCCATTAAAGTAATTTGAAGTTGATATACAGCAAAGCGCTTTATATCTTTCTGATTGATTTTTAATGATAAGGAAAGTAACCATGGCGAATAGTAAAAATAACCAGGCGAAAGACAGCAAAAAATCAGCAAAAACTGCTAAAAAGACCCAAGATGAGAAACTGAAAAAGTCGAATAAGAGTAGTGACAAAGACAGTGATCGCAAAGTCACTAAAAAAGCGGCGAGCAGTAAATCTAAAGCGGCATCTTCTAAGAAAGACAATGCCAGCAAAGATGAAAAAGTGAAGGCGAAGAAAAATTCGAGCTCAAAAGCCAGTGATAAAGCGAAAGACCAAAAGACCTCTTCCGCGAAAAAACCGGCTAAAGCGAAAAGCAGCAACAAGAGTAAAGACGACACTAAAGTGAAAAAGTCTTCTTCAAAAAAATCGGCGCCTGCTAAAAAGCAGTCGAGTAGCTCCTCTAAGAGCAAGTCAACCAAGGCTAAAACCTCGAAGACCAGTTCAAAAAAATCGAAGTAAAATGAAAGCCCCTAGCTCTAAATGACAGGGGCTTTTCTGTATCCTGCCCCTTTATTTTTATAATTTGTATTAGCTGAAATATTGAGCAATTTTAAATTTCAGAAAAGGCCGAATATGAAGCCATCTGCCAAAGTAGCGCCACCAAAACGTCCGTCACGTGTAGTTTCGAATAGTTTTGATTATTCTCTGGACTTTGCAAAGGTTAATTTCCGCAAACGACCGGAGCTCTACCGGATTGGCCGTGGTGAACAAGGTGTATTACTGGTTGAGCCTTATAAATCAGAAATCCTGCCGCACTGGCGCTTTGCAGATGAAGAAAAAGCACAAGCCAGTAGCGAGAAAATCTATCAGCTTTTTCTAGACTATTTAAAGCAAGAAGATTTTATCGGTGCGGACATGGCACGCAAGTTTTTACAGATGGGTTTCACCCGTGCCCGACGTTATGCCAATCATAAAGGTGGCAAAAAATACGATGGCCCGGTTCCGGAGGATAAAAAAGGCTTGAGTGGTGCACATGGTCGTTCCGAGCTGCCACGTAATCATGAAGATCCGGTTAAAGCCGCTGCTGCCAAAATCTTTAAACAGAAATGGGATGAAGCTAAAAATCATCCCAAATATCTTCAGCAAAAACAGAAATTTAAGGAATTTATAGAGCAGCAGTCTGCAACTGGATAAAAACCTTTCATTTAAACTGAGAGTGGCTGTGCGACTGGGTTCAGGGACTGATGAGTCATATAGACTCTGTTACGCCCGTTGTTCTTGGCCATATACAAGGCAGAATCTGCCGCATTCAGGAAGCGCTGATAATCCGGATGTCCATCATAAAGCACACAACCAATACTGACCGTAAATTTAAACTGCTGACCTTGTGCCGAATTAATCATGCCATTTTCAATATATTTACGAATACTTTCGGCGATATTGAGGGCACGTTTCTCATCAGTATCCACCAGTAATAGCAAAAACTCTTCGCCGCCGACCCGGAAAGCATAATCACTGCCCTGACTGTATTTTTGCAATGCTTCGGCCAGAAATTTCAAGGCCAGATCACCTGCTGCATGTCCAAATTTGTCATTAATACTTTTGAAATAGTCGGCATCAATGGCAAGTAAAGACAAAGGCGTATGATTCTTGCGGGAAAAAGTGATTTCACGTGAAATAATCGTATTCAAATAACGACGATTCAATAACTGGGTCAATGAATCATTACCGGATTCAATATATTCGGCCACCTGAAATAACTGGTCCACCAGCAGCTGAATTTCGCGGTTTAAGTCACGGATCTGCTGGATCAGTCCCAGCATATTGTTTTTGTCCGTACAGTCCATGATCTCTTGATTAAGTTCATCGACTTGATAAATTCGTTCAATGATTAAATCGACCTGGTCAGAACCGGTAAAAGCATAAGAGGCTTTATGGATAAACCATAAACCAAACTCCGACTTGGACAGCATCGAATGATTCAATTTCTCATGCTCAGAAAAGACCTTGAACATGAGCTCATTTTCCCAGTCCAGCAATGAGCTGCGCTGTTTATCTTTTTGTACGGCCACATCCTGCATCGCTGAAAAAACACGATAACTGTGTTTAATTTCCTGATTCATGGCTGTTTTGGCTTCATAAGATCGGCACATGACTTCTGTGGCAAATCCCATGATTTGGACAATATAACTGCAGGTGGTCAACATACTGTGGTGAGGATTCTCATCCAGCAGTTCAAACATTTTACGCTCAATTTCACGCACACCGCGCATGATCAGCCAAGACGGAATTCCGACACGCGCATGCACATGCCCCACCATCGCCTGTTTCTGCACGGCATCGGCATAGCGTTTATTAATTCCCACACTAAAGCTTTCAAGTAGCCAAGCATTTAAAGTGTCGCGCAAGCGCTGTTGAATCAAGTCATCGGAAAAGAATTCTGCAGATTCCTTTTCAATGAGCATGTTTTTATAGAATTCTTCCACCAGAATCAGGGAATGATCTTGAATAAAGTGAAAGGCATGCAATAAGTCATCAGATGAATAATTTTGACAGATCTGTTCCCATTGCTCGGCCAGTCTTGCCATGCATTCATTATTCATACTGTCTGTTCCCCAAAACCTTGCAATTCGCACTCACATTATGTGACAAATATAACAAATATCAGGTATTTTTCCTAAAATATCGACCAGATTATTTGTACCCAACCTAGCCAATTTTTTTATACAAGGGAAAACCGAACAGCAGCCTCATGGATACACAGCACTTTATGAATAGTGTTAATCAGTTTTGACTCAATCTTAAAAATACCGGATCAAACCAAGAATCCATTGATCCCAGTCTTTGGCTTGTTGCTGCTGATATTCCCAAGACAGCCGAAGTGCATGTTGTGGATTGAATGCGTATTGGAGTTCAGTATTCAGTTTCAGCTGCCAGCGATGCGAATCTTCCCAATAAGGCAGTTCCACCTGCACCAGACTGTTGATCTGATCGCTCCAGATATTCTGGCACCCCACAGTAGGGCCTGCACCTACCCGCCAGCCCTGATCCAGTACCTTGCCTGCCTGTAGCTGAGTTTGCATTTGTGCATAACATAGATATTCACGGCTGGCATTTGCCCAGCTATAACCGCCCTGAGTTTTTAAGCTAGCGACGCCATGTTGTTCATTTTCACTAAACTGGCCATGCGCATCCAGTGCCTCCTGTTTCCAGCCCAGATTAAAACCCCAAGATAATGGCGTATTAAATGGATTGACCGGATTATAGGAATTGACGGCAAATAGATCCAGATGTTCCAGCTTGAGTTCACTGTCACGATATTGCAAAGCCCCATCTAGAAACAGCAATTGTGTGCCGGTTCGAAAACCGCCTTGCGGATCAATAAGATCATGATAGGCCTGCCGATGTCCAAGCTGGACAAAAGATTCACCCTGAACCTGTCCGGCCTGAAGACTGATATTGCGTGCATGATGGCTTTGTACCGGATCTATTTTTGAACGTTCCGGTGCTTTACGCTGTTTCTCGACATTTAGCTGGCTTCTTAAGCCTAATAACTTGCGAAAACGTGGTTGAGCAAAAGATTCATCGACTTTTTGTCGAAGAAAGTCCAGATATAAATGATCATAGGCCATTTCCAGAATTTTGGCCTGATCTTCTGCCGGATAAGGCTGCAAAATTGAAAGCATTACACCTGTTTCTGCATAAGCTAACTGATGCGCAGTTTTTGCCAGCGCTTTGCCATGCTGTCTGGATTGAGCCAGCAATTGAGTTTCAAGCGCTGGACGGTAAACTTTCTGTTTGATCAAACCCTGCTGTTCTACGACTTTCAGTGTTTCAATCGGAATCGCAGTCGAATTAAACTGTTTCTGTAGATTTAACTCGGGACGTACCAGATCAAATAGCCCCAGCAGGCGATAAGCACAATTATCATTGATAAAATAATAAGGGAAACTTACATTTTGCATTTCCCAGAGATGCTGTACCAAAAATCTGGTTTCTTGCGGGCTTAAGTTTAATTCATATTCCCACAAATCCCGGCTTTCAAAGTCACCATATTCTTTGACCTTGCGGTAATACGGCATCAGGGAATATTCACCCGGATATTGTCCGGTCAGCCCTTTCCAGGCAAAGGACCAGTTGTCATTGCCATCGACCGTCGCAGCATAGTTGACCGCATAAGAAATCAGATTGAGTTGTTGCTGGTCTTTAGGGTCCAGACGCAACAAGGTATGACCAAACATCGAGCTGGGATTACCCATAAAATCCGTGGCATAGATCAGGGTTGCCTGATAAGGCTTGACCTCGCCAATCCATTTATCCAAATCCGGGCAACTGACCGCAGGCAATTGTTGCTCGGAAATATTCAATTGCTGCATTAACCAGCTGCTGCGTGCAGGAAACTTACAGCGGACGGACTGATTCGGCTCTGCGCTCAGGAATAAAGCCTGAATGTTATGCTGCATTTCTTTTTTTAGATCAGTTTTTCCCTGCTCTGCCAGGAAATAGCCCGAATAGTTAACCTCGCTATGACCTTGGGGATTGGCATACATGAGACGTTGCCAGGTAGTGCTCTGATCCAGATGCTGAGTTTCGGCCTGAGCGATATAATGCTGGATGTCTGGATTAATTTCGCTAGAAAAACTTAAAGGGCTGAATGTCAGGCCCAACATGAAGAACGCATATTTCATTCAGTTAACTTATTCTCATCAATTTCTTTTAGTCATAAGAAAACCCTGCCAGAACAGCAGGGTTTTTAGGGTGCGGATCAGATGTAGGATTTCAATACTTCATCTTTGGCCATCACAGTTTGTAAGGTGCTTAAAACTTGTAATGTATTCTGGTTTTCTTCGGAATAAATTTCAGAGAAATTCTGCTTGGAAACGCTAAAGAAACGAGCTTTATCTTCAGATTTAATATTCAAAAGTTCAGCCAGAACATTCAGGCTTTCACCCTCTCCAACTGCCATATCACGCGCCAATGTTTCAGCGTTTTCATTGGTAAAGGTCACCACTTGAGCGGTTACGGTACCGCCCTGGCTACAACCTAAAGTACCAAAAGTGATCCCGAGCCACTGATTCGTGAACAGAACGTTGGTCGTACCTGCAAAGAGTTTAGGAATAATACCAGACTGACCCGCCCACACCTGGCTTCCGATACCACAACCGACATCTCGGTCAGCCATCGCCATGCTTGAACCAGTCGCCAATACCGCCGCCAGCATAATTTTTTTCAACATAGTTATTCTCCAATTATTCTCATGCAATCTTTGTTATTACTCTAATAATGTAATTTAAATTACATACTCAGCAGAGTAGCGACAAGTCAAGTTTGGCGCAATTGAAAAAATGTATGCTTTACATAAACATAACCTGATTGATTTTACTGTTCCTTGAGCGCCCAATCGCCTTGTGAATTACGCTGTCCCAAGATTTTCAGTACTAACACCAGACTCAGCAATAACAACAAATACCAGGAGCCCAGTTTGCCCCATCCCACCATATGCCATTGCTCAATCTGGCTTGGATAGAGCCAGATCTGGTAAAAGGTACTGATGTTCTCGGCAATCCAGATAATAAACGCCAGAATCAGCAGTACGGGTAACATCGGCAACTGAAAAGTATGCCGATTCAGCTGAAAGCGAATTCTGGTTTTCCAGAACATCAGCACGCTCCAGACAAATAAAATCACCCGATAATCGGGAATAAAAAACTTGCTCATAAAGTTGATATAAGACAAGACAGCCAATGTCAGCATATGGCTAAAACGCGGCAATTTTTCAAATGAAACCTGATATAGACGTAAAGAGCGCGCAAAAAAACTGCCGACCGCAGAATACATAAAACCGGCAAATAAAGGCACGGTCAGGATTTTAAATATTGCGGGTTGAGGGTAATGCCAGGAAGCAATTGCCGGATGGGTCAGGAAGATTTCCATCACCATGGCCATGAGATGAAATAACGCAATCACTTTGGCTTCAGCCCAGGATTCCAGTTTGGTATAGAGCAATATCACCTGAATCAGCAAAGCAAAAAAAAGCAGATAGTCATACCGGTAAAAACCAAAGAAGAGATCGCTGCCCATAGAAGCAGTCAGCGCAAAAGCGAGCAGGAGTAAAATCCCAAATAAGGCAGCCGAAGCTGCCTTATAAGTAAATTCAAACCCTGATTTGAATAGATCGATCAAGGTTTACATCCTAAAGATATTTGGCACTATACTCATGTACGGTATCAATAAATGCTTTTGGATTCGCCGGATCAACCCACTGGGTAATACCATGACCTAAATTGGCAACATAACCGGTTTTCTCGCCATTGGCATAGGCATCATCCAGCATGGCTTTTGTCGCTTTAATGATGGTGTCTGATGAACCATATAAAGTTGCAGGATCCAGGTTACCCTGAAGTGCTGCACGACCAGCAACCGTTTGACGAGCGACATTCAATGGCGTGGTCCAGTCCAGACCAAATGCATCTGCGCCTGTCGTAATCATCGGTTCCAACCATTGACCGCCACCTTTGGTAAACAGAATTACCGGAATCTTGCGGCCGTCTTTCTCACGTTGCAAACCAGCGACAATCTTCTGCATATAGTTCAGCGAGAACTCGATATATTCACGATGTGCTAATGCCCCACCCCAACTATCAAAGATCTGTACCGCTTGTGCACCCGCATAGATCTGCGCATTCAAATATTCAGTCACTGCATCAGCCAGACGATCCAGTAAAGCATGCAAAACTTCAGGCTGCGCATACATCATCTGTTTGGTAAAACGGAAATCCTTGCTTGAACCGCCTTCGACCATATACGTTGCCAGAGTCCATGGACTGCCCGAGAAACCAATCAGAGGAACCTGACCGCCCAAGGCTGAACGAATGGTCGAAACGGCATTCATCACATAATCCAGATCCGACTTGGCATTAAATGCAGGCAGATTGGCGACATCCTGTTCGGTACGGATGGTCTTGTGAAATTTCGGGCCTTCACCGGCTTCAAAATACAGCCCCAGTCCCAAAGCATCCGGAACCGTCAAGATATCCGAGAATAAAATCGCGGCATCAAGATCATAACGGCGTAAAGGCTGCAAAGTTACTTCACAGGCCAGTTCAGTATTCTTGCAAAGCGAAAGGAAATCTCCTGCCTTGGTACGCGTTTCGCGGTACTCAGGCAAATAACGGCCAGCCTGACGCATCATCCATACTGGCGTAGCATCTACAGGCTCACGCAACAATGCGCGCAGAAAACGATCATTTTTTAAGGTCGTCATTCACATTCCCATCTTTCTTTGACATTGCCAACATCATAGCAAAAAGGCCGCAGTTTTAATAACTTCTGGCAACTTTAAAAACCGATCGGATTGAACGGCAACCTAGTGATTTACACAAAACAACTACTGCATCTCCACATTTTTTCTGTAATACTTATAGTGTTTTTTCACATAGTTAAAGAAATAATTCTTAAGGTTGAGTTACATGTTCGTTCGCACAATGCTCGCTGTGAGTCTAGGTTGCATTTTCGCAGGTCAAGTTTTTGCCGCGTCTACTGCTGAACAACCATTAAAACCCCAAGTGGTGACTGATGTTGCAGTGCAAGATCCGATTGATCCATTAGCAACTGAAGCTTCAGCGGCCCAAGCAGCACCTGCAGAAGCGCAAATTACTGCACAAGAACAACAAGACTTAAAACAGGCATCTGAAGAGCTGAATGAGCTACAGGATACCGAAGATCAGACTGCCTCTGTTGGCGCAGCACCAAATACCAAAGCACCGACTAACTCTGCGATGACCAAAGCTTCTTGGACTTTAGACGGTTTAAACAATGCCCAATGGTATGAAAATATCGGTGCAGGTCAATTCCCAGTTTACGCACGTGCGCATGTCATGCTGAATAATGCCCATGCATCACCAGGTGCGATTGACGGAACCAGCGGTAAAAATACACTAAAAGCCATTGCATCTTTCCAGCAAATGAATGGCATCAAGCCAACCGGTGTTTTGACTCAGGAAACCTGGGATAAACTAGTTGCACGTCAGGGTTCCAAGCCAACCTTTGTTGAATACACCATTACTGAAAAAGATCTGGCAGGCCCATTTGCCAAGTCTATTCCTTCAGATTATGCGTTACAGGCGAAAATGAAAGGCTTGTACTACACACGTGTCAGTGAAATGTTGAGTGAAAAATTCCATATGGATGAGAATTTCTTAAAGAAACTCAATCCAAATGCTAACTTTAATAAAGTTGGGGAAAAATTACTGGTCAGTAATGTACGTAATGACTTGCCTGAAGGTATTCACTTGATTGTTGCACATAAAGGTGCGAAACAACTGTACTTATTTAACAGTAAAAATCAAATGATCGCGTCATTCCCTGCCACCATTGGTAGTGCGGATACACCATCTCCGACCGGAACCTATAAAGTAACAGGTGTTGCACCAAACCCTTGGTACAGCTATTCACCGTCTAACTTTGTACAAGGTAAAAACTTAAAACCACTATCTTTACCACCGGGTCCTAACGGTCCTGTCGGGAATATCTGGATTGGTTTAAGCAAGAAATCATTTGGTATTCACGGAACACCAAACCCGTCTACCATTTCGAAAACAGCGTCACATGGTTGTATTCGTTTGACTAACTGGGATGCCAATGATCTTGGCCGTAAAGTCAAATCTGGGGTAACGGTTCGTTTCTTAGAATGATGATCGGTCTGCCGATTTGAATAAAAATAGCCTGCTTTTGAGCGGGCTTTTTTATTCCTTATGTTTACTTTCAGCTCTTTCGTTGCAAAAATGCAATGATCTGTCGCCTATTTGAGATTTTTTCAGTTATAAAACGACAGTATGATGATCTCAAGTTAAAAATAATGTCGAGATAAAATCATGAATGCTTTTCTACATCCTAGCGAAAATCGTGGTCATGTAAAAATGGGCTGGCTGGAGTCTAAACACAGTTTCTCATTTGGTAACTGGTATAACCCAAAGTATATGGGTGTCAGCGCTTTACGTGTCATTAATGATGACCTGATTGATGGACATCAGGGTTTTGGAACGCATCCACATGACAATATGGAAATCCTGACCTGTGTGCTGAAAGGAACCATTACCCATCAGGACAGCATGGGCAATCATGGCGGAATCGCTGCGGGTGAATGGCAACTGATGAGTGCAGGAACAGGTGTGCGGCACAGTGAAATGAACCAAGGCGACGAACAGGTCCATTTACTGCAAATCTGGATTATTCCAAATGAACGTGATGCCAAGCCGAACTATCAGCAAATCCGTCTTGACCCGCATGAGCAACCGAACCAGTGGCATTTGATTTGTGGTCCGAATGACAATGCACCGATGCATATTCGTCAGAATGCCGAAGTCAAAACTGCGGTGATTCAGCAAGGCCAAAGTCTGGAAGTGAAAGCGACCCAGCATATTAATTATGTACATGTTGTTTCTGGCACTGTCCAGATCGCTGAACATACAGTTGAAGCTGGCGGCGCAATTGCTTTTCTAGATGATACAGAAATTAAAGCAAGCGAAGATGCGCAAGTGATCTGGTTTGATTTGCCGGAAGTACCCAACTAAGCTTTTAAAGCTCTCAGCTCTAATGGCTATTGATCCCAGTGATTAATAGCCATTTTTTATACATATAATCGTAAATAAGAAATAATAGGTGGCAATATCATAATAAGGTTTCCTAACTAAGAAAATTATGCCTGCTACCTATACAAATCCAACCAATTCTCATCACATTTTTACCTAAGCAATGCATTATTTAGGTGAATATAAACTGATCCCTTTCCATGGAATCCAGTGCTGTATAGCTTTGATCATTCACGACTGGTTTGATATTGTCTTTTGCAGCCATAAAGTGAATTAATCTTTTCATGTAGGTTAAATAAATAGAAGAGCATATCCGTATGAACCAAATTTTAGAGATTCAAAGCAGCCCGCAGCAAGCTTTGCTTTATTTATTAGCCTTTTTAAAACAACAAGATTATCAGTTTACGACCATTACACCACTTTCCCACCAGCGAATTCTGAATCGGAAAAAGAATGAAATTTATAAGCACAGAACCCTTCAGGATATCTTTGGCTGGAATCTAAACTTTAAAAAAACTGATCTTGATCCCGTTCTGTTTGAATTATTGCAAGAACATCAACTTCTACAGGTTCAGGAAGATCAATACTTGAGTCAGATTCGAGTTTCTTCACTCGATGGCGAACTCTTTATTCATTCAGCTTTTCCGACTACTCAGCAAGATGCGGTATTTTTTGGCCCGGATACGTATCGCTTTATCTATCATCTCAAGCAATATCTAGCCACTCAGCCTCGTCCTTTCAAACGGGCCGTGGAAATGTGTTGTGGCACTTCAGCAGCCGCGATCAGTATAGCCAGACATTTTCCAGATGTGAATGAAATTATGGTTGCAGACCTGAATCCCAAAGCCTTGCTCTATAGCCAGATTAATATCAGTCTTTCCAGCTTAAACCATATTCATCCGGTTCAAAGTAATTTATTTTCCAATCTTGATGGAAAATTTGATCTGATTTTTGCTAATCCGCCGTATTTAATTGATCCGGATCAACGTCAATATCGTCATGGCGGTAATAAACTGGATGGCTGTGATTTATCATTCAGGATTATAAAAGAAGGTCTACAGCGGCTGAATGTTGGTGGACGTTTATTCCTCTATACTGGAGTAACTGTAACTGAGCATGGCAATCTGTTTTTGCAGCATCTTAAAAATTTGATGAAACAGCATCAAAATATAACTTGGTCCTATGAGGAAATTGACCCGGATATTTTTGGTGAAGAACTGGAACAGCCTGCTTACCAACATGTGCAAAGAATTGCTTTGGCTCTGATCAAGATTGAAGTAGGCGATTAAAGAATATTTATTTATCAATTATGGAATTTTAAAATTTTGACTTTGTTCGCTATCAGCTTATTTTAAATCGTTTTATTAAAATCATAAGCAATAAAAAAACCCCAATCTTTCGACTAGGATTTTTAAAATTTGGCGGAAGCGGTGAGATTCGAACTCACGGAGGACTCACACCCTCGTCGGTTTTCAAGACCGGTGCATTAAACCGCTCTGCCACGCTTCCATGGGCGCAATAATACGGAGCTTTTGTCCGGCTGACAAGTGAAAATTACAGTGAATGCAATCAACTGCATATAGTTTCATCAAATCCTTACAGTTTTGCTGCTAATTCCGCTCCCTCACGAATGGCGCGCTTGGCATCGAGTTCAGCAGCCAGTTTTGCACCGCCAATAATATGATACTGCGCCAAGGTATTTTCCCCAGCACTCGGCATCAGGTCTTTTACCGATTCCTGACCTGCACATACCACAATGGTATCCACACGCAATAATTGAGCATGGCCATCTACCTCAATCCATAAGCCTTCATCCGTGACAGATTTATATTGCACACCGCGCAACATCCGCACGGCATGTTTTTTTAACTGGGCACGATGTACCCAGCCTGAAGTCTTGCCTAGTCCTGCGCCAAGCGGTGTCTTTTTACGTTGTAATAGATAAATTTCCCGTACTGGAGGTTCTACTTCAGCACGCTGTAACCCGCCTTCAGTCACATAATCTGGATGAGAATCTACACCCCATTCACGTTTCCACTCATCTACAGGCTGTGGCTGTACCTGATGCGGCGGCTTTAATAAAAACTCCGACACATCAAAACCAATACCACCCGCGCCGATGACCGCAACACGATCACCGACAGGCGCACCGCGTAGCACTTCTGCATAAGACAACACTTGTGGTGCCTGACTACCTTCGATATTCAAGGCACGCGGCACAACCCCTGTGGCCACAATCACCTCATCAAAACCTTCACGCTCCAACTGCTCGCGATTGACCCGGGTATTGAGACGCAGATCAACTCCGGTTTTTTCTAGCTGCACTTTAAAATAACGAATCGTTTCGTGAAATTCTTCTTTCCCCGGAATCACTTTAGCCAGATTGAACTGCCCGCCTACTTCATGACTGGCCTCAAACAAAGTGACATCATGCCCGCGACTGGCTGCGACAGTAGCCGCTGACAGACCTGCAACACCACCACCAATCACTGCAATACTTTTCGGTTTTTTGGTTTTGACATAGACCAGTTCGGTCTCATAAGCGGCACGCGGATTGACCAGACAGGTTGCGCGCTGGTTTTTAAAGGTATGATCCAAGCAAGCCTGATTACAGGCGATACAGGTATTGATTTCATCAACACGATTGGTTGCGGTTTTGTTGACCCAGAAAGCATCGGCCAAAAGTGGACGTGCCATCTGTACCATATCTGCCTGACCAGAGGCCAGAATCGCCTCGGCAGTGTCTGGCATATTGATCCGGTTAGAGGCAATCACCGGCACCGAAACATGTTTCTTAACTTCAGAAGTGTAATCGACAAAAGCAGCTCGAGGCACGGAAGTCACAATAGTTGGAATACGTGCTTCATGCCAGCCAATCCCGGTATTGAGCAAAGTAATTCCTGCCTTTTCCAAAGCTTTAGCTACGGTAATCACTTCCTGCATGGTATTGCCATCATGTACCAAATCGAGAAGTGACAAACGGAAACAGATAATAAATTTCTCACCAATTTCAGCGCGAATCGCTTTAACAATTTCTACGGCAAAACGCATCCGGTTTTCAATCGGGCCGCCCCAACGGTCAATACGCTGATTGACATGACGACTTAAAAACTGATTCAGCAAATAGCCTTCAGAACCCATAATTTCTACGCCATCGTAGCCGGCTTTTTTGGCAATGCTGGCAGTTTTCACATAATCCTGAATGGTATTCAGGATCTGTTTATCTGACATTTCACGCGGTTTAAAAGGAGAAATTGGTGATTTGATCGGGCTGGCCGAAACCACAAAAGGCTGATAGCCATAACGTCCGGCATGCAGAATCTGTAAAAGAATTTTAGCACCATGCTTATGCACTGCATGTGTCACCAGACGATGTGGTGCAATATCGCCCAAGGTATTCATGGTACCGCCCGCCGGCAACAGCCAGCCTTGACGGTTTGGCGATATTCCACCTGTAATCAGCAGACCCACACCACCCTTTGCACGTTCGCCAAAATAAGCTGCCAGTTTAGGATAGTTATAGAAGCGGTCTTCCAGACCAGTATGCATCGACCCCATCACCACCCGGTTTTTAATGGTGGTAAAACCCAAATGCAGTGGCTTTAAAATGTTGGCATAGCGCGTCGTGGTCATAACAAATCCCTGATTATATTTGGCTGAGCAAGTCATTCCCTTACTTTAACTGATTTTCAGCGGCTTTTTATGACCCGGAGTTCAGCATTTTCAGGCACAAATATCAATCTTCGAAACAGTTCTTTCTATACATGACGAATTAGTTCTGCCATTGTCGTGCGCTGGATTTCCATAATGCAATCACGCCCAATACTGTACCAATTGGAAAACTCAGCAACATCAGAATAGCCATTATTCTGGATAAAGTACGTCCTGAACCATTGCCCTGCTTCACCTTTATACTGGCCTGGATATTAAAAAACATCAACAAGCCTAAAAGCAGCAGCACCACACCTAAACTCAGCATGGAAATACTGGATTGCTGATATTCAAGATATAAAAACAGCACTGTACTAAAACCAATCAGGCCGGCATAAATCCCATGTAACAGTGCCAGCGTTTCATTCTTAGCTTTAGGATTTAAATTAGGTAAAGGTGGAATGCGAGTCGCCATGCTTTTATTCCTGTTTTATCTGGTTTTTAACTTTATTCGGGTGAATATAACCAATTTCTTCCGTTTTCAGCAGGATTCTGGTGAAAATCGTGCGATTTATGATTATTTAAGCCTATTGAATAGAGATTTTAAAACGAGTTTTTCTTTTCTAAAGCAAACCTAAATAAATTAATGATACAATTGATGCAATATGTATTTTTTCAGGCCACCAATTCTGGCGTGCCTATTTCATATCATTAGGATGAACAATGTCTGATAATGCAACTATCTTGCAGAATGTCCCAGTAGGTAAAAAAGTTGGTATTGCCTTCTCTGGTGGTCTAGATACTTCTGCTGCTCTTTTGTGGATGAAACAAAAAGGCGCTGAACCTTATGCTTACACAGCAAACTTGGGTCAGCCAGACGAAGACGATTACGATGCGATTCCAAAAAAAGCTGAAGCTTATGGCGCAGTAAAAGCACGTTTAATCGACTGCCGTTTACAGCTTGCATTAGAAGGTATTGCTGCAATTCAATGTGGTGCGTTCCATATTTCTACAGGTGGTATGCCTTATTTCAACACGACACCATTGGGTCGTGCAGTAACTGGCACCATGCTTGTAACTGCCATGAAAGAAGATGACGTTAACATCTGGGGTGACGGTTCGACTTATAAAGGCAACGACATTGAACGTTTCTACCGTTATGGTTTATTGACCAATCCTGCGCTTAAAATCTACAAGCCTTGGTTAGACCAAACTTTCATTGACGAGCTGGGCGGACGTGCAGAAATGTCACAGTTCCTGATCGACAATGGTTTTGACTATAAAATGTCAAAAGAAAAAGCTTATTCAACTGACTCAAACATGCTGGGTGCGACGCACGAAGCTAAAGATCTTGAATACCTGAATGCAGGCATCAAAATCGTTGAGCCAATCATGGGCGTTGCGTTCTGGAAAGATGACGTAGAAGTAAAAGCTGAAGAAGTATCGATTACTTTTGAAGAAGGCTTCCCGGTTGCTATCAACGGTCAACGCATTGAAGATCCAGTTGAATTTATTCTTGAAGCGAACCGCATCGGTGGCCGTCACGGTCTAGGTATGTCGGATCAAATCGAAAACCGTATCATCGAAGCGAAATCTCGCGGTATCTATGAAGCTCCGGGTATGGCGCTGCTTCACATCGCTTATGAGCGTCTGGTAACGGGTATTCATAACGAAGATACGATTGAACAATACCGTATTAACGGTCTACGTTTAGGTCGTTTGCTTTACCAAGGTCGCTGGTTCGATTCTCAAGCGCTTATGCTGCGTGAAACTGCACAGCGTTGGGTTGCTAAAGCAGTTACCGGTACTGTAACGATCGAATTGCGTCGTGGTAATGACTACACCATTATGAATACTGAATCTCCGAACCTCACTTATGAAGCTGAGCGTTTGACTATGGAGAAAGGTGATTCTATGTTCTCGCCGATGGATCGTATTGGTCAGTTGACCATGCGTAACCTGGATATCACGGATACTCGTGCGAAACTGGGCATCTATACAGAGACTGGTTTATTGGCAGTTGGTTCAGCATCTGCAGTGCCACAACTAAAAGACAAAAACTAAGTTTTAGTCCTTTTTAGTTTCATAAAAAACCGCTCCTGATGAGCGGTTTTTTATTGAGGGTTCGTTTATTGATTGTAATAATCTCTAACCATTTGCGATATCTGAATTGACTGAACGAATGGACTGATAATAAATCTGGTTGCGTCCAAGCTGTTTGGCACGATATAGCGCCTGATCCGCGATTCCCAATAAGGCGTCTTTATCAATATCATCTTCACCACGATAAACGGTAATGCCTAAACTGATGGTGATATGTTTCGCAACCGAGGATTTTTCATGCGGGATTTCCAGACGGTCAATCGCCTTAAAAATATTTGAAGCCACTGCATAAGCACCATGTGCGTCCGTTTCTGGCAAGAGCACTACAAACTCCTCCCCGCCATAACGTGCGACAAAGTCCATATGACGAATGGCATTCTTGATGGTTTTGGCAATAGTCGAAATGACATCATCACCTTTCTGATGCCCATAAAAATCGTTGTAATTTTTAAAGAAATCTACATCGATAAACAGAATTGCCAATGCCGTTTCTTCACGATGTGCACGTTCGAAATGGACTTGCAGCGTCTCATCAAAAGTCCGTCGATTGGAAATCTTGGTCAGCTCATCGTACTGACTCAAATGTAATAATTCGTTGGTATGGATACGCTGGATCTGCTCACTGATTCTGGCGCGAATGCTATAGAGAAATATCACACGTTCACGGGCAAAAATCATATGGCTAATCACATAACCCAGCAAGCAACTTCCAATTAAAATCCGGCCAAAAACCATAGGATTAAATTCAACTGAAAGGCTAAACAATACAAGAATAGTAGTTACCGCAGCGAGTAATCCGGTGACCAGCATCTGAATCGGTCTAATACCGGTCAGAATATAACCCAGGATATACACGATCGTGACTATGGCCATGGACTGATGCTGCAAGGCATCAGTTTTAATCGACATGGTAATGCATGAAATTGACACCTGTATCCAGAACACCAACAGCATCGAAGCCTGCGGGAAAAAGCGCTTGATCTTGGGTAAACAGGAGAATATATAAAAAATGATTAATGACATGCCACCATTGAGCAGGCCCAGCATACACAGGACAAAATCATGTACGAAATATTCTTTGCTGATGCTCCAGTAATCTGTAGGAATCATTACCACTAAAAAAAGGAAATAGGCTAGTACTCCAGCCCAGACATATTTTTCGACATGTTTACGGGCGCGTTCCAGATTTTTGGTCCAGAATTCTTGTTCCAGATTTTGTGGGAACACCGGGCCTACACGCTGGCTTTGCCGTGTAATCAGTTGTTCTATGTCTTCTTTATCATCTTGCAATTTCGCTAGATTGTACTTGTATTCCATTGCCAAGTATTTATGTAATTTTTTTATTAATTTTAAAATAACATACTTTTTAAAATTAATTTATACATATCCCTTATTTTGTAGCGCTTTCTCGTTACCATTTTTACTATAGATGGATTATCATTTGTTTTATTTGTTCGACTGAATTTGCCTTGAATACGATTACGATTCTCCAGCCAGATGATTGGCACGTTCACCTGCGTGATGGTTTAGCACTTCAACGTACTGTTCCCGATTTAGCCAAGCAGTTTTCTCGCGCCATTTGCATGCCAAATCTGGTGCCACCCGTTAAAACTGTCGAAGAGGCCAATGCCTACCGTGAACGTATCATGGCACATGTGCCTGAAGGGGTAAATTTCGACCCGCGTATGGTGCTGTATTTCACTGACAACACCCCGGCAAGCGAAGTTAAAAAGATCAAAGAATCTGCGCATGTCAATGCCATCAAGCTCTATCCTGCGGGTGCGACCACCAACTCCGATAGTGGTGTGAGCGATATGAGCAAAGTCTACGGCGTAATTGAACAGCTTGAAGAACACCAAGTGCCTTTATTGCTACATGGTGAAGTGACGCATAATCATGTCGATATTTTTGACCGTGAAAAGCGTTTCCTGGATGAAGTGCTGGCTCCCTTACTCAGACAATTTCCCAAGCTGAAACTGGTGCTCGAACACATCACCACCAGCGAAGCAGCAAACTTTGTACTTGAGCAAGACCGTAATGTCGCTGCAACCATTACGCCGCAACATTTATTGTTTAACCGCAATGACATGCTGGTTGGTGGGATCAAGCCGCATTTCTACTGCTTGCCGATTTTAAAACGTCAAACGCATCAGCAAACTTTGCTGGAAGTCGCAACCAGCGGTAATCCTAAATTTTTCCTGGGAACAGATAGCGCGCCGCATTCAAAAAATGCAAAAGAAAATGCGTGTGGCTGTGCAGGATGTTATAGTGCGCCGACTGCCATTGAGCTGTATGCTCAGGCATTTGATCAGGTGGGTAAAATTGAACGCCTGGAAGGTTTTGCCAGCCATTTTGGTGCAGACTTCTATGGCCTGCCACGTAATACCAATACCATTACCCTGGTTAAAGAAGATCAAGTAATCCCTGAAAGTTTAGACTATCTGGATGGTGAACAGATTATCCCACTGTATGCTGGTAAAACCATTCAATGGAGAAAAGTGTGACAAATGAAACGCTCCCAATCATTGGTCAACGTTTTCGTGGATTCTTACCTGTAGTTGTCGATGTCGAGACTGCAGGTTTTAATGCGCAGACTGATGCATTGCTGGAAATTGCGGCCATTCCGATTGTTTATAATGAGGAGGGTCAATTTGTGCCGGGTCAAGCTTACCATGCACATATCAATCCTTTCGAAGGGGCAAACCTCGACCGACGTTCGCTGGAGTTTATTGGGATCGATCCTTCTAATCCAATGCGAATCGCCATGGCCGAAGATGAGAAAACTGCACTCAAGCGCATTTTTAAATCGGTGAATGAAGTGCGTCGCCAGCAAAATTGTACCCATGCAGTTTTAGTCGGACACAATGCACATTTCGATTTAGGTTTTCTTCAGGCCGCGATTGCCCGTACCGGGACCAAAAACCAGAACCCGTTTCATAGTTTTTCTGTCTTCGATACAGTGACTTTAAGTGCGGTGATGTTTGGTCAGACTGTACTGGCGAAGTCCTGTATCCAAGCTGGAATCGAGTTTGATGGTAAAGAAGCCCATTCTGCATTATATGATACGCAGAAGACCGCTGAACTGTTTTGCTATATTTTAAACAAACTCGCACCTCACCTGCTTGACACTCTGGTGGCGGATCAATAAGATACCGCCATCTTCTAAACGTCCCTATCGTCTAGAGGCCTAGGACATCGCCCTTTCACGGCGGTAACCGGGGTTCGAATCCCCGTAGGGACGCCATCTATTTTTTCTCTTCTTTATATTTCTTTGATCAGCATCTTAAGCTGCTCAAGTCCTACACTTTTATCAATTAATTAATGAAAATAATTCTCATTACTATTGATTACCTACTCTAAGTTAATGATAATCACTTTCATTATCTTTCGCAGATTTAACCCTTCTCATGCGTTTTGCTTATTCCCCACTTTCTATTGCGGTTCTAACAGCTTTATCAACATCTAGTTTTGCAGAAGAATCAAATTATCAAGAATCCATCCTCAAGGAAGCTACGGTTAAGTTCAGCACGATTATTATCGAAGCTCAGCAAGTAAATGAAGTGGGAAAAACAGTTTATTCAAAAGAAGATTTAGAAAGTACGCCAAATAGCTCAAAGAACATTACCGATTTTTTAAAAGTGAATCCGAATGTGCAGTTTAGTCAGTCACAACTTGCAGCAGGTTCTCAAGGTGAAATTAAACCTGCCGAAATCTCAATTAATGGTGCACAAACCTTCCAAAACAATTTCATTGTGAATGGTGTTTCCAACAACCTACTTATTAATCCAGCAAATTCAAACACAAATACGTTTCAAGATATTGGGACTGGCGCACAAGCTATGGCAGTGAACACTGACCTACTTTGTGAGCTTGAAGTATTAGATAGCAATGTGTCTGCCGCTTATGGTCAATTCACAGGTGGTGTTATAAATGCTAAAATATGCGCACCGCAAACAGAGATAGGTAAAATTCACGGTTCTATCACTTACGATTACACTGAAAGTGATTGGGCTCGCTACAACTCAATTTCACCTTTAGAAGAAAGTAAATTTGAAGAACCTACAGATGACTACCAAAAGGAATATACCAAACAAGGTGTAAGCACCAATATTTATGGGAAGCTCTCGAATGATTGGGGCTTTAATGCTTATGCTTCTCAAAGAGAGTCTATCATCCCAGTCAAAAGTGGCTTTGAAACACCTAAAACAATTGATCAAGAACGACATATCTCAAATCTTGGTGCAACATTATTTTATACACCAAACGCCTCAACCAAAGCGAAGTTTGGTTTGGATTATGGATTGCTGGACAGTTTGAGCTATGTGGACAGCAATCGTGATTCGGGAAGTACCACTGAAACCGAAACACTTACATTATTCTCTGAACTCGAACACCAATTCAATCTAGGTACTCTCGTACATAAACTTAATTTCCAAAACTCGGCGACACAACGCATTGCAGATAATAACTACAGTATGCATTGGTACTACGCCGAAGGAAGTAAAGATTGGAATAATACCGATGTTGTTCGAGAAGGCGCCATCATGGGAGAAATCAAACAACTCCAAGACGTTCTCTCTTACGACCTACAAGCCAATATAGACCCATTTAAAGTTGGTCAATCCCAACACAACATGACTATAGGTACGGGTTATAGCCATGCTAATGTTGCGTGGAAACGAGTCGAGGATGTTTTACTCGCGACAAAGATCAACTTAAAAGAACTTGGCAAAGATACTACCTGCCTTCAAAGTGACCCATATTGTGATGAGAAACTAACTATAAATGGTTGGAATGGACAATATATCGCTGGTGGGACTCTGTACAAAGCTGGTGATATCAAAGCTCAGCAAGATCGCCTAAATATATTTATTGAAGATAATATTCAGTGGAATGATCAATTTTCAACACGCCTTGGTGTTCGTGCTGATTATGACTCTTTAAGTAGTAATATCAATATTGCCCCTCGTAGTCGTTTCTCTTACAAACCCTTTAGTAATGATCAATTGCATTTATCCGCTGGGTGGAATCGCTACTATGGTCAGCAAACGTTAGGTACAGAACTGAATGAAATTCAAAATGATTTGCTCTACAAACTGTCACGTGAAAACCCATATGCACCTTGGGTAGAAACACAAACTACACTATCCAGCGGTACGCGTAGTTCAGCGCTCAATACCCCTTTCAGGGACGAGACTGTTTTAGGCCTGAATACACAAATCCAGAATTGGGATCTAGGGCTAAAATGGGTCAATCGTAAATATCAGGATGAAATATCAAAAACTAAAGTTACTCCTTTAGAGGGTTCAAAATTCTTCTACGAATATAACAATGATGGAAGTGGCAAAGCTGACATCTACACCTTAATACTTAAAAATCGTCAACCGATCGCTCTGGGGGATAGCCAACATTTATTTGCCTTGGGATTTGACTACAGTGAAGTCTTCCGCACTTATGTAGATTACACTTCAGCCTATGATCAAGCCATTCAAGATGAATGGGTCTCTTATGATGGTCAAATTATCCATTGGTCAGACCGCCCTGCCCCAAACTTTAACCAACCATGGACCGCACGAGTAAACTGGGATATTGCATTCGATACACTGCCTGTACGTATTTCAAACTTCTTTAGCTATAAAGACAGTTACGATGATATGGTTGCAGTCTCCGATAAAAATGACAAAGTCGAATATGAAGGTGAACTGCTTGACACCTATTTAGCCTCTGAAATTAAACCCAAATTTACATGGGATATGCGCACCACCTATGACTGGGAAATTTCAAAAGATTTACATGCAATTTTTGGTTTAACCATTAACAACGTAACCAACCGCGTGAATACCTATACAACAGGCTCGACCTCAAATGATAGACCACGTGTGATGACTGAAATCGGCCGCCAATTTATTGCGGATGTTACTTTTAAATTCTAGAGCCTGAATAGGTACATGCTGCTGCTCTTTTTAATTTGCTTAGGCTATAATTAATGCGATTTCATATTGTGCCTTTGTGTCATGTTAAAAAAGATCTTACTGGTTTTACTGATTTTAGCCCCATCCGCGCTATATCTCTATATCGTCAACCGTGATGACAATAAAACTGCGGAGACTGAAACAGTGTCAACGCCAACTGAAAACTCTCAGCCTGAGCAATATCAAACTCCAGATCACTAAGTTTTAGTGATCTTTTCAAATATTTATTTTTTATAGTCCTGAAATCTGTTCAGAAAATAACATCTCAATAAAATAAAGTTTTTGTTTTGCCTAATGTTTAAACTGTTAAATGAATTTTAGCAAAAACCCTTTTGACAAATCCCGGCTTAATCCTTAATATACGCATCACCTCGCAACGTCCCTATCGTCTAGAGGCCTAGGACATCGCCCTTTCACGGCGGTAACCGGGGTTCGAATCCCCGTAGGGACGCCATCTATTGATCCCATACGATCAGACCTTATTCGAAATTACCATTATTCGATTGCAGATTTGTAGTTTTTCACTACAATAGCTCGCTTCATTCCTTTGAAGTATTTCTTATTTCCTATGCACTCATCTCCGAATGATGCTACGCATCAGGGCAATTCTGCGCCTTTAAAACGCGCTATGAGTACTCGACATCTGGTCATGATTTCGCTTGGTGGCGCAATCGGAACAGGCCTATTCTTAGGGTCGGGTGAAGTCATTGCACAAACGGGGCCTGTAGGTGCCATTCTCGCTTATCTCCTGGGCGGTATTATCGCGTACATGGTGATGCTATGTTTGGGCGAACTTGCCGTTCATATGCCAGAATCTGGTTCATTTGGTGCTTATGCCAAACGTTATATTGGACCAGGCACAGGCTATACCATCACCTGGTTATACTGGCTGACATGGTCGGTCACTCTTGGAACTGAATTTACTGCAGCGGCCTTGCTGATGCAGGAATGGTTCCCGGACATTTCTATGTGGTTATGGACCATTATCTTTGGTGTATTCGTATTTAGTCTAAATATGATTTCTACCCGCTGGTTTGCCGAATCCGAATTCTGGCTGGCACTGGTAAAAGTGGTCACGGTTGTTGCTTTTATTCTTTTAGGTCTATTGGCCATCTTTGGTGTTCTGGGCTATCAAGGCTATGAAGCTGCGCCTTTATTTACCAATCTGACTGCACAAGGCTGGTTCCCTGAAGGTCTATTCCCGATTTTTGCTACGATGCTGATTGTGAACTTTGCCTTCTCTGGTACCGAGCTGATTGGTGTGGCTGCCGGTGAAACTGAAGATCCTGCGAAAAATGTTCCTAAAGCAATTAATACTGCGATTTTCCGCTTATTAATTTTCTTTGTAGGTACCATTATCGTGGTAACAGCCTTACTTCCGCATCAGGAAGCAGGCTTAGCTGCTGAAGGCGTGAGTAGCAGTCCGTTCGTAACCGTCTTCCAGCACATTGGTATCCCATATGCTGAAGACATCATCCGCTTTGTAATTATCACTGCATTGTTGTCTGCCGCCAACTCGGGCTTATTTGCTGCTTCTCGTATGATGTGGTCATTGTCATACAGCAAACAGTTGCCTGCCGTATTCTCAAGACTGAATGCTCGCGGTGTACCGTATATTGCAGTCATGGTGACCATGCTGGGTGCATTGCCAGGTTTATTGTCTGAACAGTTTGCGCCAGAGACGATCTTTACCAACTTGCTGGGCGTTGCGGCGTTTACCATGGTGGTGGTCTGGATGAGTATCTGCTTAAGCCAGTTCAACTTCCGTCGTCAATGGTATAAACAAGGTCATACTGCCAAAGAACTGGGCTTTGCTGCACCATTGTTCCCGATTGTGCCAATCCTGGGCTTTGTTTTCTGTTTTATTACCTGTATCAGTATGGTCTTTGATCCATCAATGCGCATCAGCTTCGTAGGCTGTCTGTTATTTATTGCAGCATGTTACGCAAGTTATTATGCCTTTTATCATAACAAGTCTTAATCATCAGTTTTAAAAGAGCGGCTTCGGCCGCTCTTTTTTTATCTATACTATACTGATTGTATATTGTGCAACCTAATGGTGCGTCGATGAAAATTGTGTTTATTCACGGCATGAACAAGCAACAGTATACGGCTACTTCATTACGTCAACATTGGCTGCATCTCCTCAAAAGAGGCCTCCGGAAAAACCCACAACAGCAAGCCCGTTTTACTTATTTAAAGCGGCATATCCGTATCCCTTTTTATGGTGATTTACTTTCTCGGCATCATTTTTATAATGTCTTGAATGCCAGCACCCTGATGCCGCAACAGTGGCCGCATTTCCCTTTTTTACATCCCGCACAGCTACAACCGGCACCGCCACTAGACCAGTGCACCTATCAAATTTGTGACGTCCCGCAGTTAAATCTTGATGATGCCCTGAATTTCAATCAGAAACTGAAGTTCATCACAGCATTAAGCAAAGATATTGCCTTGCGGGATTTTGCGGTACTCATCAATTATTTTCCCAGCTTACATGCCAGCTTTTTGCATAAGTTTTGCTGGAAACTTATCTTTATTTGGCCAATCCGGATTTTATGCAGGAAGTTCACCGCCGCATTCATGATCAACTCTATAGCAGCAGGCCACAGATTCTGGTGGCACATTCGCTTGGCAGCGTGATTGCCTATAATTATTTGATTCAGCATCCGGACGTCATTAAAGCGCTCCTGGAATTACTATAAGACTCACACCAAACTCTAAATTCAACTTTTACCGTTCCATTCATATTCTTTTTCTATTCAATAAAATCTTTCATCCAGACCTACCAATTTACTGCTTTTTCTGCCTTTTTTATAAATATACAGATGTCTGTTAATGATTGTTTTATCAAAGATAATTTACACATTAACGCCACAAAAAGAGCAGCTTGGCTTGCCGCAATTTTCTCTATACTGTGAATATATAGATCGACCTCCGTGAGGTATCGATGAAAGTTATTTTTATTCATGGAATGAACCAGCAACATCATAGTGCTGCATCGATTCGCCAGCGCTGGCTGCATATACTTCAAAAAGGCATTCGCAAACACCGTCATGATGCCAGATTCAGTTATTTACGACGTCACATTCACATTCCATTTTATGGGGACTTGCTTTCACACTATAACGTTCGCAACATCCTAAATGCTGGCACCTTGATGCCACAGCAATGGCCCAGCTTTCGTTTCCGTCAACCTGTCCACCCTCAGCTTCCTGCACCAGTTCCACGTCCTGGCTGGCGCAAGCCAGTGATTTCCGATCTTCCCCAGCTTAACCTGAATGACCAGATGGATTTCAAACAGAAATTCAAATTTATTACCACGCTAAGCAAAAATGTTGCACTGCGAGACTTTGTATTATTGCTTAATTATTTTCCCAGTCTGCATCGGAGCCTGCTTCAGAAATTTCTGATTGAAACCTATCTGTATCTCGACAATCCTGCTTTCATGAAAGAAGTTCATGAGCGGATTGCCCGGCAATTGAATGGTCGCAAACCTTGTATTGTAATTGCTCATTCTCTGGGCAGTGTGATTGCCTATAATTATCTTATTCAGCATCCTGAACTGAATGTACAGCGTTTTATTACTTTAGGATCGCCATTAGCCTTCCAGGTGATCCAGTCACATTTACCGCAACCGATTGTACGACCTGCTGCAATTACAGGCGACTGGATAAATTTTTATTCAACTGATGATTTTCTTACCGCCTTTCCTCTTACACAACCGCCATTTCAGTTTCAACCCGCAATTATTAACCACGGCATTCGTACCCATATTCACCGCCCGCATGATATTACCGGCTATTTACTCCATCCGCAGGTGGTAGAAGTAATTCTGGAATTGCTTAAAAATCCAGCTTAAACCATGTAATTTTCCAGTATTTTCTCTAGATTGTTTTAAATTTATGCACTCAACCCAGAAAATCATTTTTTTTATGGAAATGCGTTTGACACCCCCCTGTTTTCACCCTATTATACGCCCACCTCTGAAACGTCCCTATCGTCTAGAGGCCTAGGACATCGCCCTTTCACGGCGGTAACCGGGGTTCGAATCCCCGTAGGGACGCCAATTTTCAGAAGTACATTTTATTAAGTCCCTATCGTCTAGAGGCCTAGGACATCGCCCTTTCACGGCGGTAACCGGGGTTCGAATCCCCGTAGGGACGCCATTACTTCCAGCTAAAAGTAAGGGTTTTAAAATTTATCTTCTGTACTGTCCCTATCGTCTAGAGGCCTAGGACATCGCCCTTTCACGGCGGTAACCGGGGTTCGAATCCCCGTAGGGACGCCATATTCGAGATGGCAACATCTCAACAAAAAGCCCGAGCATTGCGACTCGGGCTTTTTTTATCTTGCAAATTTTATTTCTCGAATCTTTAAACCCAGTTTTTATCATTTGTTCAAATTACTCCCTCACTCTTTCGGCTGCCATCCCATTCTTAATTTTACAATTTGTATTGTTTTAACATTTCTATTCATAGAAATATCCGTTCATTTTCACTTAAAGCAATACACCAATAAATTAGAACAAAAATTCAACACCCTGCTTTTAGAGGGCACGTTAAGGTAAATCAAGAGAAATCTGCAAGGATCAGATTATGTTCGTCAGCACAGAGCTAAGTTTACCTTTATCGCCAAATAAAAATCATAATTATCAAATTAAAAGCTTTAAGGATTGGGTCGACTTTTTTCAAGATACTGAAATTTCGACATATACCAAAACTGAAAAAGCTGAATCTTATTTGAGCGATCTGATTAAAAATTTAAATATTGATACTCTCGGATGGTTAGATCAGCCCGCACAGGTTGAACAGCATCTTTTAGAACAACATCATCAAATCTGTGCCACTTTCCAGGCCTATGTCAATCGCCGTAAACAGCAGCAGCCTCGGGAATATTTTCCAACGGTTTCTCATGCTTTCGAATTCCTGGCGAAAGTTGCACCGGTCAAACTGGTCGATGGTGCCTGGTTATATTCGACCGTGCCAAACTGTAATCAGCCCGAGCTAAAAGATTTGATTTACATCTATCTCGAAGAGCTTGGTTTAGGGCATCCGCGTGCCAATCATGTCACCATGTATCAGGACCTGTTGAGTCATTATGAGCTGAACAGTTATGCCGAGCATTTAGATGATAGTTACTACGAACAGGCTGCCGTACAGCTAGCACTAGCTTATGCCCCAGCCAAATATTTACCTTTGGTCATTGGCTTTAATCTCGGCTATGAACAGTTACCGCTACATCTGTTAATCACCAATTATGAACTGGCTGAACTGGGTATCGATCCGCATTATTTCAATGTGCACATTACTATTGATAATGCTCACAATGGCCATGCGCAGAAATCCCTGCAAGCATTTATCCAGCATTTTAATCATGCAGAAAACCCAGAAACTTATCTGGAACTGATTAAAAAAGGCTATGTTCTGAATGACATCGGTAAAAGTTCTTCCCAAATCATCAAGGAACTGGACATTGAACAGATGGCTTTAAAAGTTTTCCAGAACAAGGCTCTGATTGGCCAGTATATTCACAATCAGAAATGCCAGTTTAGTGGTAAGACCATCAATGACTGGTTATCCGATCCTGCCCAGATTGCCGAGTTTTTGCAGGTCATGATTGAAAAAGGCTGGATCGTAAAAGGTGCAGCAGTGGAACAAAGCCGCTTTTGGAAAATGATAGATCAACCGGAAGGTAAAATGTTTGGGGTCTTTAATGCGACTGAAAAACAGATTATTAAAGACTGGATTCAGGGGGCAGGCTTGGCAACTCGCCTGTCCTCACGTAGTGCAACCCCATCACAGGTAAAAATTGAACCTGCAATGAGCCGTATGGACCAGCAACGCTTGAATCAGTTAAAAAGTCGCTTCATGCGCTGTGAAGGTGCGGAACAGAAAATTGATTTACTGATTCCTTATACTGCACCGCATATGCATCATACTGAAATTGGTTTATGGGCGACTCGTCAGTTAAGCCAGTTATTATTTCCTTTTCAGACCCAGGCGATGCATTATTCCTAAAGCACCCCTAAGTGCCAGAAATTAAAAAACCGGACATTTGCAGTGTCCGGTTTTTTAATAAAGATTAAGCCGATTTTCGCGAGTTTAATTGTCCCTTGATCACCGCTTTGACATTGCCTTTCAGATACTGCAAAAAGACCTTTAGTGGTGACAGCTTTGGATTAGGCTGCTTGCCTTTGGCAATTTCTTTAAACTGCGCGGCATACCAGATGATTTCCATAATCGCCATTTTGTCGACCATTGGAATACCGGTTTTAATTTTCTCAACCGCATAACGTACATCATGCCCTGCAACCAGACGATTGCCCAAGTCAGGTTCTACCGCAAAGGGACGTGCAATCCCGACAAAATCACAAGCACCACTGTCGAGCGCGGCATTCATGCCTTCAACTGTTCGGAATCCACCAGTGACCATGATATGGCACTTCACTTCCTGGCGGATTTTTTCGGCAAAATCGAGGAAATAGGCTTCACGGGCAATGGTCGAGGCCTTGCGCTTGTCTGCTTTCACGCCGGCCATCGCAGGTGCTTCATAGCTACCACCTGACACTTCAATGATATCGATGCCTGCAACGTCCATCGCCTTAAAGACATAAATGACATCTTCTTCGCTAATACCGCCACGCTGGAAATCAGCTGAATTCAGCTTGACTGAAATAATAAAATTTTCCGAAGTCGCAGCACGAACAGCCTGATAGGTTTGCAGCAAGAAACGGGTACGATTCTCAATACTACCACCCCATTGATCCTGACGCTTATTGGTCAGCGGTGACAGAAACTGGCTAATCAGATAACCATGTGCCCCATGCAACTGCACCCCCTCAAATCCTGCTTGTTCACAGATAGCAGCCGAAGTGGCAAAGCGCTGGATAATATCCAGGATTTCATCTTCACGCAATTCCCGTGGGGTTCCAAAGCTCATGGCCAAAGCCGGACTAAATGGGACTGCGGACGGTGCAACCGTTTCTTTATTCAGACCTTTGGGACACTGGCGGCCCGGATGTGACAACTGGACCAGTTGTACCATATCATGTTGTTTGCCTACGTCAGCCCAGACTTTGAGCTGCGCCAGATCACGTTCTGTTTCTACCACTACGACGCCCGGTTCATTCTTAGCACGATAATCCACCATGACATTACCCGTAATAGCACAACCCAAACCACCTTCGGCCCATGCTTCATACAACTTGAAATGCGCCTGATTGGGTTGGCCGGCATCATTGGCCAGTGCTTCACTCATGGCACCTTTAATGATGCGGTTTTTAAAAGTGATATTGCGAATTTGAATGGAATCGGCCAATTGAGTCATGATCTGTCCTGATACGTTACTTTTATTTTGTACTCGTTTATAACGTAAGCCAGAACAATTGACAATCAGTCTTGTCAAATTTACACAATTTTTATCTACTTATTTTTTCATGATTAAAGATTTTTGTGATTTAGTTTCTTGGATCAAAAGCATCCCGTACCGCTTCTCCCATATAGATTAGCAAACTCAGTACAATGGCCAAACTAAAGAATCCCGACAATGCTAGCCACGGCGCATTGAAGTTGTTTTTGGCCTGAAGCAAGAGTTCCCCGAGGGATGCCGAATCAGGTGGCAAACCATACCCTAAAAAATCCAGCGCTGTCAGTGCAGTAATATTGGCGGTTAGCATAAAAGGTAACTGTGACAGGCTAGAACCTATCACATTGGGGAGAATATGTTTGAACATGATCCGTCCATCACCTGCCCCGATACTTTTTGCTGCCCAGACATATTCCAGATTTCTGGCGCGCAAAAACTCAGCGCGCACCATACTCACCAGTGTGGTCCAGCCAAATAACAGCATGATCAGAAACAGCCAGTAAATACTCGGAGTAAACAGACTGACCAGTACCATCACCATAAACAGCATCGGCAAACCGCTCCAGACTTCGAGTATGCGTTGCCCGATCAGGTCAATCCATCCACCATAATAACCCTGAATTGCCCCTGCTAAAATTCCCAACGCCGCAGAAAACAAAGTCAGAGCAAAACCAAACAGTAATGAAATCCTTAAGCCATATAGAATCCGTACCAGAACGTCACGGCCCTGGTCATCTGTTCCCAGCCAGTTTTGCGTACTTGGGGGCGAAGGCATCGGTTCAGCCAGTTCAAAATTTGGCGTTTGATAGGAAAACGGAATGATGGGCCAGATCGCCCAGCCTTTTTCTGCAATCAGTTGCTGCACAGCCGGATCTTTATATTCTGCTTCTGTCTCAAATACCCCACCAAACGTGGTTTCCGGATAGGATTTCAGGATGGGCAGATAAAAAGCATGATCATATTTCACCAGCAAGGGCTTATCGTTAGCAATCAGTTCTGCACCTAAGGAAATGATGAAAATAGCACTGAAAATAATAAAGCAGCTAAAGCCCAGCTTATGCTGCTTAAAACGTTGCCAGCGTACTTGCATCAAGGAAGACATTATTGTGATCCTCGACGTGAACTGAAATGAATTCTTGGATCAATCAGTTGATAGAGCAAATCGCTGAGTAAACGCAGTATCAGACCGAGCAAGGTGAAAATAAACAAAGTACCAAAAATCACCGGATAGTCACGCTGGATAATCGCCTCAAAGCCTAAAACACCCAACCCATCCAGATTAAAGATAATCTCGATAAACAGGTTTCCCACAAAAAACACCCCGATCAGAACTTCAGGCAAACCTGCGATAAGCACTAAAATGGCATTCCGGAATACATGCCGATACAGCACTGCATGTTCAGTTAAACCTTTGGCCCGCGCAGCCAAGACATATTGCTTAGTCAGCTCTTCTACAAAGGAAAATTTGACCAGATAGGTCAAACTGGCAAATCCGCCAAGCACCATGGCCAACAGCGGCAAGGCCATATGCCAGAAATAATCCTGAATTTTCGCAAAGAATGAGAGTTCAGCAAAATTTTCAGAGCGAATTCCCTGCAAGGGAAACCAGTGCAGATAAGACCCACCAGCAAAAAATACAATGATTAAAATGGCAAAAATAAAGGCTGGAATGGCATAGCCTACTGCCAACAGTAGAGAGGTAGTCTGATCAAACAGACTGCCATGTTTTCGGGCTTTTCTAATCCCTAAAGGAATGGAGACCAGATAAATCAGCAAGGTACTCCACAGGCCTAAAGAAAGCGATACTGGCAATTTTTCCCAGATGAGTTCAGTCACAGGTTTGTCTTTGAAAAAACTCTGCCCCAGATCAAACTGCGCATAACGCGTTAGCATTTCCCAAAATCGAATATGCAGCGGCTGGTCAAAGCCGTACTGGATATTAATCTGCTCAAGCATCTCCGGTGTGAGGCCTTGCTTTCCCTGATACTGCAATCCGGTATGCGCCAAACCATTGACCTGTTGCGCCTGATAAATCGCCTGCTCCACCGGACCACCGGGTGCCAGCTGGATCACCATGAAATTGATCAGCAAAATGATCAGCAAGGTTGGAATCATCAGCAACAGACGTTTGAGAATATAAGTGCTCATGGCACTCCCTGATAGGCTTGGAGCTTAATGCTGTTTGAAATAATCAGCCACATGTCTGGCCTTTGCCGCATCGACCCACCAGTAATCAATCCCGGCGGAGAGTTTAGGTTTTCGTTGCGGCTGCTGATACATATTCCAGTAAGCATACCAGTATTCACCTGTACCATAAGTCAGAATATGATAATAGCCTGCGCGCAGTAAACGGTCTAATGCTCGGGTACTATTCACCAGCTGTTCACGGTTTTGAGCCTGAGTCACCTGCTGAATTATGGCATCAATGACAGGATTTCGAATGCCGGCATAATTATAATTACCTGGCTGCGTGGCGGCCTGACTGCCCCAGAACTGTTTCTGCTCCTGCCCCGGTGTCAGGGATTGCGGCATGGTATCGACAATCATATCAAACTGATAATTCCGCAGCCGTTCATAATATTGCGCGGTTTCTACCATACGAATGCTGGCCTGAATGCCCAAGCGTTTTAAATGACGCAGATATGGCATCAGATCACGCTGCTGTTCCGCCTGATGCAACAGGAACTCAATTTGTACCGGTTGACCCGAAGCATTAATCAACTTCCCCTGTTGATAACGATAGCCTGCCTTTAATAGCAATTGACGGGCTTTTAACAGATTGTTCCGGTTAAAACCGGAGGCATCTGACTGAGGATATTTCCAGTCCTGCAATACAGCCTGACGTTGAACCGGATCAAGCTGCTTTAAATGGGGTTTTAAAATATGCAGTTCTTGAACACTTTGCCGTCCATGAGATGCAAGCTCGCTATTGGAAAAAAAGCTGTTCAGGCGCTGATATTCACCATAGAACATGGCTTTATTCAGCCATTCAAAGTCATAGGCAAAACTCAAGGCTTGGCGGAAACGGATATCGGCAAAAGGCTGACGGCGGGTATTGAATATCAGACTCTGGGTCGGAATCGGGTTGTGATGCTGAAAGCGGTAACGCTGCACCTGTCCTTGCCGAACGGCGGGAAACTGGTAGTCTTTCACCCAGCGGTTGACCTGTTTTTCCTCATGCAAGGTAAATTGGCCCGACTTGAAAGCTTCAAACTTGATTTCAGGACTACGATAATAACGATACTTGATCCGGTCAAAATTATAACGCCCGCGATTGACCATCAAGTCTTTGCCCCAGTATCGGGGATTGCGTTTGTAGCTAATACTACGTCCAGCATCTATGTGTTCAATGACATAAGGCCCTGAACCCAGCATCGGTTTCAGCGTCAATTCTTTAAAATTACGTTTTTGCCATTCCTGTTTAGAATAAATGGGCATCTGCGCGACAATCATCGCCATTTCCGGATTATGTCCGGATTTAAAATGCATTTTGACCTGTAAAGGTGACAGGACTTCCAGCCGGTTTAAATCAGCCAGATACATTTGCAGGCCAAAATTGGACTGGGTCTGAAACAACTCAAAACTGTATTTGACATCTTGTGCAGTCACCGGCTGGCCATTGCTAAACCGTGCTTTGGGATTTAAATGAAAAATAATAAAGGCAGTTTTCTTGGGGTCAAAACTGACTTTTTCCGCCAGCAAAGGATAGTACACACCGGGCTCATCCAGTGACTTGGACAGCAAACTGTCAAAAATATAGTTGCCCCCCTCAGTGACATTGCCCTTGCCATTCATGCTGTTCAAATTATCGAAACTGCCATCAGCTGCCAGAATCAGCGTACCGCCTTTCGGTGCTTGCGGATTGGCATAAGGCAGGGATTTGGCCTGGGCATATTTCGGCTGGCTATGTAGTGCAATATATGGGGTGGCGATCAGGGCTGCCCAACTGCTACTTACGAGCAGCGGGGCTAGCCAGATCAACCTGAAAGTTTTAAATAAATGCGCGAATCTCATGATCCATTCATTAATTCGGCACTTTAATCACATCACCAATACGCAATTGTGTATTTGGTTTGAGATCATTCATTTCCGCCAGTTCATTGCTGTTCAGACCATAACGTGAAGCCAGACCGATTAAGGTATCACCGCGTTTGACTTTATAATCTGTCACCAGTTTTGGAATCTGGAGCGTTTGACTGACACGCAATCCTGCGCGTGGACTCAGATTATTTAACTGAGCCAAGTCGGTCACGCTTATGCCTAAACGGCTGGCAATTACATTCAGGGATTCACCGGATTTTACCGTATAGGATTCAGTTGCCTTAGAAGCTACAGGCTTAGCTGCCACTTTCACGCCTTCAACTTTTTTATCTGTCGGAAAGTCACCCTCAATTTTTAAACGCTGACCAATACGCACTGTGCTATTGGTATTCAGGCCGTTCAAATCTGCCAGATATTGCAGTTGTAAATGATACTGACGTGCAATAGAGCTTAAGGTTTCCCCTGACTTCACCACATGCGAATCCGATTTTGTATTCTTGACCGCAGTTTCCGCGACCACTTCACTTACCGGTTCTGTCACGTCACCACTCAGTTTCAGACGCTGCCCCACTCGCAAACCTGCATTACGTGACATGCCATTCAGGCTCGCCACCTGGTCCATTGACAAATTATATCTTGCGGCAATACCGGTCAGCGTATCACCCGATTGAACCGTATAGGTTTCAGGGATTTGACTGCCGGCTGGAATCTTGATGGTCTGACCTATACGTAAACCACTATTGGCAGACAACCCATTCAGTGCAGCCAGTTCAGAGACACTCAGCTTGCTTTGACTGGCAATGCTATACAGTGTTTCACCGCGTTTGACCTGATAGTTTTCAGTTGCAGTCTGATCGACTTTAACATTTTCAAACTTCTGTTCAGTTTTCTGGTTAGATGTTGTTAGCCCTTCAACTTCCTGAAGTGGTACATTGATTTTCTGTCCCACCATCAGACTGCTACCGGCAGTCAGACCCGACGTTAATGATGCCAGTTCGGTATTTGAAAGCCCGTAACGATCGGCAATCAGTTTCAGATACTCACCGCGTTTCACCGTATAAGATTTGGTCTGAACCTTGGCAGTTTCAGCTTTTTTAATCTCTTCAGCTTTAGATTTAGAGGCAACCGTTTCTTTCAGTGACAGCTTTTGCCCAACAAATAGACCGCTATTGGTACTCAGTCCATTAAAATCAGCCAGTTGTTTCACACTGAAACCAAACTGATTCGCTACACTGGTCAGAGAATCATTGGCCTGAACGACATAAGTTTCCGGCTTTTCTTTGGCTTTACTGGCTTCCTGTACAGGTTTGGCATCATACAGATAAATGGTGGTGCCCACATACAGTGGAGAATTTGGATCAATCTGGTTCCATTTCGCCACATCACGCCAGTTCACGCCATTTTTAGCCGCAATCATTGCCAGATTATCACCTGGTAACACCTTATAGGTACTGCGTTTGCCTTTTGGAGCGACCACCACCACTTCAGAATCAGTCTTGACGTAATTTTTGCCCTGATTCAGCTGGGCTTCAACCGAATTCGCAGTGGTATTGTCAGCAACTTCTTTTGGATAAGAGAAGCCTTTTGTCAGTTCTTTGCCTTGCTGCTCAGCCACAGACAGGCTGGTTTGAATGGCAGTCAGCTTGATTTTGCCATCATAAGGATCAACAATTTCTGTACCTGCCGGCGCCAATGCTTTCAGCTCTTCAACCACTTGGGCCTGTTCTGCCGGTGTTGCGACAGGCTGCAGAATTTCATCTACAGTTTTCTGAATATCCTGTGCGATGACCGCCTGCTCAACTTGCTGACGCTCAGCTGCCGAAATCGGTGGTTCGACCTGAATCTGTTTCGCTGGCGCTGCAGGTGTTACAGCTACCGGAATACGCGGCGCACTTGGAATCGGCAAATCACTTTGTGCCGCAAAACTGGCCAAGGCAGATGAGCCTTTAGGCGTCGAAATCTTTTTCGTAGTCTGCGTTACAGTATTTGCCGTTGTCGCGGTACTTACCGCTGCTGTGACGACAGGTGGCGTACTTGCAGCTTTAGCCGGAGTCGTTGTTTTAGCAACAGTCGTTGCAGGCTGATTACTAACAACCGCTGGCGGAGTCTGTTTAGAAGGTGTAATCGTTTTGGTATTTAATTCTGGCGGTGCAGCTCTGGTGGGCACCACTGTCGTCGTATTTCGCGGCAGGCTGCTCGTGTTACTCGCCCATAAACCACCTGAACCGGATAATTTTTTTAGCTTTTCATCGACTGAAGGACTTAGGTCAGCTGGAATCAGAATACGGCGCGGACTTGCAGGATCAATATGATCACCACGATGACCCGGGTTTAATTGATACAGTTCTGCACGGCTCAAACCGGTAATCGCTGCAATTTCATTTAAACTGGCAACACCCACTGGCACTTCACGGAAATGCGGACGGTTGGCAATCGGTGGCAAACTCACCCCATAACTGCCCGGATTTTTAATAATTTGTGCAACCGCCAGGAAACGTGGCACGTAACTCATGGTTTCTTGTGGTAGTTTCAATGACCAATAATCGGTGGGCAGACCTGCGGCTTTGTTACGGTTAATTGCCTGCTGGATACGGCCTGGGCCGGCATTATAAGAAGCGAGCGCCAATTCCCAGGAACCAAACTGGTTATACAGACTGCCTAAAAATTCATAGGCTGCACGGGTCGATTCCACTACATCACGGCGACCATCGTATAATGAGGTCTGCTTTAAACCATAAATACGGCCGGTACTTGGAATAAATTGCCATAAACCTGCCGCCGCCGCACTACTGGTCGCAGCCGGATCATAAGAACTTTCGATAATCGGTAACAGCGCCAACTCGGTCGGCATACCACGGCGTTCTGCTTCTTTTACCGTGTAATATAAATAACGTGATGCACGCGCACTTAAGCGATCCAGATAAGGCTGACGTGAAATAAACCAGCCACGCTGCGCATCAATCCGCGGATTCCAGACACTTAAGTCCATCTTGAAACCCACGGTCATGCGTTTCCAGACATCACCATGTTTCAGAATCTGTAAACGGTCGCCTTCGACTGCACGCATATCCGTTGCAGAGAGTAAATCTTCCAGTCCATCCAGACTGCTGGCATCCAGATATTGTGATCCAACCTGCTTGCTTGATGCTGTTTGGGTCGCACTTTGTGTAGATGAACAGCCCGTCAGTCCTAGGGAAGCAAGTGCAGTTCCCAGTACAGAATATTTTAAAAATGTAGGTAATGTCGGCTGCCACAAAATTGCGGTTGGTTTATACATAAAGAAATCCAAACAACTCGTATATAAATTTATTTTTTAGATATGCCATTGTAGTGAAGCATGTCGAAGACTCAAGCCAATAATTTACCGCGATTTCACGTTAAATGTTACAAGAAATTAAAAAATCCCGGACATATAGATTGATCGACTGCATTTGCGCTATACAATAAGCCTTCCAGCTTGTTCTATTTTGATCGGATTTAATCTATGTCACACACTATCACACTTTATGTTGATGGCGCCTGTCGCGGCAACCCGGGTTTAGGCGGCTGGGGTGCGTACATTGTTAATGGCCAACAAGAACACAAAATTTATGGCGGTGAAGATCATACTACCAATAACCGCATGGAACTGACGGCTGCGATTGAAGGGATTCTGTTCTGTGACAAGCAAGACAAACTGGTGATCTATACCGATTCCAAGTACGTCAAACAAGGCATTACCGAATGGATTCATGGCTGGAAAAAGAAAAACTGGAAAGATGTCAAAAATCCGGATCTTTGGCAAAAACTCGATGAAGTCTGTCAGGGACGTGAGATCGAATGGCACTGGGTCAAAGGTCATGCTGGACATCCGGGCAATGAAATGGCCGATCAGCTGGCCAACCTGGGTGCTGATGAAACCCTGAAAAAATCCAAGCAAAGCCCTTCAATGTCTGAAGATAAAAAAAAATCTGAACCCGACTGGTTGCTAGATGATCCTTTCGGCCTGGATCTGGCCGAGAGCGAAGAAGAAGAGCTGGAAGAACTGCCCGAAACCATCATTGAAGTGATGGTTGAAGAAATTGTACAGACTGAAGTTTTAGCAACGGACAGCAATGAAGATGCTTCATCTTCAGAATCATCTGCCTCGACTGAGCTACATCCGCAAATTGTCATTACACCAGCAAAGCTACAGCTGCATGGCCCACGACAACTGATTCTGGATACCGAAACCACCGGTTTTTATTATCAGGATGGTGACCGGATTATTGAAGTTGGCGCGCTAGAAATGATTAACCGCAAACTGACCGGCAGCTCGATTCATATCTATATCAATCCGAAAACACCGGTCGGTGATTCTGTCAATGTCCACGGGATCACCGACGAATTCCTGCAAGACAAACCGCTGTTTGAAGAAATTTCTCAAGTGCTGTTTGACTATTTACACGGCGCGGAAATTATTGCGCATAACGCGACCTTCGATATGAACTTTCTGGATATGGAATTCAAACGCGCAGGTTTTAAAACGCTCTCCGAAGTCTGTGACGTCACCGATACCCTGGCACTGGCCAAGTCCAAGCATCCCGGTCAGAAAAACTCGCTAGATGCCTTAGTGCGCCGTTACGAGATTCCACAACGCGACCGTACTTTCCACGGTGCCTTGCTTGATGCGGAAATCCTGTCGGATGTTTATCTGGCGATGACCGGTGGACAGGTGTCTTTTGATATCGATGCCCTGTCTCAGTCTGAAGACCAGAACAGCCGCTCAGGGATGGCCAGAGTTGAAATTGAATTACCGGTAATTCTTCCGTCAGAACAGGAACTGCAAGAACATGAGAATTGGGTCAAACAATTCGAAGAAAAACATGGAACTGCTTGCCTTTTCGCGAAATAAAATCTACATTTCCGGGGATACTTTAGGTTTAAAACTATCGTTCTTCAGTTATAGTAAATACAAAGAGGCCCCGTAGTTTAAAGTGGGGCTCATATATAGATAATACTCCAGGAAAGGTGCAGATCATGTCTTACCAAACCTCTATACATTTTGATCCAACAGCTTTACTGATAATAAAAAATGAGGTTGATAACTCGATCAAGTTAGTCGAATCAGCAGTAAGCACCTTGGTAGAAGACCAGACTTTACCTTTTGGTATTGATGATGCATTAAATCAGTTCGAACAATGCGCCCAGGTTCTGGCACTCATCGACATGTCCAGTCTGGCAAAAGTCGCTCAATATTCAGCAGAACTGATGCGCAAGATTATGGGGAATCCGGCGCAGGTCAATACTCAAGAAGTGATCGCCTTGAGTGAAGGCACCACTATGCTGAAACGCTATATCGAATTCATCTGTCTGCGTGAAGTGAAAATTCCACAGTTTTTGCTGGATACCCTGAACCGTCTGGAACTGGCTTTGGGTAAGCCACTGACGACTGAAGGCCAGCATGTAGAAGGTTTATTGGATTGCGTCACCCCTGATTTTTCGTTGCCACAGGCACCAAGTCTGGAAAAATCCCAATATGTACATCGCCTGTATAAGCTGTCACTAAACAAGCTGATCAATCAGGAAGAAAGTGAACTGGATTTGCAAGCCATCAAACTGGTGGGGGCTTATCTGGCAGGACTTGCAGAACAACATGACAGCAAGCAGTACTGGAATCTGGTATATGTCGCGTTAAACAATATTGAGCACCTGCTGATTAATGAACCACGTCTACGCACACTGGTGAGCATTGAACGCAACATGGCACAATATTTTAGCTCAGCAGACAGCTTCAAGGCTTCGTTGTCAGATTTAGCTAATATTCTTAGCCTGTGTATCAGTCAGGAAGATGAAACTGCGCAATCTATCCGTAGCCAGCTCAATGTTGGCGATGACCTACTGACCGATATGCAATTACAGGTCTTCAGTCGCCACCTGTATGGTCCTGACTTTGAAACCATGCATACCATCAGCGAGTTGGTGACCACGGAAATGGCACAGATTCGTAATGACATCGAGTTCAACTATCAGAATATGACGCCTGAAAAGACTCAGGAATTACAGGCTCAACTGAATAGTTTGGCCAATATCTTCAAGGTGTTGAACCTGAATGAAGCCTATCATGACCTGACCCGTCAGGCTGCTTCACTGAGCCAGCCCGAGATTATGCAGGATGCCAGCTTTGCCCAGCAGTTGATGAATGTCATTCTGTCTGCCATGAACTCGATTGGCGTACTGGAACGTCATCACACTTCGAGCCGCTTGCAGCTGCGCGTCAACAACATGAATATTTCTCTGGACCGTCTGGATGAAGCACACGCTGCTTTACTCACAGAAACCAAGGCCCTGATCGAGCTTTCTAGCCAGATTCTCAGCAATTACCTGCAAGATCATGACTTGACTGCCCTCGAACCTGTTCCTGTACAGTTTTGCGAGATTGGCGGCGCGATGCTGTTCCTGAATGCAGAACATGTTCGTACTGCGTTCACCACCACTGCAGAATTCATCAAGAACCGTATTGATCTGTCGATTGCATTAAGTCGGGAAGAAATTCATCGTGCTTTAGACACCCTGGCCAGTGCCGACATGATGATTGATAACTTAAAGAACAAACAGCCTGTATTACAGGCGATGTTTCAGGTAGCATTGGACAGTAGTGAGAAACTCAAAATAGTTGCCTAATGTCCAAATTATCACTTGCTTATATTTTTCAACAACAGCAACTGCTGGTCGATCAACACTTTCAACTTCCACGGGTTGAAGCCTTAGCAAGTGATTTGCTACTCCACACGGGTGATCAGGTGATTGCCCGTGATCTTCTTCCCGATGAGCCAATTCCTGCAGGCTTGCAACTGGTTCCCATCCGTCAGCTGTTACAGTTCTGGAATACCCAGCAATTTGAACAGGCCAGTCGTGCGGTGCAGCTTTTAGAATGGCGTCGTAACCATAAATTCTGTAGTCATTGCGGCACAGCGACTGAAGCGCATGCTGTTGAATATGCCATGGTCTGCCCATCCTGCAACTATCGTCAATATCCACGGGTACAGCCTTGCGTAATTACCGTTATTACCAAAGGCAAAGACAAGATTTTGCTGGCCAAAAATGCGCGCAATACCAAAAGCCAGATGTATGGACTGATTGCCGGTTTCGTTGAAGTGGGTGAAACGCTGGAAGACGCAGTACGTCGTGAAACGCTGGAAGAAGTCGGTTTGCAACTCAAGAATATTCAGTATCTGGCCAGCCAGCCCTGGCCTTTCCCAAGCAACCTGATGATTGCCTTCAAGGCAGAATATGCTGGCGGTGAGCTACAGCTGCAGGAAGAGGAAATTAGCGATGCGCAATTCTTTAAATTCGATCAGCTGCCGGAAATTCCGTTTAAAGGCAGTATTGCCCATGCCATGATCATGCATGTCACTCAAGGTACGGCAGTCGCAGACGACACCAAGACCTGGCTATAAATCTGCACTCGAAAGATTTAGCTTAACGGCTTAAAAAAGAATCCAGTGGGTGATCTCCCCTGGATTCTTTTTTATCTATTGCTTGGTTAAACCAAATATCAGTCTCAGGATTTAAATGCATCCTCGAGCGCCCAAAGCACCTGTGCCTTGGTCTGGAAAAACCGGCTAAACAAACTGGAGAGTGAACCCACAATCGTAATATGACCAAGTTTCGGAATTTGAATCAGATGGCTATGATTGCCCTTCTCTTTCAGTACACGGTCCAAATCCTGGCTATTGAAATGCCCAACAATCTTGTCTTTTTCGGCAATAAACAGATAATGCCGGATTGAGCTATTTTTAACAAAATAATAAGGCATCACCTGCTGATAAGGCACCGCCTGATCAAATGCATCGGCACAGATCGGATCATTTTTGTAATCAAAATGATAAGGCCCCGCCAGACCAATAATCGCCCGAATTTGACCGTGGTCAATACTGGCAGATTGCGGATGGTACAAGGCAGACATGACATTAAAGGCCCCGGCAGAATGTCCCATCAGGACCAGATTATCAGCACAGATCTGCAAGTGCTTAGCCGACTGCTGCAAATGATTCAGTAACAAATGCAGATCATGAATATAAGTTGGGAAAATATGTTGTGGTGCCAGATGATAATTCATTACCACCACGTCATAACCTTCTTTGGCAAAAGCCTCGCCAATAAACTGATAATCCTTTTTATCGCCATGTAACCAGGCACCGCCATGCACAAAAACAATCAGGGGACGATGGAGCAAAGGCTGCTGACTCCGAAACAGGTCAAAGCGTTGCCGGGATTTCAGGCCATAGGCCAATTGGGTTTCGACCGTATAACCCCGTTTCGGGGTTAAACGATTTAAAGCATAACTGCCAAAATCGTATAACCGGAAATCTTGATAGTGTTGTTGAAACTGCAAAATACGCTGTGAGAGCTGGGTTTTAAACTGGCCGACCTTATGGTTCATAGGTCGGTTCAACCGTATCAGGATCAATGGCAACCGGCGTCTGTTCAATACCCGGCTGCGCATATGCCGGTGCGGCAAAATTCTGATTGGCCAGACTTGAGGATTGCTCAACATTATCGATCAAGGTCACAATTTTGGTGACATTACCCACCTGTTGTAGCACCTGATTCAGGTCAGCAATCTCGGCACCGTTTAAACGCCCCATTACATACAATACGCCATCTTCAGTATGCACATGCACCTTGCTATCCGCCACCACAGTCGCTTTCATGATCAAGCCACGGGTATTTGCAGTCACTGCAGTATCCTGCATGATGGTGCTATAGCTGATCTGATTGCCTACAGTAATAAAATTATGTACCGCTTTGACATCACTCATGGATTTGACATTGTCTTCAGCCAGTTGCTTTAAATGGGCATCCGGCACCTGACCGGTCAATAAGACATTGCCATGAAAACTTTCAATATTGACCCGGGCCTGCTTAAAGCGCGAATCCAATTTATAAAGATTAATTTTTGCAGTACGGACAATTGAGGAATCAATAAATACCTGCCCCAAGGTACGCGCCCCACTTTCAGTTCCTACAGGAGCCGTACCTGTGCCGCTGGAAATAAAACTGGCACAACCTGATAAACTTGCGACACACAGCATTGTTATTGCAATACGCTTAACCACTCAGCAAGACTCCTTCATTTTATTACGTCTTTTTCAATCTAATAATCTGTTTTCAAGCTCAGATCATGTCAATTCTGCTTGAACTTTACAATGATCTTGAAGCAAATATAAGCATCTTTAGACCTTATTTTGTTCAAAGGTTAATAAACTCTTGATCAAAAGTAAAAGCATTTTCAATCCATTCCAGATCATAAGGGTATTGCGAAAAGTCATGCTGTATGGTTTTTGCAAATTGCTGTTTAAAATCAAAACAAATCACGTCAAAACGATAGTAATAGTGTGCAAGTTGTGGATTTTTCTGAATAAAGCACATCGCAGTCTTGAGCATCTTTCCCTGTTTTGCTCTGGAAATAGACTCGATCGCTTGCGCATATCGGGTTTGCGCACGTGCTTTGACTTCCACAAAGACCAGTTCCTGATCACGCACCAGAATCAGATCCAGCTCGCCATAGCGACTGTGATAATTGGCTGCCAGGAACTGAAATCCATGGTTTTGCATCAATTGGGCCGCTTGCTGCTCCGCCCATGCACCTAATTGCTGTCGTAGCATTCCTCTTTCTCTCATAACAGCTTGACACCTGTGCCACTGTACTGGAAACATTGTGGACTGCGCTGAATGCTGTCTTCACTGATCTGTATCCGGCCAGTTCTACCCTGAAATTCAATATTCTGTGAACGCGGTTGTGACAGGTACTGCTGGGTGATCTGCCAGGCATCGCCACCGAAGGCAATCAGCCGCTGATAGGACATATCCACCGGCTCTTTGACATAAGCCTGCAGAACATCCGGCCAGTCAGCCAGATAAAGTACCGGAACATCACAGAACTTGATCCCTTGTGGCAGCTTGTGCTGCTCGCTGATCGCATTGGCTACGGTATACATCCGTTTACGGCTTAATTCCGGTATAGTAGCCAGCCCTTCTGCATTGCCGAGGAATAACAGCCCCTGCTTCGGCATTAAAAAAATGGGCGCCTTGTTCACGATCTTAAATTTCAGATCACTCTGACTGAACAATGACATCAGCAACAGTTCATGCTCAGCTTCACTGCCCGGCTGGCGTAAAATCAGCAGCTGTTGAATTCCATCTTTGTGCAATAAGGTTTTTAAGGCAGCAGCATCTTCTTTTTTGGACAGGCTGAATTGCCAGACTTGCGGTGATGACCCTGCTACATCATTCAGGCTGAGGGTACGTACTTTAGGTTTGCTCTTGAGTAGTTGTTCCACATCGCTACGTGCCAATGGACCCACCACCATTTTGGTCTTTTTATTGACATGCTGTTTCAGTAGTTGGGAGATATTTTTCTGATTGGAATTGACCCATTTCAGTGAAACTTTTTGTCCTGACGTCGCATAGGCACTGAGAAATCCCTGTTTGATACTCGATGCAGCTCGCGCCAAAGGTCCGGATTCGGGTAGAATAATCAACACTTCTGCTTGTACGCTGCTGATGTAGCTGACTAAACACAAGCCCAATATTTTATTTTTAATCTTCCATTTTTTATTATTCAATTTATTCCACATGGAGAAACCTATGAGTGCTCAGTTATTTGTTGTTGCGACTCCAATCGGGCACTTAGATGATATTAGTTATCGTGCAATTCAGGTGTTGAAGTCGGTGAGTCTTATTGCTGCTGAGGATACACGAACTTCAGCACAGTTGCTTAAACACTTTAATATTCAAACACCTCTGACCGCTTGCCATGAACATAATGAAAGCAACAAGATTGATCAACTAATCCAGCGCCTACTCAATGGCGAAGATATGGCCCTGATCAGTGATGCTGGTACTCCCCTGATCAGCGACCCTGGTTTTAAATTTGTCCGTGCTGCACAAGCGCATAATATTCGCGTGATTCCTGTACCTGGTGCTTGTGCGGCTATTGCTGCCTTAAGTGCAGTCGGCTTGCCGAGTGACCGTTTCAGTTTTGAAGGTTTTCTGCCATCCAGACAAAGTCAGCGCCTACAGAATCTGGAAAAACTGAAAGATGAAACCCAGACTTTAATTTTCTATGAAGCACCGCACCGGATTCTGGAGTCCGTTAAAGATATGGCCAGCGTTTTCGGAGCAGATCGCCCGGTCGGTTTTGCGCGTGAGATTACCAAGACTTTTGAAACTATCAAGAAAATGACCTTAGGTGAGCTGGTCGAATTCATTGCCAATGATCACAATCAGCAAAAAGGCGAAATTGTTTTGGTGATTGGTGGTGCCATCGAAGAAAAAGATCTGGATCAGGAAAAACTGGATAAATTATTGAACCGTTTGTTACAGGACCTTTCGGTCAAAGCAGCATCACAGTTGGCAGCAGATTTAACAGGTATCAAAAAGAAAGTCGCTTATCAACGTGCTTTAGAACTGACTTCGGCAAACGATTAATGTTCTAGATTTTCTATCACGTTTTGATTTGCAAAAAAAACACCACAATTGATGTGGTGTTTTTTATAAGAGGCAAGTCAATCAATAACTTATTCTTTGGCTACTGATTCATCTGCTGGGACTTCAACAATACGACCACCATTGGCAAGGAAAGCCGCAATTTCATCTTCAAGTGCCTGACGTTTCTTTAACTTTGCAGTGACGGTCAAGGTTTCAGCTTCTGCAAGATCGGTATCATTCACGACCTCTGTGCTATCTGCTGCGCCTTTTTCAGCTGCTTTTGCTTCATCATCGTCAACGATTGAATCTTCAACGTCGTCATCATAATCATTCATGTCTGTCATTTGCATCTCCCCAAAAATGGCGCTTGCTTGGTATTCCAAGCCAGGTGTCGAATTAAGTGAAATTTAGCAATCTCTTTGGGCTTCGCCTAGTACCAAACATCAAAAAATCGTATCTTTTTTAAACAAAATCGTTACTCTTTATTGGTGTTTGTTTAAAAAATTTACATTTCTGTCTTAAGCTGCGTAGCGTGTGTCTTTAAGTAAACTCAGACCGTTGGCCTGCGCCATAAATGCATCTTTCAACATGGGCTGATTTTCTACCTGTTTCAGGCCGAAATTGCGTGCCCAAACCATCGGGAAGAATAATGTAGTTTCCATCCAGCCAATCGCCGACATGCTGTGCATCATGGCATCGTTCTGACCTTTACGGCGATGCTCATAGCGTTTCAGGGTCTGCTCATGTGCCCATACGCCACGCGCATGATCATGCAGCAAAACATCACAGAGCACCGCAGCATCCAGACAGCCAATATTTACCCCTTGACCTGCTAGTGGATGAATGACATGTGCAGCATCTCCAATCAGGGCTAAACCATCTTGGACATATTGTTGGGCAGCGCGGGCTTTTAAAGGGAAAGTGGCACGTGGCGTGGCCTCTAAGACTTCACCCAGCATATGCTGGCTCTCACGGGTTAATAGCTGGGTAAATTCAGCATCTGGCAACGCTGCGTATTCTTCTGCATAATCATCTGGCAAAGTCCAGACAATCGATTGCCAGTGTCCCTGCTCTTCCTGATTAAGGCTGGCCATAGGTAAAAAAGCCAATGGACCGGTTTCAAGAAAAATCTGACGTGCCATATGCTGATGAGGCTGTGCAGTTTTAATGGCACAACTGATGCCTGCCTGTTTATAGTCCAGTACATCAATATCGATGAACGCTTGCTCACGGACAAAGGAATTGGCCCCATCTGCGCCGATCACCAGTTTAGTTTGGAGTTGTGTACCATCAGCCAGATGAATGATCCATACACCGACGCCACGTTCGATGCGGCTGACTTTGACCTGTGTTCTATAATCTTGAATATCTTCAAGCATCTTTTGCTGAATGGCCAGATTCAGAATGCTTGGCTCCACCATTGAACCCAAGGCCTGTTCTACCGAGGGCGTTTTTTCTGAAGACTGGCCAAAATTAATTTCGCCATAGCCATTCTTATTCCAGACCTGCATGCCGGTATAAGGCTGCTGACGTGCTAAATTTTCCCAGACACCCACCGTTTTTAGTAGATGAATGGTTGCCTGACTTAGGGCCAGTACACGCGGATTGGCCACATGCAAAGTTTTATCTGCATCCAGAATTGGCGCTGCATCCAGAACTGTAGGCTGCACGCCACCTTGAGCTAACAGAAGCGCTGTAAGTCCACCAACCAGCCCACCACCAATAACGACGACGTCTAATATTTCGTTAGTTTGATTTAAGCTCATGCTTTTAACCCCATGGCATAATTTGCAACCAGTGGCTTGATGCCAGGAATCGTATCAAAAGCGATTAAACCCGTATTACGAATCAGCTTTAAAAATGGATTCTGGTTACTAAAGCCCCGCACCACTGAATCACAGAACTTGATTACACGCTGCTGGTCACTAAGACGGGATTTTTCATAGTCTTGCAATATTGCCGCATCGCCCAAGTCTGCGCCTTGTGCCTGCTGCTCTTTCAGGTAACGCACCAATACATGCGCATCACGCATACACAGATTAAATCCTTGGCCAGCCACCGGATGGATCGTATGTGCTGCATTGCCCATCAACACGACACGGCTAACAGCCTGTTTTTCGGCTAACACTTGAGACAATGGAAAACTGAACCGTTTTCCGGTTTTCTGAAATTTTCCGGCACGATCGCCATACGTTTCCTGCAAGGCATCCAGAAAATGCTGGTCATTTTCATCTCCCAACCATTCTCCTTCAGTACCTTTTTTCACAGGCCAGACCACTGAACGGCGATACTCACCCGGTAAGGGCAACAGTGCCAAAGGGCCCAGATGGCTGAAACGCTCAAAGCCCACATGACCATGTGGCTTCGATGTTTGTACTGTGGTCACAATTGCAACTTGATCATAATCGTGTTCTGACGCACCAATACCCAAGGCTTTACGGCAGAAAGAATCCCGTCCATCGGCGGCAATAACCAGTTTGGACTGTAATTTTAGTGATGATTCACCGCGCTGAGCTTCGATATAAGCAAAGTCTGTACCTTGGATAAGGGATGTCACTTGAACACCATCAATCAGTTCAATTAATGGCTCTTTTTTGACTTGGGTCAGCAGTACACGACCGAGCCAGGCATTTTCAATGACCTGACCAAAGCTTTCAACTTTTTCCTGCTCGGCTTTCAGTCGTGCCTTACCAAAACTGCCCTGTTCGGTAATATTCACTTCCAGAATTGGGGTAGCATGTTCTTGCAAGGCATTCCAAAGTCCAAGCTCCTGATAGATCTGCACGCTACGGCGTGACAAGGCACTGTTACGTGCATCAAAACTGGAATGATATGGCGCAAGATTTTCATCATCATAATTTGGGTATTTGATCGCTTCTAAAAGTTTGACTGCAATATTGGTTTTCGCCAACATCAGTGCGAGGCTTAAACCCACCATCCCACCACCGACAATGATGACTTCTTGTTGCATGCTTACTTCCTTATCTGTTTATTCGCATCTATGGCGAATTACATAAAACGTATACTGGTTTTATCTTACCTCAAGGCTTTAAATTTTTATAATGATTCGTTTTATTTAGTTTTCTTCATGATGATCCAGCCTATATTGAAAAACCAAGACATCGCGCTTTTCAGTACCCAACTTCGGCAATACAGTATAGGCATTGATCCGTTCAACGATTTCAAACCCTGTCTTTAACAGCACTTGGTGTGCCTGTATATGTTCTGCATCGCAGAAAGTATCCAGTGATTTAAGTGTAAGATATTATTTAAAATAATGAATCACCGCTTTCATCGCCTCAAGCATATAGCCCTGCCCCTGAAATCGAGGACCAAGTCCGAAATGAATTTCAAAGCTGTTATTTTGCTGTTGAATGATCGTTAGTAATCCGATTGCCAGATGACTTTTTCGCTCAACAATCACCCATGAAAATCCTTCACTCGGTTGCTGCCAATAGCTTAACGCCCATTTCTGCAACATCTGTTGAGTTTGATTGACTGTTGTATGCACCCGTCGTTGTAAATATTTTGATGCTTCAACGTTGCCACAATATTCTTGGAATAATGAGATTTCATCTCCAACTTTATATGCTCTTAACTCCAACCGAGTTGTCTTTAATTCAGCAACTAAAATATTTATACTCACTTTTATCAACTCGGCATTAAAAAACGGAATGTTGTAATTTCATTTGGCACTTGTACGATTCGATCGCAAACCTAGTCAAATTGGTATAACTCGATCTACTCGCTTCGCACAATTTTGAATACATACTGATGCTGGTAAATCCTGAATGATACAATTGTGAATCAAGCCATTTATAAATGAGCTGATATTCACTTTCAGTAGCAGGAGGCCCATTTACAATCACTATTCTTTTCTTATTTTAAGATAATTGTATAAATATAACTCGATCTTTGAGCTAACAGATATTTTAAAAAAATTTATCCAACCATGTACAATCTAATCTTATTTGTATGATAGTGATCATCAATCTTTAGCTAGGCATTGTTGTAGATCTGGGGATGGTTCTATTAATAACGTATAAACACCTAATAAAAAACCCCGGAAATCTACCGAGGTTTCTTCATCTTCCACACTATTTCTATCCTCTCGGCAAGTTACTCGAAGACATGAATCCTATCTTGCAAGAAACTCGCCCAAGAAGATTAGCTTAACGCACAATATTGGTATGATGATCTGTGTGGTGTACTGTTTTACCCAACTTCGTTCCTGTATAAATCAGGTACAATGCCGACAAACCAACCAATACATAAACAATTCGAGATAAGGCGCTCATATCACCAAAGATTGCAGCGACCAAATTAAAATCGAATGCACCAATTAAACCCCAATTAATGCCACCAATGATTGTTAAAGCATAAGCAATCCAGTCAATCGTATTTAATCTCATAAGTGTTCTCCTGCTCTTATTTAAGTTTATTTAAGGATCAGAGAAAGTATGAGAATCTCAGCCCATTTAATATGTAGCTTTGATGCTAAAAACGGATTTTCTGTGTTGACTTCCTGTCAATTTTTAAGCTGTAAATTTTACTTAGGTGAGTTTTATTTGACTTGTTCGATATAAACGTAAGCTAAGTCACTTTTTGATCGATTCGATATAGCTAGGAATTCTTGTTTAAAACGGCATAGAAATGTCATAAAAAAAGCCGATTTCGCGACCGGCTTTCTGTATTTTTCTTAGATTAGGCAGCGCGGGCTTTCGCCATTAATGCCTCAATCTCTTCTACCGTTTTGACGACTTTCGCGGTTAAAACTAGCGGGCCATTTGCAGTGGCCACCACATCATCTTCAATCCTAATGCCAATTCCACGCCATTTAGCATCTACTGTTTCATCATCAGGCGCGATATAAAGACCCGGCTCAACGGTCACGACCATACCCTCTTCATACGAGCGCCATTCACCGTCCACCTTATAAGCACCGACATCATGCACATCCATACCGAGCCAATGTCCCGTACCATGCATGTAGAACTGACGAAAAGCTTCTTTTTCTATAATCTCGTCGATATTACCCTGCATCAAGCCAAGATCGAGCAAACCCTGCACCAAAATACGCACTGCAACATTGTGAGGTTCTTTATACGAGTTACCAATTTGCACGGCATTGATCGCAGCGATTTGAGCATCCAGTACTACGTTATATAAGGCTTTCTGTTCCGGACTGAATTTACCATTTACCGGAAAGGTACGGGTAATGTCTGAAGCATAAAGCTGATATTCAGCTGCAGCATCAATCAGGACTAAATCGCCATCTTTCAGTTCTTTGTCATTTTCTACATAGTGCAGGATGCAGGCATTCTCACCACCACCGACAATACTGTTGTAGGCCGGAACACCGCCATTTTTGCCAAAGATATAATTCAGCTCGGCTTCCAGCGCATATTCCATCATGCCCGGACGTATTGCTAGCATCGCTTGAGTATGTGCATCAGCAGAAATATCAGAAGCAATCTGCATCAATTCAATTTCATTTGCATCTTTATGCAGACGCATTTCATCGACAATACGGTCCAGCTGAATTATTTGCGCTGGCGCAGAAGTCCCACGACGGCTTTCACCACTTGCAGTCGCAATCCATTTGGCGACACGCGCATCAAACTCTGCATGCTGTCCAATGCGATAAAATAACTGATCTTTATTTTGTAACTTTTCTAAGATTTCTTCATCCAGCAGATCAATCGCATAGGCTTCATCTGCATCATAATCCTGAATAGCCCCATCAATACCCGCGCGGTAGCCATTCCAGATTTCCATTTCACGGTTGCGTTCACGACAGAACAAACTGTAGCTATAGCCTTCTTCTTCAGTGTCAAAGGTTTCAATCACAGCCACAGCTTCAGGTTCCGCGAATCCGGTTAAATAGAAGAAACTACTGTCTGCACGGTATTTATAATCTGCATCACGGTTACGCATAGCTACCGGACTGGTCGCGATAATAGCGATACTGCGTAAACCGATTTCCCCTGCGAGGATTGCGCGACGCTCCTCAAAAACTGCCTGTGTCAATTTCTTCATTACACCTTACTTCTTATCGATCAATACTTGTATTTAGAATATAGTCTTGAAATCAGACTATAGATTTCACTGTAAACAGCAAAATATATGCCTGATTTCAAGCAGGTGATGACTCACCTCAGCATTTCATCAGCTTGGACGTTTAGGCGAGAAAATCTCGACTACACTTTGCGCTTCTGTAGTAGCGACTTTAGGCTGATTTTTTTGACTAAATTGCTGTAAGAGTGGCGTTTCTTCAACTTCGACCTTTTTACGCCCTAAAGACAGACTGACAGGAATCAGACGCACAAATTCGTACAATTCCTGATAGCTTTCTTCACCTTCAGCATCATCGTCTGAGTCTTCAAATTCAACTGCGGCTACATCTTGTAAATGTTCAATCAGCTCAACTTCATCCTGACGGATATGTCCTGAAGCCAGTCCGAAACCTAAGACCACGCCTGCACACCAGTCCGCCAGAGCCTGTACGCGTTCTGAAAGCACATGCTCATCATCAGGCAGCAAAGGTAAATAATCCAGCTCATCTTCAGACAATGCATGGAACACATCTTCAGCTTCGCCCGCCAACAACTCTAATGCTTCGGCATCCAGTTCAGGTACATCCAGTGTTTCTAAAATCTGTAACCACTCTTCACTGCTTGGCGCCTGGGTGACACAAACAATGCCAGTCAGCAAACCATGTAGTTCGCTAGGGCTAGAAATTTCCTCAATTGAAGAAAAATTGCGGTGCCATTCGGTCCAACCTGAAATATCGTCTTGCATTCGTTTATCCAATCTTTATACTGCTTATATATTACCTTTGTTTGCAACACTGTGCGACCTCGATATGTTAGAAGAATTACAGCGTCTACAAGTGCAGATCGGCGTGTTAAAAACGCGACTTGCACGGCTTGAAAGTGAAAATTCCAGTTTGCGCGAAGAGCAAGACTCTTCAATGATGCAACATCAACAGCAAATTGAACAAAAGAACAGCGTGATTGCGCAAAAACAACAAGAAAATGAAAATCTGACTGAACAGCTGACGGATTCTCGTGCCCAATTTCAACTGCTCAATAATGATGCAACTGCACTGGCAGACCGTTATGGCCGTCTGGAAAAAAGCTGTACCGATCTGAAAAACCGTTTTCAGGAAATTCTGGCTGAACGAAATGAGCTGCGCGTAGTTAAGGAAAAGATGATCCTTGAACAGCGTCATGCCCAGCAGGAAATTCAGCGTCTGACTCAGGAATCTGAACGCTTAACCCAGAAAAATGAAAATGCCAAAGCCAAGGTTGAAGCGATTATTCAACGTCTGGCGATTCTCGGTACTGCGCAGGATCATCACGCACAGGAAATTCAACAACTGGCCCATCCGACTGAAGCGACTGAGGAAGCCTCATCATGAGTGAACAAATTGCAATTGATCTCAGAGTATTGGGGCATAGTTTCCGTCTGGCCTCTACTCCTGACAAGCAGGAAGAATTAGAGCGCGCAGCACAGTTATTGAATGACAAATATGATGAATTTCGCCGTAAAGCGCCACGCATGGAACCTAGTAAGCTGATTATTATGGTGGCACTTGAGCTGATGCAGGAGGTTTTGAATATGAATAGATCACTGCAACAATATGCGCATTGCGAGCGTTTGTTACAAACTATTTTAGAAGAAGTTGAAGAACTGACTGAATAATCTCGAATTCTGTTTAAACTTCGGACATTCGACCGAACTGTTTACAGTTCATGAACAGCATAGAGTTGCCACACCGGGATTATTGTTTATAATTAACTTAACTCTGAGGTGTTCGCCAGCGGGTCTATTCCCCTGCCGATACTAACACTTATGGGTGTGTTCTGTATATTTAGAGTGTATGCCCATCTCCGTATGGGAAACCCAGCAATTATACGTCGCATCCTCCTTGAACTCATCGGGTTCAGGGTAACGACACATGCAGCGGCATCTTCGGAGTACTTCAATTTCGTTTTCAAAATATAATTATAATTTTTCCTGAATTTCCTCTTATTTTAATTTTGTAGTATTTCTCTCGAACATTCCTCTACATTCATTTTATTGATGTATTCATCATCTGGAATGAAAAAAAATCTTTAGCTATAAAAAAGATAGGGCTTTAATTACTTCCGTCAAAATCAAACAATCTTTCAGTAACTTATTTTCCTATTTTCAGGCTATTTTATCCCGATATAAAGTATGCATGGCCCAGATTGCAGCAGGAATCCAGCCTAAAATCGAAATCTGAAGCATTAAGCATACTGTGGCTTCGGCTGGTCGATGAAGGGCCATAAATAATGACCAAGGGAAAATAAATGCAACAATTGATTTCATTCTTAAAACCCTCTTTTTTTGCAACGTTCTAACTTTTATATCCAGTTTTTATTGGCACTTAAAACTAGCACTTAGATTTAGATATTTTTAATAGGATCAGCAGAATCTCTGTACATGCTGTAATCACGCGTAAAAATATCCTGAAAGCCTAATTCAGCCAGCTTAAATGAAGCTTAAAAATTATTTTAAATCCGCTAGCCTTTGCATATTTTCAATCAAAATATTGACGTTTGAATGAAACAGTCTTTGCTTTAACTTTTACTTTCCACAGATTCAGATCCGAATAAAATCCTGAATCCCTAAACCTTTATTTACTTACTGCAGCTGGTGTACACAAGGGTGATACTCGCCAAATCACATCACCGACATCATCAGCAACCAAAATGGCACCTGAAGAATCTACCGCCACACCGACCGGTCGCCCATATGCATCGCCCTGATCACTTAAAAATCCAGTCAAGACATCTTGAGGTGGGCCCATCGGTTGTCCATTTTGAAAGGGAATAAAAATCACTTTATAGCCACTGTGCGGTTTGCGGTTCCATGAACCATGCTGGCCAATCAGCGCACCGTTTCGATATTGAGGCATCAGATCTGCCTTATAGAAGGCCAAGCCCAATGACGCAGTATGATTGCCCAATGCATAATCCGGTAGAATTGCCCGCGCAACTTGCGCAGGGTTTTGCGGTTTGACCCGCGTATCTACATGTTGGCCATAATAACTATAGGGCCAGCCATAAAAAGCGCCTTCTTTGACAGAGGTCAGATAATCAGGAACCAGATCATTGCCGAGCTCATCACGTTCATTCACCACCGTCCAAAGTGTGCCGCTCTGGGGTTGCCAATCCATGCCATTCGGATTACGCAGTCCGGTAGCAAAAGGTCGTACTTGAGCACTGGTGATGTCAAATTCCATGATCAGTGCTCGGCCCTGCTCTTGCTCTAAGCCATTTTCAGCTACATTACTGTTGGAACCCACTGTGATATAAAGTTTATTGCCTGCAGGATTGGCAATGACATTTTTGGTCCAGTGATGGTTTAAACGGCCTGCCGGTAAATCCAGCACCTTGGTACCGGCTGCTGTGATTTGAGTCATCCCGTTATGATAAGGAAAGCGCATCAGCGCATCAGTATTGGCTACATACAATGTATTACCAATCAGCGCCATGCCAAATGGAGAATTGAGATTCTGTAAAAATACGGTTTTTTGTTCAGCTACCCCATCTCCATTGCTATCGCGAAGCAGACTGATGCGGTTGGTACTGGGATGCGATGAGCCGGCACGTTGCATCACCCATTTCATAATTTTGCCTTTGATCCCTTTGCTGTCATCGGGCTTGGGCGGTGCATCGGTTTCGGCCACCAGTACATCACCATTCGGCAATACATACAGCCAGCGCGGATGTCGCAGTCCTTTGGCAAAGGCCTGAACTTTTAAACCTGTCGCTGGTGTCGGCATTTTACCTTCAGGCCAACCTTTAGCAGGTGCAATATTGACCGTAGGCAGCAAGCTTGATTTTGGTTTGGGCAAATGTGGCTGGGAACCATAACTGTCATTGATAGGCGACTTGGAAGGCATGGCACATCCAGTCATGGTTAGGAGAAGTGCACAGCTAGCACCCGTAAGTAAAAATTGAATAGGCTGATGAAGCATTTTTATCTCTTGTTATTATCATCCTCGACTTACTTTAAAAAACAATTTGAGATGTCACTAGCGGGTTCTTGTTTTTTCTGGTTATGAATTGGTTATCAATTTTGAGTTAAGTCTGATATTTATCTTGCTATAAAAATAAATTTATCCTGACTAACTTACGCAGGACGGCAGGACAACATTTCCAAAGTAATTTTTTTTACCTCATTACGGCTGTGTCGAATATGAGCCTCTAATATAGAAAGACAAGCGACTGCATCTTGGGCAAGCAGCGCCTTTAAAATTTGTTGATGCTCGGCATAGGTCGCTGTAACCCGATAATCCTTGGAAAAATCCAGACGACGTATGATCCGAATTTTCTCGCTGATCTCACTGTGAATTTTCGCTATTTCTGCATTGCCGGCTGCAAATACTAAATGACAATGAAATGCTTCATCTTGTGCAGATAGCTGCCTGAGATCATAAACATACTGTTCTGGTTGAACACACCAGGTTTGAATCAAAATTTCTAGAGCAGCTTTCAACTGGTCTTTGGGCATCTGACACAGTTGCTCGACTGCATAACATTCCAGCAAAATTCGCAGATCATACAGTTCTTCATAAGCTTTAAAATTTAGTGGCCGGACCTGCCAGCCACTTCTAAACTGCACCTCGACATAGCCTTCCTGCTGCAAACGATATAAGGCTTGCCGAATGGGGGTACGGCTTACGGCATAGCTTTCAGCAATCTCTGATTCGGTAAACCGCTCTCCCGGCATCAGCTTAAAGTCAAAAATATCATTTTTAATTTTCTGGAAAACCAGCTCAGACAGATTGTCTGAGCTTTTTCCGGTCGCTTTAGTACTTGGATTGCGAACAATAGTCATGGCTCACTCCATTACTCCATATAGACCAGTGGCTCACCGCTATGTACAGTCTGACCAGAACGGCAGATAATCGCCTTAACGATACCATCATCGTCAGCATAGACCGGCAGTTCCATTTTCATGGCTTCAATGATGGCCACCGTGTCGCCTTTTTTCACAATCTGCCCCGCTTCTACAAAAATCTTCCAGATATTGCCGGTCATAGAGGCGTTGAGAGGGACATACTGGCTGTAATCGGCGTCATCCTGCAGCACTTCTATTTCTACAGGTGCATCAAACTCGTCTTTCCAGCGTTCTACCTCGGCACTAAAAGCAGCCTGCTGCTGCGCTTTAAAGGTGGCAATGCTGTCCTGTTCTGCAGCAAGGAAATCCTGATATGCTGCAAAGTCAAACTCGCATTCCTCAATTTTGATTTCTGCCAGACCATGGGCGAAATCAGCACGGAACTGATCCAGTTCGGCCTCAGTGACCTCATAATATTTAATCTGGTCAAAAAAGCGTAAGAACCATTGCTGATCGCCAAACTGCTTGTTCTTTTTAAACTTATTCCAGATCGGTACGGTACGGCCAATCAACTGATAGCCACCCGGTGAGTCCATGCCATAAATACACATATACATGCCACCAATCCCGACTGTACCTTCAGCGGTAAAAGTACGGGCCGGATTATATTTGGAACTCAGTAAACGGTGGCGCGGATCAATGGGCACTGCACAAGGTGCAGTCAGATATACATCACCTAGCCCTAAAATCAGATAATTGGCATTAAAAATGATGTCCTTGACCTGCTGGCGGTGACTTAAACCATTAATCCGCTGAATAAAATCAATATTATTCGGAAGCCAGGGGGCTGTGGCACAGACGCTTTCCTGATAACGCTCAACAGCACCCAGAGTCGCCGAGTCCTCAAAGGCCATGGGTAAATGGATAATTCTTGAAGGTATTTTAATGTCACGTAAATCACCCATCTGTTCTTCAAGACCAAGCAGGAAGTGAATCAGTTGCTGCTGGCTCAAACGCAGACCATCATATTTAATCTGCAAGGATCGCACACCAGGTGATAATTCCAGGATACCGTCAAGATCAGCTTCACGGATCAGTTGCATCAAGCGGTGTACGCGCAGGCGTAGGGCCAAATCCAGTACGTTATCACCGTATTCCAGCAAGATATAACTGTCACCTGCCTGACGATATACAGCTTTTGGTGCATCTGGTGTAGCTTCACGCAATGCCAGAATACTTTCTGCTTGAACTGCCACGACTTCAGCCTCGTAGGGCATCTCTGCCTTGGCAAAGTTTTGGAGGGTTTGAATTTGCTGCCGCTCCAGCGCATTGGCCTGTTCTACCGAAATTGGATAGAAGCTAATCGTGTCATCGGCTTTCAGTTGACCAATTTTCCAGAGTTCAGCTTTGGCAATGGTCACCGGACAGACAAAGCCCCCCAGGCTCGGACCATCTTTGGCAAGGATTACGGGGAAGTCACCGGTAAAGTTGATTGCACCAATGGCATATTCACAGTCATGGACATTGGATGGATGCAATCCAGCTTCACCACCATTTTCACGCGCCCAACTTGGCGTCGGTCCGGTTAAACGGATACCCAACCGGTTCGAGTTAAAATGCACTTTCCAGCTTGATGCAAAAAACTCCTCAATATATTCAGCTTTAAAGAAATCAGGTGCTCCATGCGGACCATAGAGCACACCAATTTTCCATTCCTTGCCATAACTTGGAATCAGATCTGTTGCCAAAGCTTCAGGTTCTGCAATCGCCAAAGGTAGACCATCAGCTGGCAGGTCAGGATTCACCATCTTAACCATGTCACCAGCCCGTAACACTCGGCCTGCATGTCCACCAAAATTACCTAAAGCAAAGGTAGAACGGCTACCCAGATATTCCGGCACATTCAGACCATTTCGCACAGCCAGGTAGGTCCGGCATCCAGATTCAACCTGTCCGATTTTTAGGGTTTCTCCTGCTTTTACCTGAATAGGCTGCCAGAAATTTACTGCTTCATCATCCAGACTTACCGGACAAGGTGCGCCAGTTAAAGCAATGATATTGTCTGCATGAAACTTGAGGGTCGGACCTTGCAGGGTAAATTCAAATCCAGCGGCGGCCTCGGCATTCCCAACAATTTTATTGGCCAGCCGGAAGGCATAATCATCCATTGGGCCTGAAGGCGGTACACCGATATCCCAATACCCGACACGACCCGGATAATCCTGAATCGAACTTTGTGTACCCGGCTGAATCACCTCAATCACATTCGGCACATACTTGAAATCATCCAGCATGCGTGTCCAGATCTGCATCTGTTCAAAACGCGGATCTGAAATGACGGTATGGACATAATCCAGATTGGTACTAATACCATTCAAGCGAGTTTCAGCTAGTGCCGCTTTAAGAGCTGTAATCGCAGTTTCACGATCTTCAGCATGCACAATAATCTTGGCAACCATCGGGTCAAAATATTGGGAAATTTCAGTACCAGTACTCACCCAGGTATCAACGCGGACATTTTCCGAAAAAAAGACATCGGTCAAAATCCCTGGACTCGGCTGGAAATTCTTGACTGGATCTTCTGCATAGATGCGTACTTCAATCGCTGCACCCCGAGGCTGAATATTGCTTAGATGCTTCCAATCCAGAGTATCGCCTGCTGCAACTTTCAACATGCATTCAATCAGGTCTAAACTGGTCACCATTTCAGTCACCGGATGCTCTACCTGCAAACGGGTATTCACTTCAAGGAAATAAAACTCGTCACGTGCTGCATCGTAAATAAACTCAACCGTACCGGCACTGCGATATTTCACCGATTTACCCAGTTCAACTGCCGCCTGATGCAATTTTTGACGGGTTGCTTCAGGTAACTGTGCCGCTGGTGTTTCTTCCACAACCTTCTGATTACGGCGCTGCAGTGAACAGTCACGCTCGCCCAAAGCCACCACTTGCCCCTGACCATCCCCAAAAATCTGTACTTCGACATGACGGGCTTTATCGAGAAAGCGTTCTAAAAATACTCCGGCATCTTTAAAGAACTGCTCGCCCAGACGTTTTACACTTTCATAAGCCTCCTGAAGTGCCTCGGCATCATCACAACGGGTCAAGCCAATTCCGCCACCGCCTGCTGTACTTTTCAGCATAATTGGATAACCAATTTTTTCAGCTTCTGCCAAAGCTTCGTCCAGACTATTTAGCAGACCTGTACCGGGAGTCATCGGTACATTGGCAGCTGCAGCAAGTTCACGGGCACGATGTTTTAAACCAAACTCTAAAATTTGCTCAGCTGTTGGTCCCATGAAAGCAATATTATTTTCTTCGCAGGCACGGGCAAAATCAGCACTTTCTGACAGAAACCCATAACCCGGGAAAATTGCTTCGGCTCCGGTATTTTTGGCTGCAGCAATCAGTTTTTCGATACTCAAATAGGTATCGCTAGGTTTGGTCCCTTCTAAGGACACTGCAATATCTGCATCAATCACATGCTGTGCATAACGGTCCGTTTCTGAATAGACGGCTATACTGGTTACGCCCATTTTTTTTAATGTGCGAATGGCACGAACGGCAATTTCGCCCCGGTTTGCAATCAGTACAGTTTTAAACATGTGAATCCCCTTTTATTCTCTCTATTTTTTGAATCTGCTGAATGGATCTGTTTCGTTTTTTTCTGATTCAGCTGCTGCATATAAACCCGCTATCGACTATGTTCACTGCTCTCTGTCGTAGCCTTTGATGCATACCTTCCGCAAATACAGCTTTTTTAAATGCATCGATTTTTGCTCGAAGATGTGCAGCAGTCGCAACCGAAATCCAGACAAGTTCACCCACCTCAACATGGGTAGTGCGTTGAGCAAGATGATTCAGTTGAAGCTGTTTTGACTGATCGGCATCGCGCCATTTTAGGACTGTCCAGCCGATCATTTTCTGATAAAGCATTCTGCATCCAATCTTGTATCCAAGTTTGAATACAGTTATGCAGAACTTATGCCAGTTTAATTTTTATTTTATTTTCAATATATTAACAAAATTTAAGATGTATAAATTGGGAAGAATTTCATTGGATGGTTGTTTTTGGTTCAGCCTGTTTTCAATTCAGTGCAAAAATTATTCTGCAACTCATATTGTATAATCTGCATCATCTCAACTTTTGCAATGCTCATATAAAAGCCCATCTGTTGATGAGCTTCTAAGTGAACTATTCTATTTGTAGCTTAGTACAGTCATAAAAATTGAGTGTATTAAATACCTGAATTGAAAGGTTTGAATCAGCGTGTATTCGTCATTACGGTATTCACTATTTCACCGGGATCATTAAGTGCTGATAAGGCGTCCCAGACCACATGACATAAGGCACAGCGGTATCCGGTTGCGTATGTTTAGGATACATATCATAGAAACGAGCTTCAGCACCGACGATCATGACATGGGGACCCGTTTTGACCCAATGATTGCCCGCAGTAGGCTTCTTGGCATAGGGATCGACATTACTGGCATCCGTACCACCTGCCAGCATATACATGAAGCCTACTTTTCCAACTGTGGGCTGTTTATTCCCCATCCAGGCTTCTGCCCATTCTAGAGCGGCCTGATCCATACACATTGGGTCTGGACCTGGAGTGGTCAGATTATCAGGCATACAGGTAAAACCATTATTGCCCTTGCGCAAGGTACGTATTTTGCCATCTGCACCGACAGCGACAATCGTGGCTGCAGCGGCTACTTTCTTAGGTGCAGCAGTCATGGCACTTGCAATGGCTTTCTTATCGGCAGCAGATGAAGCTGCGCCTGAGCTGGCTTTGCCCGACATGGGCGGTTCAACGGCTAAAGCGGCAGGTGCAGACAGCGCGACCCATCCCGCCATAAGCAGTAATTGAGGAAAATTCATGGCACATTCTCCTTGAATCATCATGAAGAAATTGGATTTAGGTTCAGATCAAGTTGGATTAATCTGTAATTTTTGTAACGTATCCTTATAGAGTTGAGGGATAATTTGAGTTGATCAAAACAAAGGAGAAGATTTAACTATTGCAGTGAAATTGCGCTACACAGCAATATCAACTGCAATGAAAGACAATATCTTTGGCGCTTAACCACGAAATGCTGCTTCGATCACGGAGATGTCAATTTTCTTCATGGTCATCATCGCATTAAATGCGCGCTTGGCCGCAGCACGGTCAGGACTGTTACAGGCGTTGATGAGGACCATTGGCGTAATCTGCCAGGAAATACCCCACTTGTCTTTACACCATCCACACTCGCTTTCCTGACCGCCATTGCCCACAATGGCATTCCAGTATCGGTCTGTTTCTTCTTGGTCTTCAGTCGCCACCTGAAATGAAAATGCTTCATTGTGTTGAAAGTCAGGGCCACCATTCAGTCCAATGCAGGCAACGCCCATCACCGTAAATTCGACGGTGATAACATCGCCTTCTTTTCCGGAGGGATAATCTCCGGGTGCAAGATTGATCGCGCCAACTGAGGAGTCTGGAAAGGTTTCTGCATAAAATCGTGCTGCACCTTCGGCATCGTCATCATACCAAAGGCAGATGGTGTTCTTCGCAATATTCATCATGTTCAATCTCCATTGATTTAGGTCTTACGCGCTCTGCCTAAGCACAATGTGTCTTATATATCGGTCGAGAATATTCATATGATCCCTTGTCTATCTTTCACCAAAAAACAGAATAAACCTACTTTAGAATTGTATTTTTATTGATCGAAAGCTGTTTCAAAGTGCTTAAATTGATGCGTTTCCAGAGTTTGTCACTGAACGATGGATTGCTTGGAAAATCGTGAATCAAAGAAAATGAATTGACCGTTTCGAGATATTAAAAAAATTAGTGATATAAATACTTTTTTAGTTTTTTAACTTTGAGACTGCTGGCAAAATTAGCCGAAATTTAAATAAGCAGATATGGAATAATATAAAATTGCAGCTCATAATTATTTTTTACTTTTCCAGAATTCCCACTTAGACTAGAGCACAATTTTGTTGCATATGCTTTTTGCCCTATGACCATTCAGGAATTAAGAAGATACCTTCGTAAAACACGTCGTCATCTCTCTAAATTTGAGCAAAGGCAGTCCGCACAAAAAGTTCTAAACCGCCTGATCCGCAGTCCAGAATTTATTCACGCCCAACATATTGGCCTGTATTTGCATGCTTTTGGGGAGATTCAGACCCAGGCGATTATTGAACGCTGCTTTAAACTGGGCAAACAGGTGTATCTCCCAGCGATTTGCGACATGAATCAACAGCTGGTCTGGATCCGGATCACCCAGCATCAATATCATAACAAGCGCTTTGCCCATCATCGGCTGGGTATGCGAGAGCCCATGAGCACCCGTGGTGTGCATGTTTCCAACCTGGATTTATTACTCATGCCGCTATTGGCCTGTGATACTTCAGGCACACGGATTGGGATGGGCGGCGGTTTTTATGATCGTACCTTGGCTTCTGCGCCTGGGCGTCCGTTCCGTCTGGGGCTGGCACATGACTTTCAACTGCTGGCACAGCCGTTAAAACGTGAACCATGGGATCAGCCCCTTGATGCTTTAATCACCCCGACAATATTTATAAAGTTCAAACGTTAATTTTGCAATTTTATCCTTGCTAACTACTTTAAAATCACATAATTAGTCATTTTTTATACAATTTAATCTTAACTGCCCTTGTATTTTTTAAATTACCCATCACTATTAAAAGCATGGCAACACCGTTGTCACTCATTAGGAGTGCTCATGTCTGAAATTATTATGAATCAAGAAACCTTAGAGCCTCAGGTTCCAAGTGTACTACCCCTTTTGGCGCTGCGTGATGTGGTGGTTTATCCACATATGCAAATTGCGCTGTTTGTCGGTCGTGAAAAATCGATCAATGCAGTTGATGTGGCTCGTAACAGTGACAATCTAGTATTTGTAGTTGCGCAAAAAGATTCGCTTACAGAAGAAATTGATCACGACAATTTATATCAATACGGTACTGTCGCGAAGATTGTGCAAGTTGTGAATCACGAAAATGATGAAAACTGTATTAAAGTCCTGATCGAAGGCCTGCACCGTGCCAAGCTGAAAACTATCATTGACGAAACTGAGTATCTGACAGCAGAGCATGAACTCAGCCCAATGACGGTGAGCGTCGATGCAGACACCCAAGCTGTGCGCTTGCAGGAATTACGTGCGCTTTTCGCTCAATATGCAGAAGCGAAACTTCGTAATGCGCGTGAACTGATCACCGCAGCCAACAAAATTGAAGATCTATTACAGTTATTGTTCTTCGTCGCAACCCGTGTTCCCTTGAATATTGATGTCAAACAGAAATTCCTGGAACATGACGAATTCGAAGCGCATTTGACTGAGCTGATGACTTATCTATTGCAACAGTCTGAAGAACAACAGATTGAGCAAACCCTGCATGATTCTGTTAAACGTCAGATGGAAAAGAACCAGCGCGAATATTTCCTGAATGAAAAAATGAAAGTCATTCAGCGCGAGCTTTCCGATATGAATGGCGGCGCGGAAGACGATGTCGCTGAAATTGAAAAACGTCTGGCTGAAGCAGATTTGCCTGAGCATGTACGTAAAAAAGCAGAAGCTGAATTCCGTAAATTAAAAGCGATGCAGCCTGCTTCAAGTGAAGCTGCTGTGGTACGTAACTATCTGGAAGTCATTCTGGATACACCATGGAATAAAGCCAGCAAAGTCAGCATTAACCTGAGCAAAGCACAGGAAATTCTGGATGCAGACCATTATGGTCTGGACGATGTCAAAGATCGTATTGTGGAATATCTGGCAGTTCAGTCACGCGTGAAAAAATTGCGTGGCCCGATTCTGTGTCTGGTTGGTCCTCCAGGTGTGGGTAAAACTTCACTCGGTGAATCAATTGCCAAAGCAACTGGTCGTGAGTTCGTGCGTATGGCACTGGGCGGCGTGCGTGATGAAGCGGAAATTCGCGGTCACCGTCGTACCTATATCGGTGCGATGCCAGGTAAAATTGTGCAGTCATTGACTAAAGTGGGCGTAAAAAACCCGTTATTCTTGCTCGATGAAATCGACAAGATGGCGCAAGACTACCGTGGCGATCCGGCTTCTGCGATGCTTGAGGTACTTGATCCATCACAGAACAACAAGTTCAGCGATCACTATCTGGATCTTGATCTGGACCTGTCTGAAGTAATGTTTATCTGTACCGCAAACAGCATGAACATTCCTGAGGCCCTGCTAGACCGTATGGAAGTAATTCGTCTTCCGGGTTATACCGAAGAAGAGAAAGTCAATATTGCGGACCGCTACCTTGTTCCTAAAGCCATCAAGAACAATGGTCTACGTGCCAAAGAGTTGACCGTGCATGAAGAAGCAATTCGTGACATCGTGCGTCGTTATACGCGTGAAGCCGGTGTTCGTAACCTTGAACGTGAAGTGTCAAAAATTGCACGTAAAGTGGTGAAAGAGGCTGTTAGCAAGAAATCTAAAAACCTTCAGGTTGAAGTGACCGCAGCGAATCTTCCAGAATACTTAGGTCCACATAAATTTGACTACGGTATGGCGGAAGAAGAAGCGCAAATCGGCCGTGTAAATGGTCTGGCTTGGACTTCTGTTGGTGGTGAATTACTGACTATTGAAGTTGCAGCAGTACCAGGTAAAGGCAAGTTCATTACCACCGGTTCTCTTGGCGATGTCATGAAAGAATCGATTACTGCTGCAATGACTGTGGTGCGTACCCGTGCGGATGAACTCGGCATCGAAGCCTCGCGCTTTGAAGAAACCGACGTGCATGTGCATTTACCTGAAGGCGCAACACCGAAAGATGGTCCATCGGCAGGTTTGGCTTTGACTACAGCACTGGTATCTGCTTTCACGGGTATCCCGATTCGTCCGGATATCGCGATGACAGGTGAAACCAGTCTGGGCGGTCGTGCGCTGCGTATCGGTGGCTTGAAAGAGAAACTTTTGGCAGCCCATCGTGGTGGCATCAAGCTGGTATTCATTCCACAGGAAAACGTACGTGACCTGGCGGAAATTCCAGAAAATGTCAAAGAAGGTCTAGAAATTAAAGCCGTAAAATCGATTGATGAGATTTTACCGCTGGCACTGACCTCTTTGCCAAAAGCCTTGGTTAAAGCACCAATTGTGAAAACCAAAGAAGAAGCGAAAGCAGCGCGTCATTAAGACTTGATGTTTCGTATAAAAAACCCTGCTTCGGCAGGGTTTTTTATTGAGTTATTGAATAAAACAACTGAATTATGGCTGTAGTGCCATCGTAACCAATCCATCAATCACATGAGTCATCTTGTTCAGATCAAGCTTGTCGAGGGTATCCAATTCGGTATTGTAATAAGGATTACGATAACTCGCAGTATCGGTAATCAGCATGGTCGAATAGTTGAATTTGGCATAATTCAGATAGCCCGAGAAATTCATATCCTGAGCAAAACTTGGGCTGACAAAGCGTTGACATTCCAGACGGTTAAAACGCTGCATGGCATCACAATAATCTCCAGTCAGGCCAGTTGAGGCTAAATGCCCAATGGCTGCAATGAAATTGCCATGTCGTGGATAAATCCATTTTAATCCCACCGGATAGCTCTGCACCTGATGTTCATCAAAATAACCAATCGAATCCAGAATCACCACGCCCTCAATTTTCTGCTTCTGCTTTTTTAAAGACTTGGCATGCATATAACTGCCCATATGTTCTGTCTTGAAAAAAGGCGGCTCTTCAAGCGTATAGAAAGCAAATTCGACATCATGTTTGAGCTTGGATTTTTGCAGGGCCAGTAATCTTGCAGTTTCCAGTAAACCCGCTACCCCTGAGGCATTATTATCAGCACCGTTTCGGGCACTAAAGACATCATAATGTGCCCCCATCACCATCTTGGTTTTGGCTTGAGTATCCAAGCTACAGATGACATTTCGGTAACTCAGGTTATTGACCACATAAACCTGAAACTGGCATGGAATACCAAAGCGCTGCATCTGCCCTTTGATCCAGGCAGATACCCGATTCAGCTCTTTTAGATTTTTATAATTTCGGTATTCATCGACACTCATGATCTGGCTAAAAAATAATTCCAGATGAGAGACCTGAGCATTTTTGCTCGAATTGGCTGCACAGAGACTAGGCCCCATGAGGCCTATCAGTAATAGCAGCACAGTACAACATCCTTTTATCATGACACTGTTCCGCATTTATTATTATTCCATTCCTTTATCAAGCGGATACTTGAACTAAGGACATTAAAGCAACACTAAATCTCTCATTTCAATTTCAATTTGTTTCCCTGCTCAACTTCATGTTGTTTGATCGTTATAATGAGGTATCCAATTATTGATCTGTCTGTATGAAAATCCGTATCCTGACCATTGGTCAAAAAATGCCAGCGTGGGTGCTGACTGGTTTTGAAGATTATTTCAAACGTATTCAGCCTTTTGTACAGACCCAGATTATTGAACTGCCGATGGCCAAGCGCGGGAAAAATGATTCTGAAGCGGATATTCTGAAATACCGCAATATTGAGGGCGACAGCATTTTAAATGCGCTCAAGCAGAATGAAACCCTGATTGCACTAGAAGTGGGCGGACGCGAATTCAGTACCGAGAAACTGGCTGAAACCATGAAAGGCTGGATGCAGGAAGGCAATGATGTAGCACTTGCAATTGGTGGACCGGATGGTCACTCAGAAGCCGTGCGTAAAGCTGCTGCATGGCACTGGTCACTTTCCAAGTTAACTCTGCCGCATCCTCTGGTACGTGTCATGCTGATCGAGCAACTTTATCGTGCCATGAGTATCAACAATAACCATCCTTATCATCGGGCAGGCTAATAATTTTCTGAAGCGTTCTTTATATGCAACGTTTTGTTGAATAATCTCTCCTGCTCTTATTTCTATTTTTCATGCATTATTGAGGCATCTTCCAGATGTGGTTTGAATTATGAACTTACAAACGTTGCCCGGCTTATTTATTTCTCATGGCTCTCCTATGCTGGCGCTGAATCCTGAGCAAGTGGGTCCTGCCTTGCATCGTTTGAGCGAGAATCTGCCACGCCCGGAAGCGATTATTGTGATGTCCGCGCATTGGGAAAGTGATGCGCTGGAAGTCAGTAGCGCAATTCGCCCAGAAACCTGGCATGATTTTCGTGGTTTTCCGCCCGAACTGTATCAATTGCGCTACCCTGCACCCGGAAATCCTGAATTGGCCGAGAAAGTCTTAGGCTTGCTGGCCAATGCCGGCTTTTCTGCACATGCCAACAGTACCCGTCCGCGTGATCATGGTGTATGGATGCCGCTGCTACATATGTATCCAGATGCCAACATTCCCGTGGTAGAAATTTCCTTACCCATGTCGATGAGTGCGGATGAGATTTATCAGATTGGTCAAAGTCTCGCACCTTTACGTGAACAGCAAATCCTGCTGATTGGTTCGGGCAGTATTACCCATAATTTACGTGAACTGTCTTGGGATGGATCGGCTGCTGATGTACCCGAATGGGCCTCAGGCTTCCGTAATTTTGTGGTGCATAAACTGACGCACAATGATTATGATGCTGTACTGGACTGGTCCAATATTCCGCATATGGCACGGAATCATCCAACGCTGGAACATTTTGCTCCGATTTTCTTTGCGATGGGCACAGGTCAGCGTTTTAGTCTGGTACATAGCAGTTTCACCATGGGTTCACTCGGTATGGATATTTACCGCTTCGATTAATCTTGCTTCAGCGCTAAAATCTTAATGATGGATACATTTTGCAACCCAAAGCTGCGAAATGTATCCATATTTTTTTGCAATACATCCATTATTATTGTTTGAACTTTATATACTTCATTATAAGTCCATGAAATTAAAATTTATTGTGCTGGCATTATTGCCTTTAACTTTTGCAGGCTGTCAGTCCAGTGATATTCAACGAGCTGGAGATCTTGCGGTGGCCACCATCCAACAAAAAAATGCAGATCAGATTCTTCCAGCCTATTACTGGGAACTGAATCGTGGACTAGAACGACCCGTTGTACTGAGTTTCAACGCTCAAGGCCGGCTGAGCGCCGTGATGGGCTGTAATGGACTCGGGACGACCTGGTCAGTCAAAAACAATATCATCACCACCAGCGAAGTTATAGGCACTGAAATGGCCTGTGATGCAGCATTGATGGAGCAGGAACGTTTTGTCAGCCAACTTTTACAGAAGCGTGACATTCCTTTTACGCTCAATACCACAGATCCTGACAAGCCGACCCTGACGTTGATGGCCGCAAATGGTCAAACCTATGAATTTATCGGGAAAATGACTCCGGAAACCAAATACCAAGGACTGGCTGAAACAATTTTTCTGGAAATTTCCCCCGATACCAAACAATGTACCGGCGTAACCCAACAAAGCTGCTTGCAAGTCAAAGAAGTGAAATATGATCAGAATGGCCTGAAAACTCAGGTCGATAAGGACTGGACTTTATTCTATGATCAGATTGAAGGTTTTCGGCATTCACCAAATGAACGGCAGATTATTCGGGTCAAACGTTTTGAAATTAAGCATCCGGCAGCTGATCAATCGAAATATGCCTATATTTTTGATATGGCGGTTGAGCGTGAATTAGTTAAGGGTGCTCTTTAAGGCTAAAAATACCAGATATAAAAAAACCGGGGCAACAGCCCCGGTTTTTTCAGCTTAGACTAAGTCAGACTTAGAATACGCCTTGAGCAAGCATTGCATCAGCAACTTTTACGAAGCCAGCAATGTTCGCACCGTCAACATAGTTCACAGTACCGTCTTCTTTAGTACCGAATTTCACACAGTTACGGTGAATTTCTTTCATGATTGCGTGTAAACGCTCATCAACTTCTTCGAAAGTCCAGCCCAAACGCAATGCGTTTTGAGACATTTCCAGACCAGAAGTTGCCACACCACCTGCATTTGATGCTTTACCTGGCGCATAAAGAATTTTCGCTTCAACGAATTTCTCAACCGCTTCAAGCGTAGAAGGCATGTTCGCACCTTCAGCCACACAGATTACACCGTTTGCAAGAAGCTGAGCAGCGTCGTCTGCATCAAGTTCGTTTTGAGTCGCACATGGCAATGCGATATCACACTTGATACCCCAAGGACGTTGTCCTTCAAGATATTCGAAACCATGTTTAGACGCGAATTCTGAAATACGGCCACGTTTTACATTTTTAAGTTCCATGACTTCAGCAAGAAGCGCCTCAGTGAAACCGTCTTTAACGTGAACTGTACCGGCAGAGTCAGAAAGTGAAACCACTTTCGCACCGAGGTACATTGCTTTTTCAGCAGCATATTGCGCAACGTTACCAGAACCTGAAATCGCAACGACTTTATCTTTGAAGCTTTCACCACGAGACTTAAGCATTTCCTCAGCAAAATACACAGTACCGTAACCCGTTGCTTCCGGACGTGCCAATGAACCACCGAAAGTTAAACCTTTACCAGTGAATACACATGCCGTATCGTTACTTAATTTTTTCATCATGCCGGCCATGTAGCCCACTTCACGACCGCCTACACCAATATCACCTGCAGGGATATCTGTGTTCGCACCAAGGTGACGATACAGCTCGATCATTAAAGCCTGGCAGAAACGCATGATTTCGCCTTCTGATTTGCCTTTAGGGTCAAAATCAGAACCGCCTTTACCGCCACCCATAGGAAGTGTGGTTAAAGCATTTTTAAATGTTTGCTCAAAGCCTAAGAATTTTAGGATTGAAAGATTCACTGAAGGGTGGAAACGCATACCACCTTTAAATGGACCGATCGCTGAGTTGTACTGTACGCGGAACGCACGGTTTACTTGAGTCTGACCTTGGTCATCTACCCAAGAAACTCGGAACTGGATCGCACGTTCTGGCTCAACTAGACGTTCTAGTAAACCATGTGCTGCGTATTGTGGGTTCTTTTCAATGAACGGCCACAAACTGGTCATCACTTCTTCTACAGCTTGAAGAAATTCTGGTTGATGTGCATCACGTGATTTTACGTAATCTAGGAACTCATTAAGTGTGTTGTATTTCAACGCTTAATCCTCAGCAGAAAATGGATCAAAATTGGTCAAATTTACAATCAATGTTAAATTTTGGCGCAAAATATTAAATATCTTTTGTAACTAATCTACAATACTTTTTTTGAAAATACTTTAAAATTAATTTGATAACAAATATTTATATTGATTATGAAAATTTTTTCTATGTTAGGAAATGCCAATCGAATCAAGGCTTACATTCAGATTTATGCCTAATAATAAGGCACAAGTTGACCCTTAATTGCGCACGACTTAGGAGTTTAAAAATATGTTAAAATTGATGAATCGACATATTTTGTTTCACTTACTCTCTCATGCTTGCCATGAGTAACGCTGGTTATACATGAATTCGCCCATTTCTCTGGTCCAATCGATTGACGCTTTACTCCCCCAAACCCAATGTGGACTCTGCGGTCACCGTGACGGATGTTTACCTTATGCCCAGTCGATTACTGAGGGGGAAAATGCCAATAAATGTGTGCCGGGCGGACAGCCTGTTGCCGATGCTTTGGCTGCATTATTAAATCGTCCTAAACTTCAAGCTGAAGAAAGTGTCTGGCCAGTTCAAGCCGATGGTCGTCCTCAGCGCATCAAAGCCGTAATTCGTGAAGATGAATGTATTGGCTGTACCAAATGCATTAGCGCCTGCCCGGTCGATGCAATTATTGGTTCCGGTAAACTGATGCACACCATTCTGACCGATCTATGTACGGGCTGTGAGTTATGTATTCCCCCCTGTCCGGTAGACTGCATCGATTTGGTTGAAGATCAACAACCCTTGCCGACTGAAGCACAGCGTCTTGCGGAACAGGATGATCTGCGTCAGCGTTACTATGCGCACATCCAGCGTGAAGAAAAACGGCGTACCGATCGTAAGGGACCTGTGGTCCGTGCAGAAATTGATACTGCCCTGTTTGCCCGTTTCTCTGCTTTAAATGAGCAACTTCCTGTGATTGAAGTCGCGAGCAAGCCAGAGAATGCACCTGTAGCTTTCGATTCCAAGACCACGATTGAACTGGCAAAACTACGTACCCAAATTAAAAAACTGGAAAAACAGCTTTCGGTTCGTGAAGATGCCCGAAAACGCACCCAACTGGAAGAACTGACACAGCAATTACAGGCTTTACAGGGATAGAACATGACCACAGCAAAGGCCAAGCCCGTTAAAAACATGACCAAAAAGCAGATTCAGACCTTTTTTGAACGCCTGCGTGAACAGCGGCCTAACCCAAAAACTGAGCTGAATTATTCCAATCCCTTTGAATTACTGGTCGCGGTCACGCTCTCTGCTCAAGCTACCGATGTCAGCGTCAACAAAGCCACAGACAAACTCTTTCCAGTCGCCAATACACCGGAAGCCATTTATGCGCTAGGTGTGGACGGCTTGAAGGAATATATCAAGACCATTGGTTTATATAACTCAAAAGCGGTCAACGTGATTAAAGCCTGCGAGATGCTGATTCAGAAGCACAACAGCATCGTACCGGACAATCGTGCAGACTTAGAAGCCCTGCCGGGTGTAGGTCGTAAAACGGCGAATGTGGTACTGAATACGGCCTTTGGTCAGCCGACCATGGCGGTTGATACCCATATTTTCCGGGTAGGTAACCGTACCGGACTAGCGGTTGGCAAAAATGTGCTGGAAGTTGAACACCATCTGGTCAAAGTCATTCCCAAGGAATTTATCATTGATTCACATCACTGGCTGATTTTACACGGTCGTTATACGTGTATTGCGCGCAAACCGAAATGTCATGAATGTGTAGTATCCGATGTGTGTAACTGGCCGGATCGGTTTGAATTTGGTGCAGCCCGCCAAATTGCAGTGAAAAATATTGAGCTTGCTGAATAGAACGGCGTGATCAAGCTGGGATAAAAATAGGTGACCAATGTGTCACCTTTTTATCGACTATGAGAAGAGTGCTTTTCGTTCAAACCAAATTCTTAGCTGAGCTGAACTATTATGGATTATTTATCCTGATCTTGTTCAGCCTTTTCCTGCTGCTTGCGCTGTTCAAGTTCGGCTTGTAATTTTGGATGGAGCTGGCGCTCAGGTCGCTTTGCTGCATTTTCAGCACGTTCTTCCTGACGTACTTTGTTGAGCATTTTAAAACTGAAATAGAACAGACCTACCAATACTGCCAGAAAGACTACCATCAACACCAATACGCCAAATTTCATAGCAACAAGTACCCTGTTCAAATACGCAATAAAAAAGAGCCCTAATATGACTTAGGGCTCTCCGATTGTCAAAATCATCGTCAGCCGATTATTTTGCCTGATCCAGAATCGCGAAAAGATCAGTTTGAACTTCATCGATTGGACGTAAACCATTTAGCTTGTCATAAGTTGGTGCATTTTCACCAGACGCTGCACGGCCTTGGTAGAAACCAACCAGTTGCTCGGTTTCAGTATGGTAAGAACCTAGACGCTTACGAATGGTTGCTTCCTGGTCATCAGGACGTTGAACCAGATCTTCACCCGTTTCGTCATCTTTACCTTCCACTTTTGGCGGGTTGTAAACGATGTGATAGACACGGCCAGATGCAGGATGCTGACGACGGCCAGAAAGACGTTGTACGATTTCTTCATCTGGTACATCAATTTCAATCACGTGATCAATTGCAATGCCTTCTTTTTCCAAGGCTTCTGCTTGAGGAATGGTACGCGGAAAACCATCAAAAATGCAGCCGTTTACACAGTCAGGTTGCGCAATGCGCTCTTTCACCAGACCAATGATCAACTCATCAGAAACCAAACCGCCATTGTCCATGACACTTTTAGCTTGTAGACCTAATTCAGTTCCTTCACGAATTGCAGCACGGAGCATATCACCGGTTGAAATTTGTGGGATATTGTAGCGCTTACAGATCAACTGAGCTTGTGTACCTTTACCTGCTCCAGGTGGTCCGAGTAAGATAATGCGCATATATAAACATCCTCATTTAAACAATATGTATGACGCCACGACCACAATCACCCGATTGTGTCCCCCGACATCTCATTATAAGAAAGCCACAAACAAATGGATTAAACCCGCGACAAAACCGGTTACCCCACCCAATAAAATCAGAATCCATTCATCTTCCTGAAATGCAGGACGTAAAAGATTCTGAAACTCCTTCGGAGTCAACTCACGTATGCGGTCTCTAAACATTTGGTAGATTTTCTGTGCACGGCTCGCATTAAATGCTGGGTCGCATACAGGTACCATCGTAATTTCAATCGAGCGATCGATCAAGTCCGTCTTGAGTTTTGCATACTCTTTTGGTCCTAAAGACAGCTGTAAAGAGGTCCGAACCAGGGGTGTTTCCATAATTTCATTAATATGACGTTTGATAATGCGGCGGGTTTTGTCTTTTCTGCCGCCATACATCATCTCGGTCATGATCGATTTTAACGTAATCAGGTCTTCTGTGACTACACTTGCGAAGACGTCAGAGACTTCATCCTGACGTTTCATAAATGCGCCTTGTATGTTATAGGTGCCGATACGAGGAATCACCGGCTTAATCCACGGAAACTTGCGATTTGTGGTACGGGCAAAGAATTGCGGGTACTTTACTGGGTGTGGATAGAGTGGGTTGAATACCATCCAGATCGCGATCCAGTTGGTCAAAAAGCCCCAGATCGCAGCCCAGAACGGTACAGTCCAGTGCCACGGCACTACAAACCAGACAATCATCTGGAAAATCCCAAAGAACATCCCGATGAGGGCACTGATATGCCAGATAAAATTGATCTCTTTTTGACCCACCTTCAGGAACATACGCACCATCAAGCGACGGTCGCCTTCCATCTGGCTCACTACCATTTCACGCATATCTACAAGTGACTCGACGTTCATGGTCAGCTCAGTCACTAATTCACGCAAAATTGCCGGCATTTGTTTTTGTGCTTGTGCATAAATTCTGCGTTTGATGGCAAAAGGCAGGTTTTCCCAGAGCACCGCATTGCGATCCATCATGACTTCATCAATCAGATGTTCCAGTTCGAAACCGACCTGCTCGCCAATGATGCGTGCCATATCATCCGGATCCATCGCCTGTAAAAATTCGCGGATAGAGCCTAATTTTGACAGTGTGTTATCGGTAATAATGCCTGAAATACGTCCAGCTTTGCGTGGCACAATCCCTTGCCAGCCCACAGGTAATGGCCCGAGATGGAAACCCCAAAAATTGATCGGATAAAAGACCATTTTCAGCGCCATCCAGACGTGAGCCCAGGTTACAAATGCAGTCACTGGAATAATGCTGAGCACGGCCCAAAAATCCGGGCGGTTTACAAAGGTTTGCCACAACTCGTTGACGTACTCAAGCATGCATAACTTCCATATTTAATTTTTTGTTCACAGAATACACATATTAATAAGGTCGAATATTTTGTCTATAAACCGATACTTAAAGTATAGGAAAATTGTAGCCGGGGTTCTGTTTCAGCCACAGCACGACCATTTCGGTCTTCGAGTTTCTCTCCGGCACCGATCCCGATACTAAAACTGCTGATCCGTTCTGAACTAAGCAAAACATAGGCCAAATCAACGCCAGCACCTAAACGGCCTTCATACTCGCCATCAACCTGTTTGCTGTCGATATGACCGGCATAAACCCCGACATAATAACCATTTTTGTCTTTGCCGGTGAGATGTGCAGGATAACGAAAGCCTGCCTGACCGCCAATCGTACGATCATCATCCAGAAAAACACCACCTTTCACATAAGCAATCCCATAAGGGTTCACCCATTCGGTATTTAAATGCAGTAATTTCTGGGTAAAACCAACACCCACATTAAAGGCTTTTGCCTGAGCAGGCTCTATTTTGGTTGTAGTAGTACTCATTTGATCATGTGCATAAGCCCCGTTCGCCCACAATGCAAACGCTAACAAAGGGTAAACCTTGTTCATTCCTTCACCATCTTCCTTAATTATAGTTTTTGGTATAGTCCTATTTTTATTAGATTTTACTCTAGCAGAATTATCACAACTCTTATATACAGCACTTTACAATTTTAATGTCTGCAAAGTCAAAGCTTAAAGGAACTGATTGCAAGGGTAGTTTTTCATTATCAAATCAAGTGCAGTTGCGTTAGAATACTCCACTTTGATTCTTTTCTACCACTCTCAGGTCTTAAGTCGATCGCGTATGAAGCAGCACTTTCCTTTAAAAAACGCACAACAAGAAAAGCGCATCTATCGCAGTCGAGTCTTGATTTCCATGGGGATTGTCATTTTCTTTATGCTGCTGCTGGTCAGCCGCTATGCCTATTTGCAACTGTTCAACTTTGAAAGCTTTACTACAGCTTCTGATGAGAACCGGATTCGTCTACAACCTTTGCCGCCAGCGCGTGGTTATATTTATGACCGTAACGGCGTGTTGCTGGCCGATAACTATCCAGTATTTACTGCCACTTTAAGTCGTGCTGACGTACAGGATATCGATCAAACGCTCGAACGCCTGAAACCGATTCTGGAATTGACCGAAGAAGATCTTGAACGCTTTCAAACCCGGATTAAAACAGCACGTAAAACCGAACGGGTTTCAATCAAGCTCAACCTGAATGAAAATGATATTGCCCGTTTCAGTGAAGTGAAATATCAATTTCCGGGCGTGAATATTGAAACCCAGATGACCCGCTACTATCCGCATGGTGACCTGTTCGCACATGTGATTGGTTATGTCGGTCGGATTAATGACAAAGAACTGAAATCAATTGATAAGGATCTCTATGCTGGAACCAACCTGATCGGAAAAATCGGTGTGGAAAAATCCTATGAAGAACTTTTACATGGTGTGCCGGGAAATGAATCGGTAGAAGCAGATGCCTTTGGTAATGTGCTGCGTCATTTGGGCCGTAAAGATCCGGTACGTGGTAATGATCTGTTCCTGTCACTGGATTACGGCTTGCAGGTAGTCGCTTCGGAGCAACTGGCCGGGCGTCGTGGCGCGATTGTGGCGATGAATCCTAAAACCGGGGAAATTCTGGCGCTGGTCTCCAGTCCAAGTTTTAACCCTAACCTGTTTGTGACCGGGATCAGCACCAAAGATTATTCGTTCCTGCGTGATAACCTTGATCAACCTTTATATAACCGTGCCGTGCAAGGGGTTTATCCGCCTGGCTCTACTATTAAACCAATGTTTGCACTCGGTGGTCTGCATCATGGTTTGGTGGACTGGGATACCACTATTTCTGATCCGGGTTATTTCAGCCTGCCGGGAGACAGTCACCGTTTCCGTGACCATAAAAAATCCGGGCATGGCGCAGTGAATATGCATAAGGCCCAAGTCGTCTCTTGTGATACTTATTTCTATGTCATGTCCTACCGCATGGGTATTGAAAAAATGAATACCTGGATGCGTCAGTTTGGCTTTGGTGAAAAAACCGGCGTGGACTTACCAAGTGAAAGCTCAGGACTATATCCAAACCCGGAATGGAAAATGCGTACCCGCAAGGCCAAATGGTCACGTGGTGAAACCATTTCTGTCAGTATTGGTCAGGGTGCTTTTACTTCAACGCCATTGCAGCTGGCTATGGCCACAGCCATTACCGCCAACCATGGCAATAAAGTCATTCCCCATGTTCTGCGCGAAAGTCGCGGTGCCAAACCGTTCAAGGTGCATAATGGCACGCATGGCAAGATCGATTTTAATGGTCAGGAAGAAGACTGGATCAAAATGCGTGATGCGATGGTGGACGTAATTCAATCCGGTACAGGCCGAGGCATCAAAAGCGGCTTACAATATTCTATTGCCGGAAAAACCGGTACGGCACAGGTAAAAAGTATTGCTCAGGGCAAGCGCTATAATGAATCCTTATTGACTGACCGTCAGCTGGATCATGGCCTGTTTGTCGGTTTTGCACCTGCTGAAAATCCTGAAATCGCGATTGCAGTTATTCTGGAAAATGGTCGCGGTGGTAGTGCCGCAACGGCTCTGGCCCGTCCAATTTTTGATTACTGGTTACTGCATAAAGATAAAAATCCGGTACGCCCACAAGGCCACCAATTAAGTGGTGGTCTGATGACGGCCGGAATCAAGCCAGCTGAATTGCCAAGTGGTGCAGGCATGTTGAGTCAGGATGCAGCATCTAGTGCCGTTCCAGCCAGTGACCAGCCCGACAATGCTGCTCCGACTTCTGCAAATACGGCTGCATCTCCCGCAGCAACACCTGCTCCGACACCGATAGAGCGAGATTAAAGATGAAAAACCAGCTTCGAATTATTGGTGGTGACTGGAAACGCCGCCAACTGCCTTTTGCCAGCATTGAGGGTTTGCGCCCGACGCCTGACCGTGTTCGGGAAACACTGTTTAACTGGCTGATGTGGGATGTACAAAATGCACAGGTGTTGGATATTTGTGCTGGCTCTGGGGCATTGGCGTTTGAGGCATTATCGCGTGGTGCTGCATCAGTGGTGATGATTGAACCGGATCGTACTCAGGCACAATTTCTGACCCAAAATCTGGAACTTTTAAAAGTCACCAAAGCACGTGCGCAATTAAAAGTGGCTACGGCGCAGCAAGCTTTGTCTACCCTTCAGGCACAGTTTGATCTGGTTTTTCTGGATCCACCATATAGCCTGGATTTATGGGAAGAACTCGCGCTAAAGGCAGATCCTCTGATCAAGGACAATGCCTATATTTATGTAGAAGCAGATCGTGATTTACAATTGCTTAAATTGCCACCCTCATGGCGTTTAATTAAAAATACCAAAGCCGGTACAGTTCGTGCGGGGCTTTATCAAAAAAGTATTTCTTGAATTAAATTATTTTGAAGAGCCATTAAAAAAGGATTCCTCAGTGGAATCCTTTTTGTCATTGTAGTGAGTCAAATTTAAAGACTGTGATTAACGATCACGGCGCCAGTCGCGGTTATCTCGGTCACGTTTCCAATCCCGATGATCTTTATGATCCTTATTTTTCCAGTCATGATCTCTGTGGTCTCGATCATAATGTCCATTACGATCTCTGTTGCCACGATAATCATCATCCCAAGGATCAACCACACAACCGGTTAATGACACAGCCAATACAGAAAGTAATATCACTTTTTTCATCATGTCCATCACCTCTTACTGCACTCTGTCAGTATCAGGCGAGTTCATGGAGAGTGAACGGAGCCATTGTTGCACTCTTGTAGAGATTTATGCATGTTTTATGCATGGCCGTAAACCTCTTTTTTCTTAATTAGCATTCATGCTTTTATGAGAATTTGAACTTTCATTTGCATAAATCCAGCTAAATGGAAGCTTGGCTTTTGTTTAAATCTTGAGAATACTGCTGCCTTTGCTTATGACCTGATCTTTATGACTTGGCTGTTATTTATTCTTGGTGCAATGGTCGCAGGTTTTGTCCAGGGGCTGACCGGCTTTGCCTTTGCCCTGATCGCCATGTCTTTCTGGGTCTGGGTGCTGCCTCCGCAACTGGCCGCGCCCTTGCTGGTATTTGCCTCGATCTGGAGTCATGTGATTTCACTCAGTCAGGAAAAAAAGCAGCTAGTTTTATCCAGGCAGTTGGTGCTGCCTTATCTGATTGCTGGTCTGATTGGCGTGCCGCTGGGTACTTATCTGTTGCAGATCATTCAAGCAGATACCTTTAAGATGATCTTGGGATTTTTTCTGGTACTGTGGTGTCCGGTGATGCTATTCAATCCGCAATTCAAAACAATTCAGCATTCAGGAAAATTGACTGATAGCTGCATCGGTTTTATTGGCGGAATTTTAGGAGGACTGGGCGGTTTTTGCGGTGCCATTCCTTCGGCCTGGGTGATGTTAAAACAATTACCCAAAACCCAGCAGCGCTATATTTTACGGCACTTTAATTTTGCAATTCAGCTTTTCACGCTGGGTACTTATGTATGGCAAGGCCTGATCAATCAAAGCCATTTACCCTATATGGCCTTGCTGATTGTTTTTGTGAGTATTCCGGCAATTTTAGGCGCAAAACTATTTTATAAAATTTCGGAATTACTGTTCAAACGCATGATCTTAAGTTTACTCTTTAGTGCAGGTTGTTTTCTATTAGCGTCCCAATTCATTTAAACACAAGATCAAGCCGAGTCTGTCTTCCCCGCTAAAGCTTGAATCCGTTGAAATAACTGCTATGTTAAGGCCAATCTTTGTAAATATAGATCATCATTATGCAGATTCGTGATCAGATTGTTCTTGTTACTGGTGGTGCACGTGGTTTGGGTTTAGCCATTACTCAGGCTTTACTGGCTGAGGGCGCGCGCGTGGTCGTCAATTATCATAGCAGTCAGCAGCAAGCTGAACAGCTGGCCCAGCAGTATCCTGAACAGGTATTTATTTATCAGGCAGATGTCACTCAAACTGATCAGGTCCGCGCTTTATTTGCCGCAGCTAAAACCCATTTCGGGGAAGCGATTCATGCTGTAATCAATAACGCACTGATTCAATTTGAATTTAATGGTGATGCACGCCCTAAAGTAGAAACGCTGACTTGGGATATGTTGCAACGGCAATTTAGCGGTGCAGTACAGGCTGCCTTAAATACTACACAAGCCGCACTGGATGATATGAAACAGGCAGGGTTTGGCCGGATCGTGAATATTGGTACAAACCTGGTGCAAAATCCGGTGGTTCCTTATCATGACTATACCACCGCCAAAGCTGCATTATTGGCCTTTACCCGCACCACGGCGCAGGACTTGGGACAATATGGCATCAATGTGAATATGCTCTCTGGTGGCCTGTTACAAACCACGGATGCCAGTAAGGCCACACCTGACATTGTCTTTGACCTGATTGCTCAATCGACGCCTTTACGCCGCGTAATTACACCAGAAGAATTTGCTGCTGCAATCCTGATGTTTTTGTCACCTTATTCACGTGCCGTCACAGGACAAAACCTGATTGTAGATGGCGGGCTGGTCAAAGGTTAAATGTTTAGAGAATGGACTTGAATTTTCAAATTCTGTTGTTCTATTTTTTAACCATTTGGTAGATTAAAAAGGTTTTGTGACCGGGTTTTACTTCTACAATAGTGCGCTCCCATAAAACCTTTAGTCTACTTTCCATGAAATTTATCACGACATTGCTCAGTACCTTGCTACTAGCAGGTTGTATGTCCAGCGATTTGAAGAAGTCCGAACAATTACTGCAAAATTTCCATTGTGCCAAGGTAGATACCGCCCAAATGCCACATAGCAGTATGACCGACTATTATCAGCAGATGTTGTATAGCAGCAAATCCAAAGTCGAATCTTATATCAAACAGTATCATCAGGGTGAAGAGTTATTTGACCTACCACTGCATGAAGTGGTGGAGCAACAATATGATCTTTATAAAGATGCCTGCCAAAATCTGGGTGGAATTTTACCCGCTTCTGAAAATGCATCTTAAGTCTGTCAATCTTCATGATGATTAGGCAATAAAAAAGCAGGAGAATTTTCCTGCTTTTTTTCAACTCAATTTTAATTCTGATAATAGCGCTGATCTACACTAAAGCATTCAGGGAATTTTGGTTGAATCTCTGCATAAAATGCCATGATTTCTGCCATATCTTTTTCATAATCCCCTGTCGGATAAACGATTTTACCTACGCCAGTTTTCTTCTTGGCATAGTCCATATAGGCCAATGCAATCGGCACACCGGCACTAATCGCTACATGATAAAAACCTGTCTTCCACTGTTCCTGTTTGGCACGAGTTGCTTCTGGCGTGACCAGCATGACCAGTTTAGGATGAGTCTTGAATAAGTCTGTCATCAGCTGAACCATACTCGGACGAGGCTCCCCCGGCTGTTTAGGACGGCGATCAATCCCGATACCGCCCATAGCACGCACAAAAGGTCCAAATGGCAATTTCATGTAACTGTCTTTAATGGTTAAGCGAACATTCACGCCTAATGCTTTTAAGGCCAGACGTGCATACAGTGCATCCCAATTACTGGTATGAGGAGCAGCAATCATGACACATTGGTCTAAATCTAGGGGCCAATGGTTATCAATTTCCCAACCCATCAGGTTCAGGCTTTGTTCTGCTAACTTCTCAAACACGTCACGCACCAATTCTATTCAAAATTGCACGAATTTTAGCAACCTAGGCAAATATAGATAGTGCTCTATGAGCAATAAATAAACAATTAATCTATATTTGTATAATTGGAATTTTTAAATGAATAGTTGATTATTTTTTCCACCTTGAACTTATCTCATACATCAATTTACGGATAGTTCAGATTGCTTCCCAATATCAATAGAAATTTCTTTCTAATTTAAAGGATCCATGCATTAAAAAGCTCTTGACCTCCTAATTTTGGGATATGGCAAAAACGAGGGTCTTTTTATACTGAATCCACATTATAAATTTCAGGAAGGTTCTAATGAAAAAGACTTTACTTTGTATTGCTTTAGCGGGGTTACTTAGTGCCTGCGGCGGTTCGGATGATAATGCCAGTACACCTCCAGCAAACAATGTTGGCACCCAAACCGGCGTACTGACGGACGGAATCATTTCAGGGGTGACCTATATCACCAGTAGTGGTGCAACAGGAGTTACCAACGAAAAAGGAGAATTTAAATTTAATGATGATGAAAAAGTAAAATTCTTTATTGGGGGTGTACAACTCGGTGATGAAATTGAAGCAAAGGAGCGTATCACACCATTAGATTTAGTCGAAAGTGAAAATGCGCGTATCAACCTTATGGTTTTTTTACAATCCTTAGATGGAAAAGGTGATCATAGCGATGGCATTCAGATTAGTGATGACACTAAAACAGCCTTCACTGCTGTAAAGCTTAATTTTAACCAAAGTACCACCGACTTCGTAAATGAAGTTGTCACCAAAACAGCCATCACACCAGATCAGTTGATAACACCAGAAAAAGCTTCAGAAAACTTCCAAGCGACCTTCTACAAAGATATTGCCGGTACGTGGGAGATTAACCGTACCGATAACACTGCTGTGTTGATTCACATTCTGGAAGATGGACGCTATGCACTAGGTGAAGCAGAAGCAAAAGATGAGAGTGGTCAAGCAGGCATTGAAATGGGCCGCTTAAAATGGAATGCAACAACAACTGTGATTGAACCGGAAATCCTACATGACACCAATGGTGAATGGGGACTTTCACATCCTGCCGAGAATAAACCTTATTCTTTAAACTTTAATGGAACTCAATTAATTCTTACTGAACCCGGCGTTAGTACTGAATACCGTTTAAATCGAGTTAAGCAGTCTAATAGTCTCGTCGGCACGTGGCGACTCAATGAAACGCACCTATTTGCTTTCTTTGATAACAACTATTATTTCTTCCTAGACACTGAAGGTGGAGATGACTGTGGTTGGCCAGGAATTGAATATGGCAAATATACATTGTCAGCAAATACTCTCACCACAACCGAGGTATTATTCGATACCAACGAGTGTGGTGGATTACAAGATAGTTCAAATGGCAGCAAGACAATTGCAAGCATCAATATATCTAACAACAATCTTATCTTACATCCGCAAGGTGAAGATCCTGTAACCTTACAACGTGTTAAATAATCCACATAAACCGGCTTGAATATGAAATTCAGGCCGGTTTAATCAATATGTTCAAATTGAATGGTACAGCCCATCAATAAATGCATCAGTTCAATTTGCGAACAACATTGGGTTTTTTCATAAATATTTTTAAAATACGTCCGTACCGAACTCAGCGTAATGCCACATTGTTCTGCAATATCTTCTATTTTATAACCATTAATTAACAACTCGCATAAATCAAACTCTCGTTTGGAAAGCTGGTAACACTGTTGCAGATAAGTTCTTGACAGGGAATAATGCTGGTTTTTATCCGTCATAAATAAGGCAATTTGATGCTGAGTAGACTGTAAATTTTGCATATTTCTTAATTTCTGAAATGGCACCACCGTCAGCATGAATTGCGAACCTGCCCCATTGCTCAACGCCAAGACTCCACCAACTTCAGTCTGAATGGTCGTATCTTCCAGCAAAGCGCTTTCCAAAAGCTGATCAAGACGTATCTGCTGAGCATAATTGGTTTTTAGACGGTTATGTATATCGAGATCCAGACATGAACTTTGATCAAGCATCTTTTGCGCAACAGGATTGGAATAACTTAAACACAGGTCTTGATCGAGCAGTACAATCCCGGTTTTTAAACTGTCCAATACGGTATACAAGCTTAAATTATCTTGCTGAATCAAGTTGATTTGCCGGTGAATTTGCAAAGCCCGGCGTAAATGAATACTGATACGTCTTAGAAAATCCAGCTCAACTTGTTCAAAAGGCTGTACTTCAGGTGCACGATGAATACCCAGTACCGCCCAACGATAATTTCCCCGATCCAGCAATACCCCTGCCAGATAAGATACACCGCCAGGCTTTAAACACTTCTCATAGAAAACATAGTGATCCGTACCCGGCTGTTCTGCATAGTGCTGACAGTTATGACCAGTGCATCGCCCATCTCGATCGCATTCCATAAGGGCATATGCAGTTTCATATCAATCACTCTGACACGCTCATCTTGATAAGCGGCCAGACTTTCATTCGGGATATTGTGCGTATAGACAAAATCATAGCCTGGATTAAGCTGATCCAGACCGGTAAAAATTGCACTCTTACTTTTAGTATAGCTCACGATATCTTTGATCACGTCCAGCCACAAAGATGGCAATACAGCAGCGTCATAAATTTTTGCAATCAGATTATTTTCTTGTTCTAATTTCATTATTCCCTCCGCATTATCATTATTTTCTAATCATAGCGTTCAGAATTGGTTAACGAAACAGCATAAAGTGACTTTAAACTTGGCTAAAAATTCTTAAATCCTGCTCACTTATCAATAACTCTGGCCTGATTCACCTAATGAATCAAACTTTAACAAGATTGCCCTATTTATCTGTACTGACTACTTTTAATGTAATTCATAACAAATAATTTAATAGGGTCAAAACAATGAAAAAATTAACGCTTACTGCTGCAATAGCAGTCGTTATTGCAGGAGCTTTAACCGCCTGTTCAAAGCCTAATGATAATGAGCCGAGGAACAATAATGCTCAATCCAGCCCAGCCATGATGGAGCAAAATAACGCGGATACCAGTGTGAACCGTGCTGATAGCGCAGAAACTTCGCTAGATTGGGCAGGTGAATACGAAGGTGTTTTTCCTTGTGCTGACTGTGAAGGGATTAAGGTCGAGTTAGATCTCAATCCGGATAAAACCTATGAGCTAAATGAGGAATATTTAGGTAAAGCTGGAAATAATGAGACGGAAACTAAAGGTAGTTTCAGTTTTGACCCTCAAGATCCTTCAATCATCACATTAGATAACAAAGCTGAAAACCGTAAATTCTTTGTTGGTGAAAATTTTGTTGAAGCACGCGAGATGAAATCAGGTAAAAAAATCGACAGTAATTTAAATTATAAATTAGTTAAAAAGTCCGCATCATAATTTTGTAAACGCATAAAAAAATCCCCGCTATTGCGGGGATTTTTTATGAAATGCTCGGATGATGAATTACATCATGCCGCCCATACCACCCATGCCACCCATATCAGGCATTGCAGGTTTGTCTTCTGGGATTTCAGTGATCATGCATTCAGTGGTCAGCATCAAGCCAGCAACAGAAGCGGCGTGCTCAAGTGCAGAACGCGTTACTTTAGCAGGGTCAAGAATACCCATTTCCAGCATATCGCCATATTCGCCAGTTGCAGCGTTATAACCGAAGTTACCTTCGCCATTCTTCACAGCGTTGATCACTACAGAAGGCTCATCACCTGCGTTAGATACGATTTGACGAAGCGGTGCTTCAATCGCACGACGAAGAATGTTGATACCTACGTTTTGGTCATCATTCGCGCCTGTTACGCCTTCAAGTGCAGATGCAGCACGTACTAGTGCAACACCACCACCCGCAACGACACCTTCTTCAACTGCAGCGCGAGTCGCATGAAGCGCGTCATCTACACGGTCTTTTTTCTCTTTCATTGCAACTTCAGTTGCAGCACCGATTTTGATGACAGCAACACCGCCAGCAAGTTTCGCTACACGCTCTTGAAGTTTTTCTTTGTCATATTCTGAAGTAGATTCTTCGATCTGTGCACGGATTTGCTGTACACGGTCAGCGATTTGGCCAGCATTACCAGCACCATCTACAATTACAGTATTTTCTTTAGATACAGTTACTTTATGTGCTGTACCCAAGTGATCAAGCGTCGTTTGATCCAGCTGCATGCCGATTTCTTCAGAAATCACAGTACCGCCAGTCAAGATCGCGATGTCTTGAAGCATAGCTTTACGACGATCACCAAAACCAGGTGCTTTCACCGCACATACTTTGATAATACCGCGCATGTTGTTGACAACAAGCGTCGCAAGCGCTTCGCCTTCAACATCTTCAGAAATGATTAAAAGCGGTTTGCCAGTTTTAGCAACAGCTTCAAGTACTGTAATCAATTCACGAATATTGCTGATTTTCTTATCAACAAGAAGAATGAATGGATTTTCAAGTTCAGCTGTTAAAGTATCTTGCTTGTTCGCGAAGTACGGAGAAATATAACCGCGGTCGAACTGCATGCCTTCAACTACGTCAAGCGAATCTTCGAAGCCTGAACCTTCTTCAACCGTGATCACGCCTTCTTTGCCCACTTTTTCCATTGCTTGCGCAATCAGCTGACCTACAGTCGTATCAGAGTTAGCAGAGATCGAACCTACTTGTTCAATCGCTTTAGAGTCTGATGCTGGTTTTGCAGTTGCCTTGATGTTTTCAACTACAGAACGTACCGCAATATCGATACCGCGTTTCAAGTCCATTGGGTTCATACCCGCTGTTACTGACTTGATGCCTTCATTCAAAATTGCTTGTGCCAATACAGTTGCAGTCGTTGTACCATCACCTGCGATGTCATTGGTTTTTGAAGAAACTTCACGAACCAGTTGAGCACCCATGTTCTCGAACTTGTCTTTCAGCGTAATTTCTTTGGCAACAGTGACACCATCTTTAGTGATGTGCGGTGCACCAAAAGAACGGTCGATAACAACGTTACGGCCCTTAGGACCCAAAGTAACCTTTACTGCATCTGCAAGGGTGTTTACACCAGCAATCATTTTTGAACGAGCTGAATCACCAAATTTTACGTCTTTAGCTGACATATTTGACTCCGAATATTGTTGTATCTTTACAAAATCTGATTTGGAATGAATAAAACTTTTTTAGCGCAGATTAAGCTTCTAATACCGCTAAAATGTCAGATTCTTTCATGATTAAAAGCTCTTCGCCGTTTACTTTTACAGTAGTGCCTGCATAAGTACCGAACAATACTTTGTCGCCAACTTTTACGTCTAACGCGCGTACGCCATTGTCAGTGATTTGACCATTACCAACTGCAATGATTTCACCTTGAGCAGGTTTTTCAGCAGCCGAACCTGGAAGTAAAATGCCCCCAGCTGTTTTAGTTTCTTCTTCAACACGACGAATAACAACGCGGTCATGTAATGGACGAATGTTGCTCATAAATAACTCCATCAGACTAAGTCTTTTTTAGGTCACTGATGACGACTTAATTATTCCATGGGTCATCATCAAAAATTTTTGATGTCACTTTTATGGAGATGGAATAAAACGCTTCAAGGGCAAAAATGAAAAAAAATTGGTTTTTTTTAACGAATCATAGGTTTTCGTCTATTTATTCGGCAGATCAGCCTTCAACATAAAGGCTTGTGCCACTTCATCGAATAAATATTGAGAAATTTTTCCTGTGGCATCAATCAGATTAAAGCTGTTCGGTTCATCTTTATGTAGACGATTTGACGCAGAAGTCCCTGCATGTACATCATATACAGGATGATCCATCCCCAATCCGAACATCTGATTCAAATCATAAATCGCCGGTTGATGCAGATGCCCATGCAACAGCGCAAACAGACCATGCTCTGCCCAGGCCTCTAAAGCAATTTTGGCCATCAATGGGCTGTCCTTGAAACCGCGCTTATTTTGAAAAGGCACATAAAAAGGCTGATGGCTGACAATGATTTTTAATTTGGACGCAGGCGCCTGCGCCAGCGTCAGGTCAATACGCTGAATCTGCTCAAGGGATAAATGCCCTTTGGTATGATATCGACGTCGGATCGAATTCACCCCAATCAGATAAAAATTTTCAGTTTCAAATATTGGCTCCAATTCACCAAAAAAAATCTGGTAACGGGTAAATGGATTGAAAAGCCGATTCCATAAATGATAGAGCGGAATATCATGATTCCCTGGGATCACCATATAAGGCGTATTGAGCTGATCTAAAAATTTTTTACAGGCAAAAAACTGGCCCAAACGTGCGCGCTGGGTCAGATCACCACTGATGACGACAGCTTCAAGTGGATGGGTCTGACAGAAATGCCGAATCGCTTCTAAACACTCCTGCTTCTCTGTTCCAAAATGCAGATCAGACAGATGCAGGATCATGTGGCACCATTACACTTAGGCTATCTTTTAATACAGAAATATTGAGTGGCGGGGCCATTTCCACAATTTCCCCATCAATCGCCACCATCAGTTTCCTGGCTCTGGATTCGATTCGGACTTGATCGGCTGCAAAACTATAAACATCCGATGCCTGGTCAATCTTCCCACGAATCAGCCGATACACCAACTTAAATAAAGTAAGCTTATCACTTTTAGAAACTATCACTCCCGCCACTTTACCTTTTTCAGCCGCCTCTGCAATGCGCATTTTCATATCCGCCAGTTGCAAAGGATTATTGCCAAAAAAGATCAGTGGTGTTTTTACCGGATATTTCTTTTGATCCACCCAGATTTTTAGTTTTAATTCTTTACGGTCGCGAATTAAAACATCCAGTGCAGAAGTATAGGCATGTAGCGGTAAGCGACCAAAAATACGATTATAGTCTTCACGTTTTTTAATAAATAAAGGATATAGACCCAAACTGGCATTATTCAGATAAATTTCCTGATTGATCCGAGCAACATTCATACGTTGTGGCTGTCCTGTCGCAATCACTTTTGCCGCTTCAAGTAAATCTAGCGGAATCCCCAATAATCTGGCTACATAGTTAAAAGTCCCTAAAGGCAAAATACCGACAGGAATTTGCGTATTCAACACATGTTTGGCGACTGTATTTAAAGTTCCATCTCCGCCTGCCGCAACGATAATTCCTGACTCGCTAGATGCCAAATGCTGTTCAAGCACCTCAGCCATAATTTTATCAAATTGCTGTGAATCATTGATTTCATAAGCTTTAGTTTGATAACCCTGGGCTGAAAATATATCGATCAGCTGCTCATAAATGCCTTCTGGCCCCTGTATGCGAAAACCAGCTTTATGATTAAAAATTAGCGATAAGGGTTTAGATTGATTAGACATTTTTCGCGCAATTTCATTGAAGCCTATTGGCATTTTGTCCAATTCATAGACAATTAACAGTGGCTTTATGTAAAATTCAAATGGCAACCATTTATTTAATCAATAATGAATATTAAAGGTCTTATAAAATTAAGATAATGATTTTAATATTAATTTTTAAAATAAATACTATCCATAATTTAAATAAATAATATTAATAATTCAAACATTTAGTTTTATCTTGTTGTTTTACTTATATTTATAAATAAAATAGCATTATATTCCAAAAGAAATCTAGCACTTCTTTGGTCTTATTTTTTTTATCATTTTATGCTTTAATACAGCCACTTTTTTTCATATTTCATCTGGGCGATATTTTTTATTGCTCGGATTGTACTTTGTACATCTAATTTGTACACATTTGAGATAGGCCTCACCATGACCCAAGTGAACGCACCAGAATTCGTTCGTCACCCTAAGCTTATTGCTTGGGTGGAAGAGATTGCTAAATTAACAAAACCAGCAAAAATTGAATGGTGTGACGGTAGCGCAGAAGAATATCAACGTTATATCGACTTGATGATCGCTAACGGCACAATGCAAGCGCTGAATCAAGAAACTCATCCTGGTTCTTATCTTGCAAATTCTGATCCTTCTGACGTAGCACGTGTTGAAAATCGTACTTACATCTGCTCTGAAAACAAAGACGATGCTGGCGCGACCAACAACTGGGAAGCACCTGCTGTCATGCGCGAAAAATTGAACGGTTTATTTGACGGTTCAATGGCAGGTCGTACACTTTATGTGGTTCCATTCTCAATGGGTCCATTGGGTTCTCATATCGCTCATATCGGTATCGAGTTAACTGACTCTCCTTACGTTGCAGTAAGCATGTCTAAAATGGCTCGTATGGGTAAAGCTGTTTATGACGTTCTTGGTACTGACGGTGAATACGTTCCTTGCGTACACACTGTAGGTGCTCCGCTTGCGAACGGCGAAAAAGATGTCGCATGGCCTTGCAACAAAGAAAAATACATCGTGCATTACCCAGAAACGCGTGAGATCTGGTCTTATGGTTCTGGTTATGGCGGTAACGCATTGTTGGGTAAAAAATGCCTGGCATTACGTATTGCATCATTTATGGGTCGTCAACAAGGCTGGTTAGCTGAACACATGCTGATCCTTGGCGTGACCAATCCACAAGGCGAAAAACACTACATCGCAGCTGCATTCCCATCTGCATGTGGTAAAACAAACTTCGCTATGTTGATTCCACCAGCAGGCTATGAAGGCTGGAAGATTGAAACTGTAGGTGACGATATTGCTTGGATCAAACCAGGTGAAGACGGTCGCTTATATGCAATCAACCCTGAAGCTGGCTTCTTCGGTGTAGCGCCTGGTACCAACACCAAGACCAACCCGAACTGTATGGCAACCATGCACAAAGACGTGATTTATACAAACGTCGCTGTGACTGACAACGGTGAAGTATGGTGGGAAGGTCTGACTAAAGAAGCGCCTGCCAACCTGACTAACTGGAAAGGTCAACCACACACTGGCGAAGAAAAAGCAGCGCATCCAAATGCTCGTTTCACAGTTGCAGCTGGTCAATGCCCTTCTATTGACGCTGACTGGGAAAATCCAGCTGGCGTGCCAATTTCTGCGTTCATCTTCGGTGGTCGCCGTGCAGACACTGTGCCTCTAATTTCAGAAGCATTTGACTGGGTTGACGGTGTTTACAAAGCTGCAACGATGGGCTCTGAAACAACTGCTGCTGCTGTTGGTCAACAAGGTGTTGTTCGTCGTGACCCGTTCGCGATGCTTCCATTCGCGGGCTACAACATGGCAGATTACTTCACGCACTGGTTAGAAATGGGTGAGCAAGTGGGTGCGAAAGCTGCTGCTGCTGGCAACAAACTTCCAGGTATCTACAACGTGAACTGGTTCCGTCGTGATGCTGAAGGCAACTTCGTATGGCCTGGTTTCGGTCAAAACATGCGTGTTCTTGAGTGGATCATTGACCGTTGTGAAGGTCGTGCTGATGCTGTTGAAACACCAATCGGCCTAGTTCCTACTTACGAACAGCTGAACTGGACTGGTTCTGACTTCACTAAAGAACAGTTTGACCTAGTAACTTCTCAAGACAAAGATCAATGGATCAAAGAGCTTGAAAGCCATACTGAATTGTTCGATAAGTTAGGTGAGCGTTTACCGGAAGCGTTAAAAACTCGTCAAGCAGAACTTATTGCTGCGGTTAAATCTGCTTAATTGCTGATTTAGTTAAAAAAGGTCGCGTAAGCGGCCTTTTTTATTGGCTGTTTAAACAATTTAGGACTTACGCATTGACGGATTCAAAAAAGTATTACAATAGTTTATAACGTATCTGTGATCAGACGAACTAAACATGCTTCTACAGCAACTTGTACATTACCCATTTATATGGGCTTTCTCATGACAGAACCGAACTCTATTAGCTGCACACAACTTGCCGAGACTTATAATATCTCGCATGATAGTGTAAATCGCTTTCTAGAGCGTGAAGACTACACACCTCACGACCTATATCAAGAAGCAATTCAACATATTGATAATAATAAGCTTATAGTCAGTATTGATGATACTGTTTTAGATAAACCATATAGTCAACATATGGACTTGGTTAGCTATTTTTGGTCAGGCAAACACCACCGATCCGTCAAGGGTATTAATCTCATTACCTTGTATGCGACAGATCAAAATGGTCAAAATATTCCAATTAATTTCCGAATTTATGACAAATCTGAAAGTAAAACCAAGAATGATTACTTTATGGATATGTTAAGTGAAGTACTTAGTTGGGGTGCAAAGATTCAATTTATTTCAGGTGATAGTTGGTATTCATCGACTGGAAATCTAAAAACCATAAGAAAACATGGTATTCGATTTATGTTTGGTATCGACTGTAACCGTAAGGTTTCCCCTGAAAAAGGACAATGGTTTCAACTGCGTTTATTGCCAAATTTCCATCAGGGTCAAGTGGTCTGGCTCAAAGATTTTGGCTTTGTACAATTATTTAAGACTCAGTTAAAAGAACAGCAGAGGTTTTATATTGTGTATCAAGATGAAGATGATTTATTATCCTTTGAGGGTTTTCATGAATTACATTCAAGTCATTGGAAAATAGAACAATATCACCGGGTGATTAAACAGGTTTGTCATATTGAAAAGTTTCAGGTAAGACGGTCTAAACTGATTTTGAATCATATTTTTTCAGCCTTGATGGCCTACGTTGAGATACAAAAGAACCAGTTTGAGCGGATCTTTGAAAATGTATATCGTTGGCAGAAGAAATTATTTAGACCAATTATCAAAAACTTCATTGATGACTTTATTCTCGATAAAAATCATCTGCTACCACAGAGAGTCTATAAATAACAGTGCGTAAGTCCTACAATTGATCACAATTGACCAGAGCAGCAGTTTAAGCAAAATATGGCATACTTAAGCCAAGACTTCAGGAACTATAAATATGAAAAGAACAACAGTAATTTTGGCTATGGCTGCGAGCAGTTTCGTACTGAGTGCATGTCAGACCACACCCCATCAATTCAATGGACAAAGTGGCTATGAAATTCTGGAACGTTCAGGCAATACAGCAACCTTGAGCTACACCCTCTCAGGACGACCAAGCCAGGATGAAAATCGCTTGCAAGCCGCTTGCAGACACGTATTAGGAAATTCCAAAACTTACAACATCCAGATTTTAAGCACCAATGAAATTTCCAATCCAACTGCGGAACAGGAAAACTATGGCCGCCAACTGGGTAATAGCCGCACGCAAATCAGCTTGAGCAATACGCCTGATTTACATAATAGCGAGAACCCGGGTGCACGCGAAGCTTTAGAAGCCCGCCCTACGACCATGCGGGTTATTCGTTATACCTGTTCTTAATATCTGATACTTAGTTACTTAATCAGAGTAAGACAATCAAAAAGGGCCTAGTGCCCTTTTTAATTTTTTAAATTTAACGTGTTTTATAGAAACTGACATTACGAAATTAGGGCGATTCATCCAAATCCGGCCAGGTCGTCGCACTACGCTCATCCAGTTTTTCATATTGAGGATGACTAAAGTTTTTTACCCGACTGTCTGCAACCCACACCTCAGGTGCAAATTTTAAAAACTCATTCAGGAAGAAACGGTTACATTGATCATAGAGCACATCTGCGGCTAATAAAATATCCACTTTCTCTGCCTTATATAGGTCATCCAGATATTCAAGCTCGACATCATTTAGCTCTGCATTGGCACGACAGGCATCTAGACTAACTTGATCGATATCACAGCAGATCACACGTTTTGCACCTGCCATTTTCGCCGCAATGGCAACTACGCCCGATCCCGCCCCAAAATCCAAAACTACTTTGTCTTTAACATGATGCGGCTCTGCCAATAGCCACTGCGCCATCGCCAAGCCTGAGGCCCAGCAAAAGATCCAGTATGGTGTATCATTCCAAATGCGACGAATCACCTCATCATCCAGCTTATCTGTTGGGAATACTGGCGGAATCAGCCACAGGGAAATGGGTGTATCCGGCAATTGCTGTGCATGTAGCTCACAGTGTGGAATCACATCATGCAAGGCTTTTAGTAGATGTTCTGGGGCTTGAGGGAGTCGGAAGGTGCAGCTCATTAGATTTCTTTTAATTAGTATTAATGTCTTTGAAGAATCTCCCCTAGTCCCTCTTTAAAAAAGAGGGGGAAACTCCATCCAAAAATAGTGATCAGAGTTCCCTCCTTTGAAAAAGGAGGGTTAGGGAGGATTTGATTAACCTAAAGCTTTTTCAGCAGCTTCAACCGTTTGACGGATTAAAGTGGTAATCGTCATTGGACCTACACCACCCGGAACTGGTGTGTAAGCAGAAGCAATTTCTTCAATGCCAACAAGTTGGATATCACCAACACCACCGCCATCACGTGGATGGAAACCAGCATCAACAACCACTGCACCTTGTTTGATCCAGTCTTTTTGAATTAATTCTGCTTTACCTACCGCACCGACAATGATATCTGCTTGCTTAACAAAGCTTGCAAGATCTTGAGTACGTGAATGGCAAATGGTTACGGTTGCATTCGCTTCTAGCAGCATCGCAGCCATTGGTTTACCCAAAATTGCAGAACGACCTACAACTACCGCATGTTTACCAGCGATTTCAATGTTGTTCTCTTTCAGGATAGTCATAATACCCGCAGGCGTCGCTGAACCATAGGCTGCCTCACCCATTGCCATACGACCATAGCCCAGGCAAGTGACACCATCTACGTCTTTTTCAAGCGAGATTGCATCGAAACAGGCACGCTCATCAATTTGCGCAGGAACCGGGTGCTGAAGCAGAATACCGTGCACATCAGGATTTGCATTTAATTTTTCAATTTCAGCCAATAATTCTTCAGTTGTGGTTTCTTTAGGAAGTTCCACTTTGAGTGAATCCATACCAACACGGCGGCAGGCATTGCCTTTCATGCGAACATAAGTTGCAGATGCACCATCGTCACCTACCAAAATCGTCGCAAGAATTGGAGTACGACCTGATTTTGCTTTCAGCGCTTCTACGCGAGTAAACAAGTCAGCTTCAATTTGCTTCGCCAATGCACGACCGTCTAGAACTAATGCCACGGCACTTCTCCCAAGTGTTGATATGAATCAATTTTGCACATTCTACATGAATAATTTAAATATTTTCCGCCAGATGATGTTTTTATGCGCATACAGATGAATACACTATTGTTTTTTTTTCTGAGCTTGCTAATATACGCATCAACAAGACGCGGCGGGGTGGCAGAGTGGTCATGCAGCGGACTGCAACTCCGTGGACGCCGGTTCGATTCCGACCTCCGCCTCCATCTTGTTAAAGCCCGAGTGGTGAAATCGGTAGACACAGGGGATTTAAAATCCCCCGCCCACAAAGCGTGCCAGTTCGAGTCTGGCCTCGGGCACCATTCTTCTACTATAGAAAGATGGTGCAAATAAAGAACCCAGCGAAAGCTGGTTTTTTTATGTCTGTAATTTAGTTAGTCAAAAAATAAGTAAATTAAATTCCCATTTAAAGTGTCATCATTAATCAGGCCCTCCTGCTCTGCTTTCTCAATATCATCCAGCAGAACGTAAATATCCTTGCAAATCCTGTTCCAGTTTCTGCTGAAAATGAATCGGCTCAATAATTTTCACATAGGGCAACCAGTAACGCACCAAAGGCAACAACTGCATTTCGTGACGAATCTGGCAACTGATCACTAACTCTCCAGTCTCGGCTTCCTGCTCGATCTGCTGTTCTGGAAATAAACGGCGCTCTTTAAAAAAGACCGTGACTTCAGGTTGTACCCTGATTAAGACTTGCTGCTTTTGCTGCCCAAACCAGATGCTGTCTTCATCTGCCAGCATTTTCAGTATTTCAGGATCATGCGCAAAGCTCTCCGCCTTAGAAACCAGCTTGAGCTGTTGCACCTGACTTAAGCGATAAGTGCGCAACTTGTCCTGATCTACGCCCACCAGATACCAGATACCATGATGGTGAATCAAGCGATAAGGCTTAATGATTCGCAATTGATCTGAATATTGCAACTCAACCTGCTGACGTTTATAGATTGCGCTTGCAAGCAACTTGAAATGTTCGGCAAACTGTTTGGCATCTTCAAAATAATAGCCTTTTGCCGAAAATACCTGATTTGCCCGCTCATCCAGCAGTTCACGCATAAAAGACATATCCAACGCCGGATACAACTCACTGATCCCCGAAAGCTGGGCAAAAGTCTGGATATCCTGCAATTTAAATCGCCCTAAATAAGAGGGTTCCAGATAATATCGTTTCTGTTCATCTTGAAGTAAGGGTAAGTAAGAGCCTAGACGATCAAAATCACGCTCAATGGTGCGGGTGCTGACCTGAAATTCTGCAGCTAGCTCTGCAGCCCGGAGTTGATATCCGACGTTTAATTTGGTCAAAATTCTGGCTAAACGCTCTGCAAGACGCTCATGTGTTGAAGCTGGGCGCTTCATAAATCCCCACTTAATACATTCTCATGTACTTATTTATCGCTAGATGTTGAATGATTATACTGAATGCCGATCAATGAATAATATTAGGACAAAGTCTAAGATATTTTTTTGCATCAGATCTTGACCCTTTATTCACCCTAAACATACAAGATCTTATTTGGATTTTCTGGATGCTTTCTTGCTTGAATGACGATTTTGTATTGTTAATCTTTCTATATAACGCTCCAGATGCAGCATCGCCCGATACATTTTATGTAACTCTACCCAGCTGATGGTTCCGCGAATAATCATTTTATGAATACGTCGTAATGCTCTTAAACTATGTTTTGAACTATATGCTGTTGAAATAATTTTCATCTTATTTTCCCTCTCACATTCATGTGAATGTTTAACCATTTGGTCGGAATTATCTATACATGCAATTTACGTGTCATAATTGACAGGTTGTGTCGAACAGTTAACATTTTTTAATTTTTATTCAAGATTTTATATATTTATTTGTAATAATATTTTACTTAAAATTAAAAAAAGCCAGTAAAATTACTGGCTTTTTTTGAATCACTTATCTCGTATTAAATAATTTCAACTACAACTTTACCCACATGCTCTCCAGTATCCATTGTGGCATGGGCATCCTGAATCTGATCAAATTTAAACGTTTTATAGATCATCGGCAGACATTCGCCTTTTGTCCATAATGGTGCAATCTGCTCTTTCAGACCTTGTGCAATTTCCGCTTTTTCAGCCGTGCTACGTGCACGCATGGTGGAACCGGTAATGGTCAAACGTTTCATCATAATCTGACCGAGTTTAACTTCTTTGGCTTTAGCCCCGCCCAAGAACGCGATATAGACCAGACGTCCATCACGGCGCAACAAATTCAAATTACGCTCTAAATAAGGAGCACCGACCATATCTAAAATGACATCAACACCGCCATTGTCAGTGGCTTCATTAATAACTTGCTCAAAGTCCTGAGTTTTATAGTTAATAGCCGTGGTTAAATCTGCAATAGCCGCAACTTTTTCATCTGAACCGACGGTTGCAAAGGTTTTGATGCCAAGTGATTTACACAACATCAAAGCAGTCGTACCAATCCCGCTCGTTCCACCATGTACCAGTACAGTTTCCCCTGCTTTGGCCTTACCCATCTGGAACACGTTCGCCCATACAGTAAAGAAAGTTTCAGGAATGGCCGCTGCCTGTACAAAACTTACGCCTTCAGGAATATTCAAGGTCTGGCTTTCAGGTATGACGCAATATTCAGCATAACCGCCACCATTGGTCAAACCACAGACTTGATCACCAACTTTAAACTGACTTACATCACTACCAATCGCAACCACCTCACCTGCCACTTCCAGGCCAGGAACTGGCGTTACCCCTTTCGGCATCGGATATAAGCCTTGACGCTGCAGGATATCTGGACGGTTAATACCAAAGGCATGAACTTTCACCAGAACTTCATCTGCTCTAGGTTCAGGTACAGTCACCGTTTCATAAGCGAGTTTATCGACACCACCCGGTTCTGTAATAATGACTTGCTGCATGGTTTGTTGCGACATGGTTTCTTTCCCTAATCTATGCATTTCATATGTCTTGGACTTATTTGAACATAGTTAGCATGAGGAATGAAGCCACATCGGACTTATGTATAATCGGGTAACTATTCAGAAAATTGATAATAGGCCGACCATGACCCAAGTGATCGAATATAGCGAAAACAATTACAGTGATTTTGAGTGGTTTGAAGGTTTTGCCGTGATTCGCTTTTATGCAGACTGGTGCAAGCCTTGTGTTCAGAATTTTCCGGTCTTTGCCGAACTGGCGACATACTATGCTGAGGTAAATCCTGAGATTAAATTTGGCAAGATCAATGTAGATCAGTCTCCGATTTTAACCTTGCGCTATAATGCCTATGGTTTGCCTTCTACGCTTATTTTTAGAAATGGAGAAATCATTAAAAGGATTGCAGGCGTGAAAAGCTTAACCGAAATGAAAGCTATTCTGACCTTAGTCCTCAATGATTCTTATGAATAATTATCCATCTAAAGCTAAATCTAATAAAAATATTTCTTTTAGCTCGCTATAAAAATACGGAGACTTTAATTAACTACGCCCTTTATATTCCTTTACCATATTTTCACTCACATCTTCCGGATAACATAGTGGCGCATATCCGCCTGCACGGTTATAAGCACTACGTTTACCACAGCGACTACCATTACGTGCAGTATTGTAAGGGCATGGGCAATTGCCCGAATAACTCTCAATCGACTGCTGGATTATTTTTTGCTTGATCGATTCAGTACTGGTTGTGGTTTGCTTGGCATCTACTCCAAAAGCCATACACAAACTAGCCAGCAATATTAATTTTTTCATATATTCCCCAAATCTAGGGAGTATTGTATTAATTGACTAGTAAATTGAAAGATCACATTTTGACTAATCGAATGATTTTCATGCAATCAAAATTTAGGCAATAAAAAAACCCGCTTTCCAGCGGGTTTTTTCAAATTAGCCCAGTCTTATAGACGAACTAATTCCACAATCTTCTCAGCAAGTTCTTCAACTGTATCTACGGTTAAAGTCGTGTCTGTACCTTCAGCGGCATCGGTAATCACAACCACACCAGTTTCACGAACCAGTGCAACCTGCTCCGCATTCAAACCTGCTTTAGCAATAGCAACGATCCCTTGCTGAATCAGCAAGCTTTCTAGCGCCTGAGCATTTTCCAGAGCTTTGGCAGTTACAGTTACAGCAGCAGGTTTTTGACCCAAACGTGCTGCACGTACTTCTGCAGTGACAGGCTCATCATGTGCAGACCATTCAACTGATTCTTCCACCATACCCGCACCAATCGTCACGTTATTTAAACGATCGATGAAGATAAACGAACCGGTGAAACGGCTGTCCTGATAACGGTCAAAGACCACTGGTGCATCAAATTCAACAGTTACATTGGCAATTGCATTCAGCTCAAGTTTATCCACCTGAACTTTTTCCAATGTATTGACGTTGGTACGGTAATGAATTGCCGTTACTTTTGCCGGAACGGTTTGTGTACCAATCTTGATGTTATACAGCTTACCTAGTACAAGTGGTTGATCTGCCATCCACACTACAGTCGCTTGAACTGAACGTGAAATATTTGGAACCGCTTGATCAGCACGAATTAACACGTTACCACGTGAAATATCAATTTCATCGTTAAGCGTTAAAGTCACTGCCTGACCTGCAACTGCATGCTCAAGATTGCCATCAAAAGTGACAATTTCTTTGACAGTCGATGATTTACCAGAAGGTAATGCTGTTACGGTATCGCCAACATTGATATCGCCAAGTGCGATCGTACCGCAGAAACCACGGAAGTCGAGGTTTGGACGGTTCACGTATTGCACAGGGAAACGGAAATCCTGCTTCGCTGAACTACGGTTAATTTCCACCGATTCAAGTGTACCCATCAGCGTTTCACCAGTGTACCATGGCGTATTGGCTGACTTGTTCACCACGTTATCGCCATTCAATGCAGAAATAGGCGTAAAGATGATATTGCTTGGTTTACGGTCGCCCAATTGTGCAACGAATGCCGCATATTCAGCCTGGATTTCATTGAAACGCGTTTCAGAGAATTCCACCAAGTCCATCTTATTGATTGCAACAATGATGTTCTTGATCCCGAGCAAACTCGCAATAAAGGTATGACGACGCGTCTGGGTTTGCACGCCATAACGCGCATCAATCAAAATGATTGCAAGGTCACAAGTCGACGCACCGGTTGCCATGTTACGGGTGTACTGTTCGTGTCCCGGCGTGTCCGCGATGATGAATTTACGTTTTTCTGTCGAGAAATAACGATATGCCACATCAATGGTAATGCCTTGCTCACGCTCCGCTTGTAAACCATCAACCAGAAGTGCCAAGTCAGGTGCATCACCTGTCGTACCGACTTTTTTCGAGTCACGGGTCACAGCCTGTAATTGATCTTCATAAATCAATTTTGAATCGTACAGCAGACGACCGATTAACGTCGATTTACCATCGTCCACGTTACCGCAAGTCAGGAAACGCAACAGGTCTTTATTTTCATGTTGTTTCAGATAGCCCAAGATATCTTGGCTGATTAAATCAGATTGATGAGACATCGCTCAAAGCTCCACATATTCTTTAGAAATCGGTTGTTTTGAATCTTTTTTTAATCTCCCTAAATCCCTCTTTAATAAAGAGGGACTTTATCTCCGTTCTGATTTAGGAGTTCCCCCTCTTTTTAAAGAGGTGAGCAGCATTGCTGCGCAAGGGGGGAGATTAAATTAGAAGTAGCCTTCCTGCTTCTTCTTCTCCATCGAGCCTGCTTCATCATGGTCAATCATACGACCTTGACGCTCAGAACTGGTTGCCAGCAACATTTCCTGAATAATTTCCGGCAAGGTATTGGCTGTAGATTCCACAGCACCTGTTAATGGATAACAACCCAAAGTACGGAAACGTACCGATTTCATTTGTGGAACTTCACCTTCTTTTAAAGGCATACGTTCATCATCAACCATAATAAGTGTGCCACTACGTTCAACCACAGGACGTTCTGCAGCCAAATAAAGTGGTACTAATGGAATACTTTCCAAATAGATGTATTGCCAGATATCCAGCTCAGTCCAGTTGGATAATGGGAATACACGAATACTTTCGCCCTTGTTCACTTTACCGTTGTAAAGATTCCAAAGTTCTGGACGCTGGTTTTTCGGATCCCAACGATGTTTCGAATCACGGAATGAATAAACACGTTCTTTCGCACGTGATTTTTCTTCATCACGGCGCGCACCACCAAAAGCAGCATCAAAACCGTATTTATCCAGAGCCTGTTTTAAGCCCTGAGTTTTCATGATGTCGGTATATTTAGAACTACCGTGGTCGAATGGGTTAATACCTGCCTCAACCCCTTCTTTATTCTGATGCACGATCAAATCGAAACCATGGGTTTTCGCCATGTTGTCCCGGAAAGTGATCATGTCTTTAAACTTCCAGCCTGTATCGACATGTAATAATGGAAATGGAAGTTTTGCTGGGTAGAACGCTTTTAGCGCAAGATGCAGCATGACCGCTGAATCTTTACCAATCGAATACAGCATGACCGGATTTTCAAACTCGGCAGCAACTTCGCGGATGATATGAATACTCTCAGCTTCAAGCTGTTTGAGATGAGTAAGTCTTTCCTCATTTAACGACATGGACAACACCAGCTTAGAAAAACGTGTACTTATGACACTTTTGAAAATTTATATTCATTATAGTGATTTACTTATCCTATCCATTGCTTGTTTTATGATATTGATATATCAAAAGCTCATATAAAAATTCATCAATAATGAATATCAGTTTTTATGAATCAATGATTTGCACAATTCAAGCGAGGATATTGTGTGGTAGAGGTATATATTAACCTGTCGCTAAACCAATAAAATCCTAGGAAAATAATCTAAAGTAGTGGTTCTCAAATAGTTAAAAAATTACTAGAGTAAGACCCAATTCTCCCTATTGATATACTTCGTTTATGCCCTATAGCGCTTTTGGTCTTGCCACTGTAAAAACCCGTCTGGAACAGGCCCAGCTTGCTGGTTATATTTATCAGCATCAGCAACATATTCTAGTCTTGCAAGAACCTTTCAGTGATGATGGCAAGCCTTTAAATATCTATCTGCAACACGAGCTGACCGCGGATCAAATCGGATTACAGTTTGGTCTGCGTTTGCAAGAAGGTCATTGGGAATTTCTAATCGGCGTTACTTATAGTAACCAGAACGCAGCTTACGAAATTGGTGCTGGCAACCTCAAAGGTGATCAAAAAGCCTTTAACTTATTATATGCCTTTTATAATTATCCTAAAGCGTTCTATCTAGTGGCATTACCTTTGACAACCAACAGTCAGATTTTGGAGCAAACCTTGCAAAAGCAGCTTTTCAAGCAGCCTGATCTCGACTTCCTGAATACTGCAGTCAAGGTCAATCCTATGGGCGAACAAGTCAAATGGATGCAACACTATATTCTGCAACAGACTCTAGATATGAAAGTCCGGATTCAGACTGCCCTACTTTAAACTTGAACAGAAAAATTTGGAGATACTCAGGTCGATGTATCTCTATATCTTTCTCAGGCAAGCATACACAGAATGCCATGCTATTCAGAATTCCTATTGCCGCTATGACATCACTTGCTCAAACATCCATTTAACTTATAGTTTATTATTAGGGTCTGTTGACATTTACTGTTCATAATTAACCCTATAAAGGTAGCCATAAAAATATACAGGCTAAAGCAACAGAACTTTGATAATTTCTTTTGAGCTTGTCATATCGAGTAGCCATTCCTCTAAATTGCTTTAATTTACAAAACATATTTTCAACCAAATGCCTGATTTTATATAAACACCAGTCCATATGGTCATTGTTCGATTGGCTATTTGTTTTCTTTGGTATATTCGCTTTAGTCCCTGTTTTCCTGATCTGTTCACGCAGTGGTTCTGAATCATAGCCTTTATCTGCACATACCACTTTTGTCTCTTTTAAATCTAATGTTGATATTAAATCAGGTGCAACTTTAACATCATGTGTGGTTCCATCGGTAATCATGAAATCAATAGGATTGCCATGTGCATCAACAATCAAATGTATTTTTGAGGAGTTTCCTCCTACACTTTTAGAAATAGATTGATTCGCTATACCGGCAGAATGTTGATGAGCACGTACATGAGAGCCATCAATAAAAATCCACTCCATATCGGGGCATGAGGCTAGTAATTTGAATAATCTAATTAACTTACCGCTGCTTGACCAACGATTAAAACGTTTGAAAATAGAGTTTGAATGACCAAAACAAGAAGGAATATCTCGCCACGGACAGCCTGTTCTAATTCTATAGAGAATAGCTTCAATAAAATTGCGTAAATTTGAGTTGTGGTGAATGGATAAATTACGCAGAATAACTTTCAACTTTTGCCAGTGTTGATCTGTCAGCATGGTACGAGGCATAGCGAATAGTAAAATTGGGTTTGGCGATTTGATTTTACTACTTCGCTATTTTTTTAAACTAAAAGTGTCAACACACCCTAGTTTTAATAGTTTAATAATTATTAAATAATCAATATATTCAATCCTTGTTTATAAGTTTTTTTGTTATTTTTTACATACAAAATCAACAATTACTGTTATCGTTATATCAATAAAAACTTTCAGATACTTTTCCTAAAAACATAATTATAGAGATAAAAAAATGTGGGAACTGTTTACGCATCCATCCAATATCGTATTTAGTATTAGCCTGAGCCTAATGCTGATGTTTGCAGCACTAGAATGTATTCTATTGCTGCTTGGCGGTGGCTCTCAGCATATCTTTGAACAGTTTTTACCTGAAGATCCCCTGCAACCAGAAATAAGCCCGGATCAGTCTCCGGGTGTTTTCAGCAAAGTATTTGACTGGTTATATCTGGGGCGTCTGCCTTTATTTATCTGGCTAATCATTTTTCTGACCAGTTATGGGTTAAGCGGTTTATTGATTCAGGGCATATTTGAGCGCCTGACCAGCCAGCTGTTTAATGTTTGGCTGATTTCTCCGGCCTGCCTGTTTCTGTGTATGCCTGTGGTGCGCTTTCTTGCCATGGCCGCCAGTAAGCTCCTGCCCCAAGACGAAACCTCTGCGATTCATAGTGATGAACTCATCGGACGTACCGCGACCATTATTCTCGGAGATGCCAAAGTGAATTCTCCGGCGCAGGCCAAAGTCCGTGATCAACATGGTCAGACCCACTATGTACTGGTTGAACCAGAAAACAATCAAATTTTAAATCAAGGTCAGAATGTAGTTCTAACCCACAAAACCAAGAACGGCTTTCAAGCCATTGCACTTTAATTTTATTTAGCTAGCACTCAATTGAGACTTTATAACAATGTTAACATTTGATTTATATAATATTTTAATTATTGCGGGAATTATTTTTGTGGCATTGGTGACCTTCGGTCTCATCATTGCACGCTTATACCGTCGTTCAAGCAAAGAAATTTCCTTTGTGCGTACCGGTTGGGGTGGTGAAAAAGTGATTTTAGGTGGGGGCGCAATCGTGCTTCCTGTTTTGCATGAAATCATTCCAGTAAATATGAATACCCTACGCCTTGAAGTCCGTCGCGCAGATGATCAGGCACTGATTACCCGTGACCGGATGCGGGTCGATGTCATGGCCGAATTCTATGTACGGGTCAAGCCTACCGCAGATTCAATTGCCACCGCAGCACAAACCCTTGGTCAAAAAACTATGTCACCGAATGAACTGAAAAATCTGGTGGAAGGCAAATTTGTTGATTCACTGCGCGCAGTGGCAGCAGAAATGGCCATGGAAGAACTACATGAAAAACGCGTTGATTTCGTGCAAAAAGTACAGCAAGTCGTTTCGGAAGATTTACATAAAAATGGTCTGGAGCTTGAAACTGTTTCCCTAACCGGACTGGATCAGACCGGATTTAAATACTTCAATCCGCAAAATGCCTTTGATGCTGAAGGCCTGACCAAGCTCACTGAAACCATTGAGGATCGCCGTCGCAAACGTAACCATATCGAACAGGATACCGATCTGGCGATCAAAACCAAAAATCTGGAAGCTGAACAGGCGCGCCTGCAAATTATTCGTGAAGAAGAATATGCCAAACTGCAGCAAGAGCGTGAAATTGCCATTCGCCGTGCTGAACAGCTGGCTGAAATTGCCGCTCAGGAAGCCGGCAAAAAACGTGAAGCAGAAGAAGCACAAATTGCCGCTGAACGAGAAGTCGAACTCAAGCGTATTTTGGCCGCCCGTGATGTCGAAAATGAAAATATTCAAAAGGCCCAGCTGATTCAAAAAGCACAGGTCGAACAAAAGAAAACCATTGAACTGGCTGAACAGGATCGCGCCATTGCCATTGCGGAAAAATCACGTGCTGAATCTGAAGCCAAGGCCCAAGCCGATCAGGCGCGTGCACAAGCGGTAAAAGCGGAAGAAGAAGTCATCACCGTACGTCAAATCCAGCAGGCAGAGCGTCAAAAGGCAGTTGAGCTGGTCGCAGCCAAAGAACACGCTGAAAAAGATGCGATTGCAATTACAGTTGCTGCTGAAGCCGGCAAACAGGCGGCAGCAGATGATGCAGAAGCAGTGCGGATTGCGGCTGAGGCCGAAGCAGAAAAAGTCCGCTTTAAAGCCAAGGGTGAAGCGGATGCAAAAATTCTACTGGCTCAGGCAATGGAGAAACAGTATCAGGTGGATGCTGAAGGTACACGTGCGGTCAATGAAGCCAATAACGTCCTGTCACCTGAACAAGTCGAAATGCAGATTCGTCTGGCCATGCTGAAATACTTGCCTGAAATTATCCGGGAAAGTGTCAAGCCAATGGAAAATATTGATGATATCAAGATTCTCCAGGTAAATGGCCTACATGGCGGTCATGCCGGTGCCTGTCAGGCAGATTCCCATCATGAAGGTAGCAATGTTGCCCTATCAGATCAGGTAGTGAATAGCGCCCTACGTTATCGTAGCCAAGCACCGCTTATTGACAGTCTGATGAGTGAGCTTGGTATTCAGGGTGGAGATATCAACGGCATGACCCAGAGCCTCAAAGCTAAAACTTAAAAATAGAGTGAGATATAAAAAAGCTCCCAGATGGGAGCTTTTTTATTGAAGGTCTAATGTGAATATCAAACTAAACCTTTATCTTTTAACACTTGTAGCATGGTTGAACCGAGTTCGGCAGGACTGCGCGTATAGGCCATACCCGCACGCTCAAAGGCAGCAAACTTTTCTTCTGCTGTGCCCTTACCACCTGAAATAATCGCACCTGCGTGACCCATACGTTTGCCTTTAGGTGCAGTTACACCCGCAATATAACCAACAACTGGCTTGGTCACATTCGATTGAATATATTCAGCTGCTTCTTCTTCCGCCGTACCACCAATCTCACCAATCATGATGATGGCTTCAGTCTGCGGATCTTCCTGGAACAATTTCAAGCAGTCAATCTGGTTCATGCCTGGAATCGGGTCACCACCAATCCCGATACAGGTCGACTGACCCAAACCCAGTTTCGTGGTTTGCGCCACAGCCTCATAAGTCAGTGTGCCTGAACGCGAAATGATCCCGATTTTACCCGGTTGATGAATATGCCCCGGCATGATCCCGATTTTACATTCACCCGGCGTAATAATACCCGGACAGTTTGGCCCGATCAGACGTGTGCCATTGCCATTGGTTTCCAGATAACGCTTGGCTTTAAGCATGTCGATGGTCGGTACACCTTCAGTAATTACCACAATTAACTCAATGCCAGAATCAACCGCCTCGACAATAGAATCCAGTACAAAGGGTGCCGGAACATAAATCACCGAAGCATCTGCACCTGTTTCTTTCACCGCTTCACGCATGGTATTAAATACAGGCAGTTCCAGATGAGTTTGACCACCTTTACCCGGGGTTACACCACCCACGACTTTAGTGCCGTAGGCCAGAGCCTGTTCAGAATGGAATGTACCGTTTTTGCCTGTAAAGCCCTGTACCAATACTTTAGTGTCTTTATTAACTAATACGCTCATGCTAGATACTCCTTAAGCTTTTACAGCAGCAACGATTTTTTCTGCAGCATCAGCAAGACCGTGTGCAGAAATCAATTTCAAACCTGATTCATCCAGTAATTTTGCACCCAGTTCCGCATTGTTGCCTTCGAGGCGAACAACCACAGGAACTGTCACATTTACTTCCTGAACCGCTGCAATAATTGCTTCAGCAATCATGTCACAACGTACAATTCCACCAAAAATATTAATCAATACACCCTGGACAGAGTGATCTGCCAAGATAATTTTAAAGGCTTCAATCACACGCTCCTTGGTCGCACCACCACCCACATCCAGGAAGTTGGCTGGTTGACCGCCATACAGCTTAATAATATCCATGGTTGCCATGGCAAGACCGGCACCATTGACCATACAACCAATGTTACCCTCAAGTGCCACATAGTTTAGATCAAACTCAGAGGCTTTTAACTCACGTTCATTTTCTTGAGACTTATCACGCAAAGCAGCCACTTCAGGCAAACGGTACAGTGCATTCGAATCAATTCCGATTTTGGCATCGACACACAGAATGTCGCCGTTTTCACGCACAGACAGCGGATTGATTTCGAAAAGTGCAAAATCATTGTCTACAAATGCCTGATAGGCAGCCGTCATGACTTTAACAAATTGATTGATTTGTCCATCTTTGAGTTTAAGTGCAAAAGCAACTTCACGCGCCTGAAATGGCATTAGACCAACTAAAGGATCAACCTCAACTTTAATAATTTTTTCAGGGGTTTCTTCGGCCACTTTCTCAATTTCAACACCGCCTTCAGTCGATGCCATAAAAGTGATGCGGCGAGTCGAGCGATCCACCACAGCGCCCAAGTACAGCTCGCGCTCAACCGGATAAACATCCTCAGAAACTAAAATGCTATTGACCGGCTGACCATTGGCATCAGTCTGATAAGTCACCAAGCGTGAACCAATAATCTGGTTGGCATATTCAGCAGCCTCAGTAGCCGATTTCACTACTTTTACCCCACCAGCCTTACCTCGGCCACCCGCATGCACCTGTGCTTTCAATACTGCAAACTTTCCACCCAACTGCTCGAAAGCATGCACCGTTTCATCGGCATTGGTGGCAAGTATCCCTTCCTGTACAGGCATACCATATTTTTTTAATAGCGCTTTTGCTTGATACTCATGTAAATTCATTGAATAACCTTTTATTACTTCTTTGCCTTGTTATAACCCACTAGCACCCAGACGTCCGTCAAAGCAGTACCAGCATTTCTTAAAATCGTTATCTTTATTTTTAGATGATTGTTCCAATAAAAACAACCATGAAATGTAAAAAGAGCGACCTAAGTCGCTCTTTTTTCGAATTACTTACGCTTACGTTGGATCGCGTGAATCGCACGCCCATCAACTGCAAGTGCAGCTTCATGTACCACTTCAGAGAAGGTCGGGTGACCGAAAGTCATCAACTGAAGATCTTCAACTGAAGATACAAACTCAAGCGCGATCATACCTTGGTGAACGATATCAGACGCAGCAGGTCCAATCACGTGCATACCGAGTAAACGATCCGTTTTTGCATCAGCAACAAACTTCACGAAACCGGCACCTTCACCCGCAGCTAAAGCACGACCGTTCACAGCAAAACCGAATTGACCCGTTTTAACTTCGTGACCTTTTTCAGTCGCTTGCTGTTCTGTTAAACCTACCCACGCCGCTTCCGGATGTGTGTAAATTACAGAAATAATGGTGTCATAGTTCACTTGTGCAGCATGACCGTGAATACGCTCAACCGCCATTACGCCTTCTTCCATTGCTTTATGCGCAAGCATTGGACCACGTACCAAGTCACCAATTGCGTATACGCCTTCAACTGAAGTTGCACACCAATCGTTGACTTCAACCAAACCGCGTTCAGTCAATTTAATGCCTGAATCATCAGCCAATAAATCTTCAGCATATGCGCGACGACCGACACAAACGATCAATTTATCGAAAGTTTCAGTTTTGTCTTCACCAGCTTGGTTATATTTAACCGTTACTTCACGACCATTGATTTCAGTACCTGCAACTTTTGCACCGATACGGATATCCATACCTTGCTTAGTCAACAGTTTTTGGAAGTCTTTTGCCAATGCTTTATCAGCCATTGGTAAGAATGCATCCATTGCTTCAAATACAACAACTTCAGCACCAAGACGACGCCATACAGAACCAAGCTCAAGACCGATCACGCCCGCACCAATTACACCTAAACGCTTAGGTACTTCTGGGAATTCAAGCGCGCCAGTAGAATCAACAATTAAGTCTTGATCTACAGGAGCCACTGGAATATTTACTGGTACAGAACCCGTCGCAAGAATCACATATTTAGGCTCTAAAACTTGAGTTTCACCTTCGTGAGAAACAAATTCTACTTTTTTACCTGCAAGCAGTTTACCCGTACCTTTTAACCACTCGATGCCATTACCTTTAAGTAACTGATCGATACCGCCAGTCAATTGATCTACAACTTTGTCTTTACGAGCCAGCATTTTAGAAAGATCGAATTTAACTTCACCAGTCGTAATACCATGGTCATCTAGATGTTGAACTGTATCTTCATAACGATGTGAAGAATCAAGTAAAGCTTTAGACGGGATACAACCGACGTTTAAGCAAGTACCACCTAAAGATGGTTTACCTTTATGAATACGTTTTTCGATACACGCAACTTTAAAACCAAGTTGAGCTGCACGAATTGCTGCTTCGTAGCCGCCCGGGCCACCACCAATTACGACTAAATCGAATTGAGACATGTTTATCTCCAACTAATCCCCCTTATTAATCCCCCTTTTCCAAAGGGGGATCTTCCCCTCTTTTTAAAGAGGGGTTAGGGGAGATTTTTAATGAATAAATTACAGATCAAGGATCAGACGCGCTGGCTCTTCTAACAATTCTTTGATTGTTACAAGGAAACCGACTGCTTCTTTACCATCGATTAAACGGTGGTCATAAGACAGTGCAAGGTACATCATTGGCAAGATTTCTACTTGACCATTCACCGCCATCGGACGTTCCTGGATTTTATGCATACCCAGAATCGCAGTTTGTGGCGTGTTCAAGATCGGAGTAGATAACAATGAACCGAAAGTACCACCATTGGTAATTGTGAATGTACCGCCAGTCATGTCTTCGATGCCCAGTTTACCATCACGCGCCTTAGCTGCGTAAGCACGAATACCGTTTTCAACTTCAGCATAGTTCATGCGGTCTGTATCACGAAGTACAGGAACCACTAGACCACGTTCAGATGAAACTGCAACACCGATGTCGTAGTAACCGTGATAAACAATATCATCACCGTCGATTGATGCATTCACTGCTGGATAGCGTTTGAGTGCTTCAGTTGCGGCTTTAACAAAGAATGACATGAAGCCAAGACGTGCACCATGACGCTTTTCAAATGCATCTTTGTATTGCGCACGCATTTCCATGATTGGTTTCATGTTGACTTCGTTGAACGTGGTCAACATTGCAGTTTCTTGAGTCGCTGCAAGTAAACGTTCAGCAACACGCTTACGAAGACGTGTCATTGGAACACGTTTTTCGATACGCTCGCCCACTGCAACACTTAACGGTTGTGCTGCTGGTTTCGCTTGGTGATTTGCCACATCTTCTTTGGTGATGCGACCGCCACGGCCTGTACCAGCAACATCAGCTGCTGCAACACCAGATTCAGTCAATGCTTTACGCACTGCTGGAGCCTGGTCTTGTACTTGCTGACGTTCAACGATTGGTGAATTACCTGCTTCAGTATTTGCCGCAGCTTGTTCAACTTTCTCTTCAGACTGAACTGCTTGAGTTTGAGCCGCGCCAGAAACAGCACCCTCTTCAAACTGCGCAATAACTTCAGCTGAAAGAACAGTATCGCCTTCACCTTTAATAATAGATGCAAGTGTACCGTCTGCAGGAGCAACAACTTCTAAAACAACTTTATCAGTCTCAATATCGCAGATCACTTCATCACGTGATACAGCTTCACCTGGTTGTTTGTGCCAAGTTGCGATCGTACCGTCCGCAACTGACTCTGGGAATACCGGTGCTTTAATTTCGGTTGCCATTACTTAGAATCTCCTGGATTATTCAGCGTCGATCGCAAGCGCGTCGTTGATGAGCTGAGCTTGTTGTTTTGCATGCAAATATGGTGAACCACATGCCGGTGCAGCAGAAGCTTCACGGCCTGCATAGCTAATACGTACTTGTTTACCCGCTTTCATCACGTCGTCATATAGACGCGGTGCGATGAACAACCAAGCGCCTTGGTTCTTCGGTTCTTCTTGCGCCCAAACAAGTTCTTTAACGTTTGGATATTGCGCAAGCACTTCTGCCAGGCGTTTTTCTGGGTATGGATATAATTGTTCAATACGTACAATTGCAGTGTTGTTCAATTCTTTTTCACGACGTTTTTCAACTAGGTCGTAATACACCTTACCACCACACAGTACCAGACGGGTTACATCTGACTTGTTGATGTTGTCTACTTCATCAATCACGGTCTGGAATGTACCGTTTGCAAGCTCTTCAAGGCTAGATACAGCAAGCTTGTGACGAAGTAAAGATTTCGGCGAAGTAACAATCAATGGCTTACGGATTGGACGAATCGCTTGACGACGTAATGCGTGGAAAATCTGCGCAGGCGTGGTCGGTGTGATGACTTGCATGTTGTCTTCAGCACATAGCTGCAAGAAACGTTCCAAACGTGCAGATGAATGCTCTGGACCTTGACCTTCAAAACCGTGAGGAAGAAGCATGGTCAAGCCACATACACGTTCCCATTTGGTTTCACCAGATGAGATAAACTGATCAATTACCACTTGTGCACAGTTTGCGAAGTCACCGAATTGCGCTTCCCAGATGATCAAACTCTTAGGAAGAGTCGTCGCATAACCATATTCAAATGCCAATACAGCCATCTCTGACAATAAAGAGTCATAGATTGCAGTACGCGGCTGGTTTTCTTTCAGGTTACACAGCGGAAGATAAGTTGAGCCATCTACCTGGTTATGCAGTTTTGCATGACGGTGTGAGAAAGTACCACGACCTACGTCTTCACCCGTTAAACGAAGCAAGTAACCATCATCTAGTACAGTTGCATACGCCAGAGTTTCAGCAGCACCCCAGTTCAGTGGCATTTCGCCCGTTTGCATTTTCAGACGATCGTCGATCACTTTTGCAACTTGACGCTGCATCACGAAGCCTTCAGGAAGCTCACGCATTTTCGTGCCAAGCTCTTTCAAACGTTCGATTGGGAAAGTTGTATCCCACTCGTCTGTGTACTCATGACCTAAATAAGGTGTCCAGTCCACAAACATTTTTTTGTTTGGTTCAAGTACCAGTGCATTGGCAACATGATTACCCGCCTCCAGGTCTGCACGATAGTTTTCAACCATTTGATCTGCACTTGCGCGATCAAGAACACCCTGCTGTACCAGCTGATCCGCATAAAGCGTACGTGTGGTCGCTTTCTTGTTAATCACTTGATACATCATTGGTTGAGTTGCAGCTGGCTCATCCGCTTCGTTATGACCACGACGACGGTAGCAGAACATGTCAATCACAACGTCTTTACGGAAGGTATGACGGAAGTCATGTGCCAATTGTGAAATGAACACCACAGCTTCAGGATCATCACCATTCACATGGAAGATCGGTGCCTGAATCATTTTTGCGATGTCAGTACAGTATTCTGTAGAACGTGCGTCACGTGGATCAGACGTCGTGAAACCAACCTGGTTGTTAATTACAATGTGCACTGTACCACCCACGGTATAACCGCGAGTTTGTGACATCTGGAAAGTTTCCTGGTTAACGCCCTGACCTGCAAATGCAGCATCACCGTGTACGATTAGTGGCAATACGTCATCGCCGCCAATGTCTTTACGACGTACTTGACGTGCACGTACTGAACCTTCAACCACAGGGCCAACGATTTCAAGGTGTGACGGGTTAAACGCCAATGCCAAGTGAACTTCGCCACCTGGAGTCATCACGTTTGAAGAGAAGCCTTGGTGATACTTAACGTCACCAGAACCTTTCTTGTGAATAGATTTACCTTCGAACTCACCAAACAGGTCAGCCGGGTTCTTACCCATGATGTTAACAAGAAGGTTTAAACGGCCGCGGTGAGGCATACCGATCACAACTTCTTTACAGCCTACAGAACCTGCACGCTGAATAATTTCGTTGACCATCGGGATGAATGCTTCACCACCTTCAACGCCGAAACGTTTGGCACCAACGAATTTATTACCAAGATATTTTTCTAGGCCTTCAGCCGCAGTTAAACGCTCAAGGACATGTTTCTTTTGATCAGCATTGAAGCCATATTGACCGCGTGCACTTTCTAGACGTTGTTGAATCCAACGTTTTTCTTTGGTGTCCACGATGTGCATGTATTCAGCACCGATTGAACCACAGTAAGTGGCTTCCATTGACTGAACCATTTCAGCCAAAGTCGCTTCTTCTTTACCGATCGCCAGGTTACCAGTATTGAATACTGTGTCTAAGTCAGACTGAGTCAAACCATGCGCAGCAAGATCTAGATCAGGCACAACTTCACGCTTCGCCAAACCTAATGGATCCAGTTTTGCTTTCTGGTGGCCACGGTTACGGTACGCAGCAATCAGCTGTAGCACGCCAATTTGACGACGTTCATGCTCTGAGCTGACTGTCGACTGAACAATAGGCTGAATACGGCTTGAATTGCGACCTAAAAGTAGGAATTGCTCACGTACATTACTGTGTGGTTGATCACCTTTTGGGAATTTATCGAAGTACGCTCTCCAGTCAGCACCCACTGAGTCTGGAGCAGTCAGATACTGCTCATAAAGTTCTTCAATATACGCTGCACTATCAGCGGAAAGTTCAGTGTCAAGACGCAGAGCGTCAGCAACTTCTTGCATTTGTGGACCCATTTCCTATTGCAAAAACATTTTCAGGATGCTTTTTAAGCAAAACCCAGGATTATTAGCATCAAATTGGTAATATGATACTAGTCCCCCATAAGGCATAAGCCATGAGGCGTTATCACCACACCAAGAAAATCTTGATATGTTTAATGAACAATAACGCCCCTCAGCGGCATCATCACTCATTGAATACCCGATCGAAACCGGGCAATTTTTTGCAAATCGACTTAGAAAAAAGCAAGCATTAACAAAGATTTTTTCTAAAGCGACTCGGGTCTACCTTTTATATACCAGTCCCTGATTATGCAGTGTTTAAAAAATGTACCTGGCGTGGCATTTTTTAAACATAGTCATGGGCTAAATGCTAACATGTTCTCAACTTTTCAATTGATTTTTTTGACACATACCTTCCATAAATTGGCTAAATACAGTTCAGATATTTTACTCTAATATATGGTGCTTTATCTCAAAAATAGATTCAATGTAGACTTAAGTCCTAAGCATTTCCGATAAATAAAAAGAGAGCAAACCTTTCAATCCACTCCCTCCTTAAATTTCCGTTATATAATAACATCGTTCTTGCTATTTTTCAGGTCAGTTTTACATCTAAAAATCATAAATACCCAAAATAATCACATGTTCTTCTTAGATGGCGCTCAAAGCCATTAACCTTTTCCTGACTGTTTCACTCAACTTTATACATTTTAAGTATAGTATCTAGGACTTACGCACTGTTATTTATAGACTCTCTGTAGTAGCAGATGATTTTTATCGAGAATAAAGTCATCAATGAAGTTTTTGATAATTGGTCTAAATAATTTCTTCTGCCAACGATATACATTTTCAAAGATCCGCTCAAACTGGTTCTTTTGTATCTCAACGTAGGCCATCAAGGCTGAAAAAATATGATTCAAAATCAGTTTAGACCGTCTTACCTGAAACTTTTCAATATGACAAACCTGTTTAATCACCCGGTGATATTGTTCTATTTTCCAATGACTTGAATGTAATTCATGAAAACCCTCAAAGGATAATAAATCATCTTCATCTTGATACACAATATAAAACCTCTGCTGTTCTTTTAACTGAGTCTTAAATAATTGTACAAAGCCAAAATCTTTGAGCCAGACCACTTGACCCTGATGGAAATTTGGCAATAAACGCAGTTGAAACCATTGTCCTTTTTCAGGGGAAACCTTACGGTTACAGTCGATACCAAACATAAATCGAATACCATGTTTTCTTATGGTTTTTAGATTTCCAGTCGATGAATACCAACTATCACCTGAAATAAATTGAATCTTTGCACCCCAACTAAGTACTTCACTTAACATATCCATAAAGTAATCATTCTTGGTTTTACTTTCAGATTTGTCATAAATTCGGAAATTAATTGGAATATTTTGACCATTTTGATCTGTCGCATACAAGGTAATGAGATTAATACCCTTGACGGATCGGTGGTGTTTGCCTGACCAAAAATAGCTAACCAAGTCCATATGTTGACTATATGGTTTATCTAAAACAGTATCATCAATACTGACTATAAGCTTATTATTATCAATATGTTGAATTGCTTCTTGATATAGGTCGTGAGGTGTGTAGTCTTCACGCTCTAGAAAGCGATTTACACTATCATGCGAGATATTATAAGTCTCGGCAAGTTGTGTGCAGCTAATAGAGTTCGGTTCTGTCATGAGAAAGCCCATATAAATGGGTAATGTACAAGTTGCTGTAGAAGCATGTTTAGTTCGTCTGATCACAGATACGCTATAAACTATTGTAATACTTTTTTGAATCCGTCAATGCGTAAGTCCTAGTATCTTTATTTTTATCCTATGATTTTTTAATTTTTCCAATAGCTTGCATAAAAAAAGCACACCTGAAGGTGTGCTTTTTTCTAAACTGCGAAGAGCAGCCTATTAGCCTGCCATATCTAAAAGCATATTACGGATGTGACCGATTGCTTTAGTTGGGTTCAAGCCTTTAGGACATACAGATACACAGTTCATAATGCCTTTACAACGGAACAATGAGAACGGGTCGTCTAGACGAGCCAAACGCTCTTGTGTTCCCGTATCACGCGAGTCAATAATGAAGCGGTAAGCGTTCAACAATGCTGAAGGACCCAAGAACTTGTCCGGGTTCCACCAGAATGACGGGCATGAAGTTGAACAGCATGCACATAGAATACATTCATATAGACCATCAAGATGCTCACGCTCTTCAGGAGACTGTAAACGTTCCTTAGGAGGCGCAGGCTGGTTGTTGATCAAGAATGGATGGATCTTGTTGTACTGATCATAGAACTGGTTCATGTCAACCACCAAGTCTTTCACTACAGGAAGACCAGGCAATGGACGAACAGTAATTTCATTTGGTAAATCGTTCAGGTTCCAAAGACACGCCAAACCATTTTTACCATTGATGTTCACGCCATCAGAACCACAAATACCTTCACGACATGAACGACGGAACGTTAAAGTTTCGTCCTGTACTTTCAATGCAAGAAGTGCATCAAGCAACATACGGTGCTTGTCAGTCAGTTCAAGTTTGAAAGTTTGCATGTACGGTGCTTTATCCTTGTCAGGATCGTAGCGGTAGATATGAAATGTACGAGTACCTCTACTCATCTGAATTCTCCTGATTAGAATGTACGTGGTTTAGGTGGAATCGCGTCAACCGACAATGGACGGTAACGAACTGGCTTGTACTCTAGACGGTTATCCGCAGAGAACCATAAAGTGTGCTTCATCCACTCATCATCACGACGACCATATGGGTATTCAGCATGGTCTGGAGACTCCTCAAAGTCTACAACCGTATGCGCACCACGGCATTCTTTACGAGCAGCAGCTGAAATAAGCGTTGCTTTCGCAACTTCATATAAGTTTTCAACTTCAAGTGCTTCAATACGTGCAGTGTTGAATACTTTAGATTTGTCTTTCAAGTGAATGTTGCGTACGCGCGGTTCAATTGCAAGAATCTGTTTCACACCTTCGTCTAGAAGCGCAGATGTACGGAATACACCAGCGTGATCTTGAACGATATCACGGATTGCATCAGCAACGTCTTGAGCATTCTCACCTGTAGTCGATTCGTCAAGTTTACGAATACGTTCAACAGTTTCTTGAAGCACAGTTGTTGGAAGTGGCTCATATTCACCATCGTGCTGTTTAGTAACATATTCAATGATATGTTGACCAGCGGCCTTACCAAATACAACCAAGTCAAGCAATGAGTTCGTACCTAGACGGTTTGCACCGTGTACAGATACACATGAACATTCACCGATTGCATAGAAGCCTTTTACTGGCTTAGCAAAGTCACGACCTTCAGCATTGGTAGAGTAAACGTCGGTGTCTTTGTTGTAGTTAGCAACAAGCGCTTCAGTTTCAGGAGACTCAGGAACAACCACCTGACCATGAATATTCGTTGGAATACCACCCATTTGGTAATGGATTGTTGGTACTACAGGAATTGGCTCTTTAGTGATGTCAACGTTCGCGAATTTCTTGCCAATCTCGAATACAGATGGAAGACGTTTCATGATCGTATCCGCACCTAGGTGCGTCATATCAAGCAGGATGTAATCGCCTTTAGGACCACAACCACGACCTTCTTTGATCTCTTGATCCATAGAACGTGATACGAAGTCACGTGGCGCCAAGTCTTTCAAAGTTGGTGCATAACGTTCCATGAACGGTTCGCCGTCTTTGTTACGAAGGATTGCACCTTCACCACGACAACCTTCAGTTAACAATACGCCTGCGCCCGCAACACCCGTTGGGTGGAATTGCCAGAATTCCATATCTTGTAATGGAATACCTGCACGAGCTGCCATACCAAGACCGTCACCAGTGTTGATATAAGCATTTGTAGATGCACGGTAAACACGACCAGCACCACCAGTAGCAAACAAAGTCGCTTTTGCTTGGAATACCGCAATTTTACCAGTTTCCTGATCAATTGCTGTAACACCTAAAACGTCGCCTTTTTCGTTACGGATCAGGTCAAGCGCAATCCATTCAACGAAGAACTGAGTACCCATTTTCACGTTGCTTTGATAAAGCGTGTGAAGAAGTGCGTGACCGGTACGGTCGGCAGCAGCACATGCACGTGGCACAGCTTTTTCACCATAGTTTGCTGAGTGACCACCGAATGGACGTTGGTAAATTGTACCGTCAGCATTACGGTCAAATGGCATACCCAGGTGTTCAAGTTCATAAACCACTTGAGGCGCTTCACGAGTCATGAACTCGATTGCGTCTTGGTCACCTAACCAGTCCGAACCTTTTACAGTATCGTAGAAGTGGTAGTGCCAGTTATCTTCTTGCATGTTACCAAGAGATGCACCAATACCACCCTGCGCTGCAACAGTGTGTGAACGAGTTGGGAATACTTTAGTCAGAACCGCAACTTTCAAACCAGCTTGAGCAAGTTGGTAAGACGCACGCATACCTGAACCACCACCACCAACGATGACAGCATCGAAAGTTTCATGCGGAATATTTGTGTAATCTTCTTTAGGGTTTATAGCGCCCATGATTGTTTCCTATCAATTCGCCCAAAAAATCTGGATCGCCCAGATTGCATATGCAAGTACAGCAATGATCACTGCTGAAGTCAGTACAAGGCGTAAACCTGAAGCTGAAGGACCCATTTGACGAGTAGTCACATAATCCGTGAATACCTGCCACATGCCGATCCATGCGTGTGCAACAAGAGATAAGACCGCCAACAAAGACATGATCTTCATTGGAACTGTCATCATAAAGCCGTACCACTGTTCAAAGTTGAAACCACCATTCAGTAGAATCCAACCCAGTACAACAACGGTATAAACAGCTAGAACTACAGCACTGACACGTTGGAGAAACCAATCGCGAGAACCTGAACCTGTTAAACCAGTAGCGCTTTTCATTAGAGTACGATCCATACAAATGCTGCAACAATACCGATTGCAGACAAGATTAATGCGATAGTAGATGCAACACGACCACTTTCTAGTTCTTCAGCAACGCCAATGTCAGCAAGTAAATGCTTAACACCCGCAATAAAGTGAAAAATCAAGCCGGCGACAAATACCCATACAATGAAACGAACAATGAAACCGTTAAAGATTTCTTGAACTTGCGCAAAACCTTCAGGCGAAGACAATGACTTGTCTAAAATCCATAGAAGGACCGGTACGAGTAAGAATACGATAACACCTGAAAGACGGTGTAGAATTGATGCAATAGCCACGGGTGATTTTAAGTTTACTTCTAAAACTTGACCCATGGACAAATTGACAGGTCTGTTGCTTTTCACAGCGGGCATCCTGTAAGTAAAAACTCCATCCGGAGTTTGTTGGAATTAATTCGAAGGAAAGCTGGCATTCTCAGGCAAATACATGCCTAAAATCAAAACGACACTGAATTATAAAACGTGAACTATTAAAATACAAACGGCTGAATTTGGCTTTTTGGATAAAAAACCATTAAATAAGAATCATTAACAACAATAAGTCGGGCTTAATATATTATTCCGCCCTTTCAATTCCTATCTATATGATTGTTTTTAAATAATTAAGATGATCAATTCACTCGGTTTTAAGCCTGCAGGACCATGTTTGAGTTTTAGACTAAAGACGCACAGTTCCATCACAAATATTATTTAAATCTCTTTTTAATTCAGATTTAAATCAAGCGCCTATATTTAACAGACCACTTGCCCCAATTCAGCAGCACAGTGATTCAGATAACCTGATGTTAAATAGCGACTTAGTGCATCAGATGATGGGTTTTTCAATCAATTTGAAGCATTTAGATTCAAAAAATCATTCATTTATTTTTATCCTGCCTAGCTTTGCTGCAAAGTTGGCCATTTATTAAGCTATTTTTTAATCAATTAAACCGGATTTAAAATTCAATTAATTGCTTTTATTTATAATTCCACCTGTGAAATTCAGCTTGGTAAAAACGATGTAAGTTATGAGATTTATATAGTTTTAAGCATATTCACCTTAATCTCTCACTATTTTCGCTCGCATTTCTTACTAGGAAAAAACGCTTACAAATGCCCCAGGCAGTCTATTTTTTTCTGCACCTCTGCATCAATTTGACTTATTATAGAGGTTTGATGCTGTGATTTTACTGAACTTTTTATACTGAGCGAATATGACTAAACCGCTGTGCGGCCGCCATTTTTTCATCCATAAGTATAATTGACAAAATTTCAGTACTCACTAATCTTATAGCAAATTTTTGATCCGTCCGTTTTGTGCATTAAAAGATTGATAGACAAAGCGGATATACATTCACCAGGACAGGAGATCTATTGAATGTCTGAAGCAACTGGCAAGAAAGCCGTTTTACAGCTTGATGGCAAAGAAATTGAACTACCAATTTACAGCGGCACATTGGGCCCAGATGTAATCGACGTTAAAGATGTGTTGGCTGCAGGTCACTTTACTTTTGATCCTGGTTTTATGGCGACAGCTGCGTGCGAGTCTAAAATCACGTTCATCGATGGTAACAAAGGTGTACTTTTACACCGTGGCTACCCAATCGATCAATTGGCGACTAAAGCTGACTACTTGGAAACTTGCTATTTATTGTTAAATGGCGAACTTCCAACTGCTGAGCAAAAAGAAGAATTTGACGCTAAAGTACGTAACCATACTATGGTTCACGATCAAGTTAGCCGTTTCTATAATGGTTTCCGTCGTGATGCGCATCCTATGGCGATCATGGTCGGTGTGGTGGGTGCGTTGTCTGCGTTCTATCACAACAACCTTGACATCGAAGATGTGAACCATCGTGAAATCACTGCGATTCGTTTAATCGCGAAGATTCCTACACTGGCGGCTTGGAGCTACAAGTACACCATCGGTCAACCATTCGTTTACCCACGTAACGACCTTGGTTATGCAGAAAACTTCCTGCACATGATGTTTGCTACGCCTGCAGATCGTGATTACAAAGTTGATCCAATCCTTGCAAAAGCAATGGACCGTATCTTCACGCTTCATGCTGACCACGAACAAAATGCGTCTACGTCTACTGTACGTTTAGCTGGTTCTACTGGTGCTAATCCGTATGCATGTATTGCTGCGGGTATCTCTGCACTTTGGGGGCCTGCTCACGGCGGCGCGAACGAAGCTGTTCTTAAGATGCTTGACGAAATCGGCACTGTAGAAAACGTTGCTGGCTTCATGGAAAAAGTGAAAACTAAAGAAGTTAAACTGATGGGCTTCGGTCACCGAGTTTACAAAAACTTCGATCCACGTGCGAAAGTAATGAAAGAAACTTGCGACGAAGTTCTTGGTGCACTTGGCATCAATGATCCACAGCTTGCATTGGCTATGGAACTTGAACGTATCGCACTTTCTGACGAATACTTCATCAAGCGTAACCTTTACCCGAACGTAGACTTCTACTCAGGTATCATCCTTAAAGCGATTGGTATCCCGACTGAAATGTTTACTGTGATCTTCGCGCTTGCACGTACTGTTGGCTGGATCAGCCACTGGTTAGAAATGCACAGCGGTCCTTACAAGATCGGTCGTCCTCGTCAGCTTTATACTGGCGAAGTTCAACGCGATATCGTTCGTTAATTCGAACCGCGTCGAAAGACTCAAGAAAACCACCCACCCGGGTGGTTTTTTTAGCACTGACAAAAGCCTACAAAAAGTTGATCTGAAACGTTTTAAAATGAATATATGAAAATTATATTCACGGATTAAGTCACCTAAAAACAGGACGTATATTGAATGCTGTTGTATTTTCTGCCCTTTATTTTGAGACTGGTTCGTTTTGAACAGTTTAAGTGCCGCAGTTTAACGTCTGGTGAAATCAAAATTTCCCAACGAGTATTTGGCAACCTGATCGATTATTCCCGCGTTAAAATCATGAATCACCCCTACCTGCCCTGGCAATCCAAACATGTCATTATGGCGCCCAGTGGCTACATACATGTACGCAATTTAAATTATCGGGAAGATTATTCACGCGAGAGTTTATCTTATCAAGCGCTCTTTATTCATGAGATGGCGCATATTTATCAACACCAATGCCGCATCAATGTGCTTTTAAAAGGCGCATTTTTACAAAGTGCTTATTTTCTTAGCTTGGGAAAATATAATCCGTACAAATATCAATTTAATCCCAACAAATCATTTTCAACCTACAATATTGAACAGCAAGGCGATATTGCCCGGGATATTTTTCTAAAAAAAATTCCGAATATTATTTTAAACTCACAAATAAACAGATGATATTTAATCAGTTTAATTCCAAAGAAAATAGATAAGGCATATTTTAAAAGCCAAAATTTCGACTTCAATCTTTAAATCTATATAAGCCTAGATGCATAAAAAATCAGCATATTTTCTAATTTTATATAATAACTTTTTCACTCAATGCCTGTTCTGCTAAATCAGCTCTAGCTTATCGATAAAATTTCGATAAAATAAGCCGGTATGATTATTTTGCATCGCAGATTAAGATTCAATGATCATGCGATAAAAAGTTTTTTTATTTAAGCCATTTGGCATTTTATGAATATCGACGTGCACTCAACTGGATAATTAGAATTATAAAAATCAGTAATTTAGTGTATCAACCTATAGGAATAGGATTTACTTGGAATGAAAAGTTTTAAAATTGCGATTGCTCAATTCTCTCCACATGTGGGCAATCTGGATGCAAATACGCAAAAAATGATTGATCTGGCCAATCAGGCTAAAAAAGATAAAGCGGATCTGATTATCTTTCCTGAACTTTCAACGCTGGGCTACCCTGCAGAAGACTTATTAATTCGCCCGAGCCTGGTGAAACGCACCAAAGCGGCTTTTGAAAAACTGACTGAAGTAAAAGATATTGTCATGGTCTTTGGTTTTGTTAATCAAACTGAAGATGGTCAGCGTTATAACTCGGCTGCTGTCATGAAAGATGGCGAAGTACTGGGTGTTTATAACAAGCAAGTGTTGCCAAACTATGGCGTATTTGATGAAAAGCGTTATTTTGGCGAAGGTCATCAGCATCTGGTTTTTGAGTATCTTGGACATAAATTTGGCGTACTGATCTGTGAAGATGTCTGGTCTTTGGCGACTGTTCAGCAACTGGCAAAATTGAATATCGACACAGCTTTGGTACTGAATGCATCGCCATATGAAGTGGGTAAACCACAACATCGCATTGAAACCATGGCGGCCTTGGTCAAACAGCTGAATATCAATCTGGTGTACTGCAACCAGGTCGGTGGTCAGGATGATCTGATCTTTGACGGTACCAGTTTTGTGCTCAACAAATCTGGCGAGGTGGCTTTACAGGCACCAACTTTCCAGGAAAATCTGGCAATTGCAGAATTTAATGCTGAACAACTGCAATTCAGCAAAGGTGCAATTGCACCTGCTTTAGACACCATGGCTGAGATTTATCAAAGCCTGGTCATGGCTACACGTGATTATGTACAGCGTTCTGGCTTCCCAGGTGTGATTCTGGGACTGTCTGGCGGCATTGACTCTGCCCTGACCCTGGCGATTGCTGTAGATGCGCTTGGCGCAAACAAAGTTCAAGCCGTGATGATGCCTTATACCTATACCGCACAAATCAGTGTCGAAGATGCAGCGGCTCAAGCCAAAAACATGGGCGTGACTTTCGGTATTGCCGAAATCAATCCAGTGGTAAGCGGCTTTATGCAGGTGCTATTCCCATTCTTTGGCAACGCTCCAGTCGATGCCACCGAGGAAAACCTGCAAGCACGTTCACGTGGCACCTTATTGATGGCCCTGTCTAACAAATTCGGTAATCTGGTGCTGGCAACCGGTAATAAATCTGAACTAGCTGTCGGTTATTGCACCTTGTATGGTGACATGGTTGGTGGTTATGCGGTGCTGAAAGATGTGTATAAAACCATTGTGTTTGAACTGGCGAAATACCGTAATAGTATTTCAGAAACTCCAGTGATTCCAGAACGTGTGATTACTCGTCCACCTTCAGCAGAATTGCGTCCGGATCAGGTCGATCAAGACTCTTTACCAGCCTATGATATTCTGGATGCGATCTTGTACTCTTATATTGAAGAAGATATGAGTCAAGACGATATCATTGCCAAAGGTTTTGACGCTGAAGTCGTGAAGAAAGTGATTCGTCTGGTTGATATCAATGAGTACAAGCGCCGTCAAGGTGCCATTGGGCCACGTATCAGCTCACGTTCTTATGGCCGTGAGCGTCGTTATCCAATCGTCAATGGCTGGAAAGCAGGTAGCTAAATTCTGTTTTCAGTGATGTAAATCAGAATCGTCCAAGTGAATGCTTGGGCGATTTTTTTTATGCGGCAGTAAAATGAAGAATAGCCCCAACATTAAGAAGGAAAAATAATGTTTTGCGGAAACTGAAAAAAAATTAGTGGATGCTTCAAATATTTTTTTGTGGTTTGCAGTGCTTTTTAAAAGACAAAAAAAGAGACCAAGCTGAGAGCTTGGTCTTTTAAAATGGTGGCTATGACGAGACTTGAACTTGTGACCCCCGCATTATGAGTGCGGTGCTCTAACCAACTGAGCTACATAGCCGTAAACTGTGTGCGCATTATCGTAATTTCAGCCTCTATCGTCAAGCATTTTAAAACACAAATGTTCAGTCTTTATGCAAATACGGAATAAACTTTTAAATTTTAAACAAAAAAGGGTTTTTTAGTATGTAATTCACGCATTCATAGCACCATTTAATTCTTCGAGGAATCATTAGATGTATAAAATCAAAATATTTATTTTACTCATTGGCCTTTCAAGTCTGAGTGCCTGCCAGACCATCTCGCCTATTTTCGTAGATTATAATGGCGTCAGACGTGATGTGGCACAGTGGATTAATCAGCAGCAACTGATGAGCATGCAGCAGAAAAGGTCTTTGGCACAACTCAGCAGAGCACAGCAGAAAATCGAGCGCTATCCGGAATATGAGCAGCCTCAACGACTGGCGGTAACCTGGGAAAATCAGATTGCATTACATTGTGCGCGCTTGCATGTGACAGAACATAAAATCCAGCAGCTACAGCAAAAAATTTATGCAGGTGAAACTCAAACAATTTTAAATCGCTATGAACAGCTGTCACCGCAAATAAAATTAGACTCCACCTCTATTCGATGTGATTAACTGACATTTTGAATAAACTTATTAATTACATATAAATGATTAACTTAGTCTAAATAAACAACTCGGTTCAATAGCTCTAAACAGGTGCTTGATTCTTTAATCTATTAGACATTATACCTATGTATTTACTTGGTTTTATTTTTATACAATACAGGCTATGATCAAAGTATAAACAACTATTCGTACCCGGTTTAACGCGTCATAATTTTCTAATAACTCTAAATTCCCCTCAGGAGAATTCTAATGCCTTTTGAACATATTTTAGTACCTGTTGACGGTTCAGAAACATCGTATGCTGCAGTGGATAAAGCTGTAGAAATTGCCAAAGCATTTAACAGTAAAGTCACAGTGGTTCAAGTGCTGGCACTGGACCCTTATATCGCTGCGGAATATATCTCTGCGGCACAAACCAATGACCTGATTGAACGTGCCCGTACTTCCATCCTGAAAACGCTGGATGAAGCCAAAGCAAAATTCTCTGGTGCCGGTGTTGAAGTGGATACACAGCTCCTTGAGGGTCAGGTAATTTATAGCGAGATTGTCAAAGCAGCTAAAGATTTAAATTCTGACCTGATCGTGATTGGTTCCCATGGTCGCACGGGCTTCAAAAAGCTGTTCCTTGGCAGCGTAGCGCAAAGCATTCTCGGCCAAGCGGATATCCCAGTAATGGTGATTCGCAACTAAGTTATGTTTAAAATCCCCACTTTTCACCAAGTGGGGATTTTTTTTATATCTTGACCAGACCATCCCATTGATAGCGTTTTAAATCCAAGCGATCACCTTTAAGAAAAATTCCTTCCTGCATGAGTTTTTGCTGCTGGATATTCTGGCCATGTTCGTCCAGTTGCTTCACACTGATTTTCGCCTGGGCATTGATCACCCGATACCAAGGAATATCAGTGTCCGAATCTAGATGACTTAATACCCGTCCGACCAATCGCGCATGTTTGGGTAAACCTGCCAGTCTAGCAATCTGTCCGTAGGTGGCGACTTTGGCATACGGAATCTGATTGACCACAGCCAAAATCATTTCTGCCATTTCCTGACTGGCTGAACTTGTCTGGGTCATTTTCATCTCATTAATAGCTTATTTAAATCAAAAATCACAATCCACCCCCAGTAAAAAAGCTATAGGAGAGTGATTAAGCCTGATGAAATACGCTGATTCAAGCTCTCATCTCACTATAAAAACCAATCTAACAGTCTCTTGATCTTCTAAGTTTTATCTTTAGAAATTATCCGGATTTTCCAGTCTTTTTACTTCCTGAACTTTATCTGGATGATGCACCGTGGCAACGCCATCTGCATCTTTCTGATCAATCAGAATTTCTGGCTGAAAGATAGTAATAGTCTCATTTCCTTTGGCATCTTCTCCAACAATATAGCGAAAACCCTTACGATTCATTTTATGACACATGCGTTGATACCAGCCTTTAAAGCCCTGCGTCTCTTCATTGGGATTATAATAAAACGCATTCATCACCGCAGGCAGGCCCAAGCCACATACCACACCGGACAATAGCACTACAATAAAGGTATAGCCCACCAGAATACTGCTATAGGCTTCCAGCTGAGGAACATTGGCGACCGCCAGAATTAAGGCCAAAGAAATCCCGCCCCGTACTCCGCCCCAAGACAGGATGGTCAAACTGCCGTTATAGCTTTTCTTGCTGACTTTTGGGAACATGGCAAAGGCCAGATAGTTGGCTGCAAAACGGGCCAGATGTAGAATCACAAAAGCCACCATTCCGCCCAGAACCAGACTGGTACTCAAGTCCAGAATAAACAATTCTAGACCAATCAGGGTAAACAGGAATGAATTGATAATTCCCTCAACCGTATGCCAGAAATGATTAACGTCACCAATTTCAGCATCTGCCAGGATTTCTTTCCATTTATTGCCAACAATCAAACCACCAATCACACAGGCAATTGGCGCGGAAGCATGTGCCAGCAAAGCCACCAGATAGGAACCACAAGCCAGCAAGGCCGTGGTCAAAATCAGAGATTCCATTTCATGCTTACCGCGCAAAATCCGCAAGATCGCAAAACCGAATCCGAGACCAATCAGCACCGCCACGACAATTTCATAAAGCAAGGTTTGCAGCACTGCCAGTACCGTAAAGTTTTCACCTTGCAGAACATTGAGCAAGGTCATAAATAAGGCAATACACATTGCATCATTAAACAGTGATTCGCCTTCAAGCTTGACAATCAAATGATGCGGTGCGCGAACCGAACTCAATACGCCTTTGATGCCGATCGGATCTGTGGCGCCCAAGGCCGCCCCTAGCAAGAGCAAAACCAGCAGGTCAACATGTTTACCAATCAGGAACTGATAACCATACAACACCACACCAAAGAACACTGCACAGAACACCAAAGCCAGACCAGCCAAAATACTGATCGGCCGCCAGTGGTTACGCAAATCTGAGACCTTAAACTTCAGCGCAGATGAAGTCAGGATAAAACAGATCACACCATTGATCAGAAAATCATAGAAATCGACGTGACGAACAGCCTGCTCGATATTGTAAATATTGATGCTAAAGAATGGATTACCATGCAGTAAACTGGCGCCCCACTGCAAAATGAAAACAAAGATTGCAGAGACAATAGGGACACCGATCGCTTGCGGAAAGCCTAAAACACGCTTATTAAACATCGTCGTAGCAATGGACAGGGCAAATACGACTGTGAGTAGCTGAAGAAAAAAGAAATTTCCCATTCGGTTTCCTAAAATCGGGCGATATGGAGCACTATGCGCCGAGAGGCGTTGTTAAAATAGAGATTTGAATAGAAAGGTATTCTGGCAAAACAAGTTTAGTCCGTTTTTTATCGAATTGAGTTAAGTTTCTTTTCAGTATTTTCGAATGATGATTTAACATACAGGGCAGCACTCGGCTTTTGCTTTCCCATCATTCTATTTTGAATTTTTCTCCAATGCATCAAACTGTCAAAACCATTTTTCGTCTCTGTTTTGCCAGCGTGATTTTTCTGATCACGTTGTCCTTATGTTTTACCTGCTTTGCTAAAATTCAGGAAATTCTGCAAGCAGAACAGCATTATCAGCAAGCCACCAGCATTCCCTTACAAAGTTCAACCGGGGAGCAGTATGTATTGGTGTCCAATAACCAGCGACCGGACAATGCCATTTTTATTCTGATTGCAGGAAATGGTTATGTGGCCAAAATCAATTGTGAGCATTACAGCGCTTTATGTAGCGATGAAGACAATCAATCGCATACCCGACAAATCCAGAGCGTTGACTTAATTAAAGCGGGAAATCTCTTCTATATTGAAAAAATCCAGTTCAGAGATAGCCGGACTGGCAAAGCAACTGCTTTAGAATATAACAAACAAGATATTCAGCAGTTCTATCAAAATGACATGAGCAACCTCAAATATACGGTCTTTGCAATTGCACTGTTTGCTTTGGCTGCATTATTCGTCAGTATCAAGATATTAAGAAATTTCCGGCGTTTTCTGCATAAATAAAAAAAGGAGCATCTGCTCCTTTTTTTATCGAAGTCATTTAAATATTTTGATTGAAGGTATCACAATTCGCAACCTGACCGGATTTCAAGCCGGTATTAAACCATTGTACCCGCTGCGCGCTGCTGCCATGAGTAAAGCTGTCCGGCACCACCTGTCCGCGAGCACGTTTCTGTAAATAGTCATCGCCAATTTTATGGGCGGCATCCATCGCTTCCTGCACATCACCCTGTTCCAAAAATTGGGTACGTTCATGATTATGGTAAGCCCAGACACCGGCCAGACAGTCTGCCTGCAATTCCTGACGCACTGAAAGCTGATTACTTTGCACTTCGCTTGCTTGCTGACGTGCTTGCTGTACTTGAGAAGAAATACCTAAAATCGTCTGGATATGATGCCCCACTTCATGGGCCACGACATAGGCCAGCGCAAAATCCCCCGCCTGATCATTACGGGAAAGTTCGGTGGCATTCTGTTCTCCAGTAATGCCCATTTGAGTGCGCATATCTTTAAAGAATGCCGTATCGATATACACTTTCTGGTCTGTCGGGCAGTAGAAAGGCCCCATCGCCGCCTGAGCCGTACCACAACCAGAATTCACGATGCCGTTAAACAACACCAGTTTCGGTGGGACATACTGCTGATTTAACTGCTGCTGAAACACCTGATTCCAGGTATCTTCAGTATCTGCCAATACAGTTCCAACAAAATCAATCGACTCCTGCTGTTCTGGCGTGGGATTTTCCAGGCCACGTGTTTCTGCCGCACCCGATACCCCCTGAGTGACCTGCTTGGTGGTTTGATAAGCCTGTTGTGGATCGACACCGAAAAACTTCCAGGCCACAAAGGCCACAATCAATCCAACAATACTGATTCCGCCAGCTTTGGCACCACCACCGCGACGGTCTTCTACATTGCTACTGACACGACGACCTTTCCAACGCATAGTCTTTTCCTTTTCTTAATCTGCTTAATATCCAGATATTTCCACACCTTAAGCTTTTGATGATTTAGGCCAGATTTTCTTAATCAGGCTGATGACCAGCATGACCAGCAGACCCGCTAAAATTCCTACAGCGAAATTAATCAAGGTCGGCGTAACAGCACCCACAATGTTGCCAATGCTGGGAATATCCTGCACATAAGCCACACTGTCTTCAGTAAAGTGATGAATAAAAGGAATAGCATGGTTAATAATTCCACCGCCCACCAGAAACATTGCAGCGGTTCCAACAATGGAGAGAATTTTCATCAGGACCGGAGCAAATGCCAACAAGCCACGTCCTATTTTTTGTTTAAAATCGGACTGCTGTTCAGTCAGATGCAGACCGATATCATCCAGCTTGACAATCAGCGCGACAAAACCATAAACACCAATGGTCATCACCACCGCGATCAGGCTTAGAACGGTCACTTTGGTCAGCATCGAGGCTGCAGCGACTGTTCCCAAGGTAATCACAATAATTTCAGCAGACAAGATAAAGTCGGTGCGAATGGCGCCTTTCACTTTTTCATTCTCAAACTGGTGCAAATCCATTTCCGTATGGATTAATTGTTCACGCGCCTGTTCAGCATCTTTGGCCTTCGGTGCATGCAAGGTATGAATAATTTTTTCCACGCCTTCATAACACAAAAACAAACCACCCAGCACCAACAAGGGATTAATCAGCCAGCCTGCAATAAAGCTGATTAATAATGCCAGCGGCACCAAAATCAGTTTATTGACAAAAGAACCTTTGGCAACTTTCCAGACCACTGGCAATTCACGATCAGCCCTCACACCTGTCACTTGCTGCGCATTTAAAGCCAGATCATCACCGAGAACGCCTGCCGTTTTTTTTGCTGCCATTTTGCTCATGACAGCGACGTCATCCAGGACTGTAGCAATATCATCTAATAATAGTAATAAACTGCTCGCCATACTTATTATCCTTATCCTCTTTCCATCTAGTTTAATCAAAATTCTTAAAAATATTGTATTCACTTGTTTAATTTATAAGATTTTTTTACGACAGCTTTTTTTCTGGCTGACAATCAAAAACAGAATGCCGTACAATGTTGCCATTCGTTAAAATACAGCTGTAGTACTGACTACCCTTTGGAATAGATAATGAGTAATCAAGATAATCGTCCAGTGATCTTGACGGGCGACCGTCCTACCGGACAACTCCACCTCGGCCACTTTGTGGGTTCACTACGCTCTCGTGTAGGTCTGCAAGATTCTCACCATCAACACTTGTTACTCGCCGATGCTCAGGCATTGACAGATAATGCGGACAATTTTGAAAAAGTACGTCGTAACATTATTGAAGTGGCGACGGATTATCTAGCTGTCGGTATTGATCCAACTAAAACCACAATTTGTGTTCAGTCATGCCTGCCAGCACTAAATGAACTAACCATGCTTTACCTCAATTTCGTGACGGTTTCACGTCTTGAGCGTAACCCAACCATTAAATCTGAAATCCAGATGCGTGGTTTTGAGCGTGATATTCCAGCCGGTTTCTTGTGCTACCCGGTGGCTCAAGCTGCTGACATTACAGCATTCAAAGCAACGGTTGTTCCTGTGGGTGAAGATCAGATTCCAATGATCGAACAGACCAATGAAATCGTGCGTCGTTTGAACCGTCAAATTGGGCATGACCTGCTACCAGAATGTAAAGCATTGCTTTCCAATGTAGGCCGTTTACCTGGTTTTGATGGTAAAGCAAAAATGTCGAAATCTTTGGGCAATACTATTGTGCTGGATGCGACAGATAAAGATATCAAGAAAGCTGTCAATGCCATGTATACCGATCCAAATCATCTACGTATTGAAGATCCGGGTCAGGTCGAAGGCAACGTGGTATTCACTTATCTAGATGCTTTTGATCCAAATAAAGAAGAGCTGGAAGAACTCAAAGCCCATTATCGTCGTGGCGGTTTAGGCGATGGTACAGTGAAAAAACGTCTGGAAGGCATTTTAAAAGAGTTGATCGGCCCAATTCGTGAGCGTCGTATTGAACTGGCTAAAGATCCCGATTACATCATGGATATCCTGAAAACCGGTACGGATAAATGTCGCGATATTACCCAGGCGACACTGGATGAAGTTAAATCTGGCCTCGGTGTATTCCATTTTTAATTAGAAAAAATTGCTCTTAAAAGCTCTTCTGATGAAGAGCTTTTTTGTTTAAGCTAAAATTGCGCAAAAATGATGCAAATATCCCCACATAATCTTCATAGTTTTAACCTTATTTAACATGTATTAACATGAATACTGATGAGTCATATGAGAATGCGTCCTATTATGGTCATATTCAGTAAGGAATCAGATTTAACTCTCTCCACAGTTAATTTTGAAATAGTTTGAAAAAACATTCCTTTTTCTACGCAATGACAACCCCAATCATTGCGTTTTTTTTGCTTATAGTTTTTTAAAATGATAAAAAAATCCTGCGTTTAAGCAGGATTTAATCATGGCTAAGAATTAATAACTGAACAAGCCTTTTTCTAATGGTATTTCGATACCTAAAGAAACTCCGCTATCTCGACCATTTACCTTTGAATCACCGACCCATGCATTAATTTTAAGCGGCATTTCTGGACGTATATAATGTGACCAGGTCAAATCCAGTGCTTTAATCTCATCATTAAAAGCAAAAGCAGCATTATTAACAGCGGCAAGTTCTGATTGATTCACATCAGCAAAAAGTATACGCCCTGATAAGCGGTTCATAAAATCAATACGAATATCTCCACCCACGGAAATCATCTGCGCATCGCCACCTAAAGCATGTGCTAGAGGATAACCATGCTGATAAAAACCGTCTGTATAATTCGTATGGTTGTAGGAAATGCCTTGAACCTTGCCATTAGTCCGCGTATCTGCCCATTCTGTGTAGAGCTGATATGGCATATTTTGTACAGTGGAAGAATAGTCAATGCCGGCAAGATACATTTTTTTTGCAGGTAAGCCCCCAGCCTCATCCTCTCCTACATATTGAGCATATAGACCTACCGGAATTTGGGTAAGAGAAAATAAATTTAACCGCGCATCGAAGCCGGCAATCTGGTTAGATGGGTCTGGTTCACCTGTACCCTCATTATCTTTACTACCCACAAAAGCATCCCACAGCGAACTTAAACTTTCAGGTCGTCCTTCCCCACCCCACTGAATCGCACGCGAGGCACCAAGCTCTAAATAAGGTAAAGGCTGTGCTGTAACACGCAAACCAATCAATTTGGCGTCTGGAACTGCGCTATAGTCATCGAGTTGACCCGCAAAAGCCTGATACTGCCACGGGCCAATCCAAGATAACCATTTATTTTCAAATGCTGTCTGTTCTGCACGTTGAACTGTAAAGCCATAGACTGGACGGCTGGCATCACCACGCATCAAGCTGCCATCATGGCCTGGCCCCCAATAAGTTGGAATCTGCCCAGCAATCAACCATTGATTCCAAAGTTTCCCCGCCAGATAAGAACCTTCAAGATTTACATCTTGATCATTATCAATTTGTGGATCTTTTTCAGCATTCACCCTGATCTTGGCATCCCAATTCGTACTGCCAGCATTAAACTCTAAAGCTGCCTGATATTGTGCTTTTTGCTGATCCCCGAAAGCCTGTGGAATATTTTTTTGATCGGTTTCTGCAAATACACCCAATTTTAGCTGTTGATTATCTGCCTTTAGTTTAGCCAGAACCGAATCGATTACACGCTGCTGTACAGTATTGCTGATCTGCGCATTTGATAAGGCTCGTTGAATTTCATCCCCACTCAGTGGCCAGGTTGAGGTACTGATTTGAATAACCCCTTGCTGGTTTAACCAGTTTAGGTCCGTACGCAAATTTGCATCATTTAGAACCAGACCCTGAGCAAAAGCAGAAGCGCAAGCGTAGTCAGTAACACACTCAATAATGTTTTTTTTAGCAACATGGGATGAATATTCTCAAGTTTATTTTCTGCTTCACCTTAATCGCTCCTATGTTAATTTTCAACGATTAAACTGTTGTTTTTTACTCAAGCTTTCAGATGTATCGACAAAAAATAACCCACACAATGGTGGGTTATTTTGAATTCAGCATTTAAGCATTTTTATGACGCATATGCGGGAACAAGATCACATCGCGGATACTTGCTGCATTAGCAAAGATCATCACCAGACGGTCAATACCAATACCCTCACCTGCTGTTGGAGGAAGACCGTATTCCAATGCTTCTACAAAGTCTGCATCGTAATGCATAGCTTCATCATCACCAGCATCTTTTTCAGCAACCTGTGCCTGGAATCGTTCAGCCTGATCGATTGGATCATTTAATTCCGAGAAGCCATTTGCCAACTCACGGCCACCGATGAAGAATTCAAAACGGTCGGTAATGTGTGGATTGTGATCATTACGGCGTGCCAATGGAGAAGTTTCCGCTGGATATTCAGTAATGAACGTCGGCTGACGCAATTTGGTTTCTACGGTTTCTTCAAATACCATAGTTTGCAGTTTGCCCAGACCAAAACCTGGCTTCACTTGCTCTTTCAATTCTTCCTGAAGGAAGTTTGCCAGGAACTCACGGTCATTGACATTTTCAGGAGTAAATTGCGGGTTATTTTCCAAAATCGCATCGAACATTGAAATTTTCTTGAATGGCCCTTTGAAGCTATATACTTCATCGCCATAAGGCACGTCAGTCGTACCCAAGATATCAATCGCCAGACGCTCCAGCATTTGCTCGGTCAATTCCATCAGATCTTTGTAATCTGCATACGCCTGGTAGAATTCAATCATGGTGAATTCAGGGTTATGACGGGTAGAAACACCTTCGTTACGGAAGTTACGGTTAATTTCAAACACACGTTCAAAACCGCCAACTACCAAACGCTTTAAGTAAAGCTCTGGCGCAATACGCAAAAACAATGACATATCTAATGCATTATGATGTGTTTCGAAAGGACGTGCCGATGCACCACCTGGAATCACATGCATCATTGGCGTTTCAACTTCCATATAGCGCTTTTCAGTCAGGAAGGCACGGATACCCGCTACAACTTTGGCACGAATCTCAAAAGTTTTACGCGTTTCTTCGTTAACGATCAGGTCAAGATAACGTTTACGATACTTTACTTCAGTATCGTTCAAACCATGGAACTTATCTGGCAGTGGACGCAATGATTTGGTCAATAATTCAAAATGCTCGATATGTACATACAGATCGCCTTTACCCGAACGACCGATATAACCTTCGACTGCGATGATATCGCCAAGGTCCAGACCTTTAATGGTAGCCAGTACATCTTCAGCGAGTTCTTTACGCGCAACATAAAGCTGGATACGACCTGTCATGTCCTGGATCACAATAAATGAACCACGGTTCAACATCACACGACCGGCAACTTTGACGTAGACCTTTTCGCCTGCTTCAATTTCTTCTTTAGATTTATCAGCGAACTGGTCTTGTAAATCCTGGGCATAGTGCTCACGCTTAAAGGTATTCGGCCATGGGCTCTTACCTGTTTCTTGTGCCTGAGCTTCGATTTGCTTTAACTTGGCATGACGCTGTGCAATTAAATCGTTTTCGGAAATGATTTGTTCAGAAGTCGATTGAGCGTTAGTTTGCGTCATCTCTGCCTCGAATAAGATTAGTTAAAAAATAGAAGTTGCATAGAATAGCAGAAATCCTTCTCAAATCGTAGCGTAAACACTCTCAGGAACCGGCTTTTCTTTGGAAGAATCCACTATCCCGCTATTTACACCATTCGGTTCAGCCCGTCTGTCACTCTTTTAAATTGCCTTTCTTCAACCTTTTGCAACATCCTGCTGCTCTCATTTGGGATTAAAGTCTAAAACAGACAGGTCTTATATAAAATCATTGCACTGCAAAACTGCGGCTTAGACCAATAGCTAACTGCCTTGTATACCTAGACGTTCTACAATGACGCTCAGATTGAAGATGATGTGCCAATCAACAAATAACCAATATGGCATGTCCCATAAAAATGAGTAATGAACTATGTCTAAGATTTTGTTTTTACATGGCTTAGATTCCTCCAGAGAATCCACCAAGTTCCACGCCATTGATGTGGTACATAAATACTGTATCGATGTCGATTACCGAAATCTGAGTTATAGTTCGGTCACCGAGTTTTATCATGAGATGATTGAAACCATCAAACCAGATATTCTGGTCGGCCACAGTCTTGGCGGTTATTGGGCACTGAAAATGTCACAGGCGTATCAAATTCCCTGTGTAGTAGCCAATCCCATTTTGCAACCCAACTTCCGCGATGATTATCCAGCCATTGGGCATCACGATTTACAGCATGATATTCCTCAGTTTGCCTATCTGGAGCTGGGCGATGAAATTCTGGATATGCATGCGGTTCAGACACAACTTGAAGACTATATGCAAATTCAGGCAGTTGATGGCGGCCACCATCGTCTGGAACATCCTGAGCAAATTAATACACTGATTCAGGAAATCGAAGATCATTTTATCAGGCAATAAAAAAGCCCCACAATTTTGGGGCTTTTTTTAATTTATGACTTAAGCAACTGCCGCTTCAGGCTGAGATTTGTCGTCCAGTACTGACCAGATATCTAAGCCTAATTCTGCATGCAGGTCAGGAAGATCAAGGAAAATACTTGCACCAAGTACTTCATGTTGACATTTTTGAGCCAGTTCATTCACTGCTTTTAAGGTTCCGCCACTTGCCAGAACATCATCCACAATAATTACTTTCTGGGACTGAACTTCCGCAGACATTTCTAAACGATCCAGACCATATTCCAGGCTATAACCCACACCGACCACTGGAGGTGGCAATTTACCTGCTTTACGCACCAACAATAAGCCTTTGCCTGTACGTTGTGCCAACAAGCTTGCCAACACAAAACCACGCGCTTCAACCGCAATAAAGCTTTCTACTTCTGCCAGTTTGTCAGCAGGAATGCTGGCAATCAAAGCGTCAGTCAATGGACCAATATTGCTCATGAAAAGTGGGGTCAAATCAAAGAAGCAAATTCCTGGTTTTGGAAAATCTTGGACCGTACGAATGTGAGACCACAAAGAAGTATACAAATTGCTCATGGGAGATCTTAAAAAAAGAAAAGGAATATGGGAATTTTAAACCTATTTGAGTGAAACGAACAAGCCAAGCTGTCTAATAAAAACCCGATGTTTAACCACAAGATATTGATTTTATTATATTGATTTATTTTAAAAATATTTAACCCAGACTTTACTGATTCTAAATTACCTAAAAACTCAAGTTTTTACTGCACGACTTTGGTCTATCCCCCAAGATAAACGCTCATTTTTGCCATCCTCAGCTTTTTATCCTTTAACCGTCTGCGCTAGAAAAGCTGATTGGCGTGATTTTCTGATAAATGAGGAATGTGTCGTCTATTCTGCTGCTAATTTCGCTGATTAAGCTTTTATTCACTTTACTTTCTGAATAGAACTGCGTAAAAATTTAGCCAAATATGTTCACTGTTAAAAAGTCATATTCTTTTAGAGTCTTGCCTTTTATGGATTTTAAGCTGACGCCTACAGTTGCTCAGTTTTGGAGAGTTACATGAGAAAGTTTCAATGCATCGTATGTGGATGGATTTATGACGAGGCAGAAGGTTGGCCTCAAGACGGGATCGTGGCAGGCACCAAATGGGAAGATATCCCCGATGACTGGACCTGTCCAGATTGCGGCGTGTCTAAAGTCGATTTCGAAATGATCGAAGTCTAATCACGTCCAGTTAAAGGCCATATCCATATGGTCTTTTTTTATGCCTTTCAATCATTTATACAGCATGGAGCTCTACCATATGGAAACAACTATGCATCCTATCGTCATTATTGGTTCAGGTATGGCGGGTTATGCCGTAGCGCGTGAATTTCGTAAACTTAATCCAGAACATGAATTGCTGATGATCTGTGCGGATGATGCGGTCAATTATGCCAAACCGACGCTTTCCAATGCTCTGGCCGGCAATAAAGCACCTGAACAAATTCCACTAGGCGATGCAGCTAAAATGTCGGCACAGCTGAATATGCGCATTGAACAGCATACCTGGGTTAAGGCGATTCATCCGGAAGATCATCAACTGGTTTTGGAAAAAGATGGCCAGGAAAGCACGCAACATTATAGCAAACTGGTATTAGCCATCGGTGCCAATCCGGTACGTCTGGCGATTGCCGGTGATGCCAGCGATGATATTCATGTCGTCAACAATTTGAGTGACTATAAAGCTTTCCGTAACAATCTGGCAGCACGTGAAGACAAACGTGTAGTGATTTTAGGTGCAGGCCTGATTGGCTGTGAATTTGCCAATGACCTGCAAAATACCGATCATCAAGTCACAGTCATTGATTTAGCTCCTCAGCCGCTTGGCCGTTTATTGCCAGAACATGTTGCCACAGCATTCCAGAAAAACCTTGAAGAAACCGGCATTCACTTTGTCCTGGGCACAACAGTCGAAAAAGTCTCTCGTGCGGACAATGGTGATTATCTGGTCACGCTGGCCAACGGTCAGTCTTTGGTTGCTGATGTAGTGTTATCTGCGGTGGGTTTACAGCCGAATATTTCTTTGGCGAAACAGGCAGACGTACATACCAGTCGCGGAGTGTTAACCACGGCACAACTGGAAACCAACCAGGTCGATATTTATGCTGTGGGCGACTGTGCCGAGGTCAATGGAACTTTATTGCCTTATGTTATGCCGATCATGCAACAAGCCCGCGCTTTGGCAAAAACCTTAAATGGTGAACATACTGCCGTGCATTATCCGGCTATGCCAGTGGCAGTTAAAACGCCTGCTGCTCCTTTAACGGTATTGCCTGCACCGGTTGATGTTGATGTCACCTGGGAAACTGAAGAGTTTGACGATGGCATGCTGGCTAAAGCGTTCGATGCTAATGGAACCTTACGTAGTTTTGTGCTTTTGGGCGCCACTGCAGCCAAACAGCGTCTGGCCTTGACCAAGCAGGTTCCTGACTTGATTCCTGCTGCGGTTTAGAGGTTTAATAGCAAGGATATTTTTTAAACGAAATATCCTTTAATTAGGACAGCGACTATGTACAGCGCAGCACAGTTTAATCTTTCCCCATATACCTCGTTTATGCATGAAACCAAGGTTGATCTTGGTAATGGGATCCAGCTACATGTCGAGGTTGGCGGAAATCCGGAACATCCCACCATTTTGCTGATTATGGGTCTGGGTGGGCAAATGCTGTACTGGCCTGACTTTTTCTGCAAATCACTGATAGACAATGGCTATCACATCATCCGTTTTGATAATCGTGATATTGGTCTGTCTTCAAAAGTCCATCACAAAGGTCCACGCCTGAATACCCTGAAAATGATGAGCCGTTTTGTGCTGGGTCTGGGTAATCAGGGTGCACCTTATGATCTATATGATATGGCCGAAGATGTCAGTCTGCTGATTGAAAAAATGCAGCTGGAACAGGTCTATGTGCTGGGTGCTTCGATGGGCGGTATGATTGCCCAGATTCTGGCCGCGCGTTATCCGGACAAAGTCAAAAAACTGGGCTTACTGTTTACCAGCAATAACCAGCCGATGTTGCCACCGCCCTTCCCTAAGCAACTCTTTAGTTTGATTGACAAACCGACTTCAACAGATGAAGATGGCATTGTTGATCATAGTTTGAAACTGTTTAAGATCATCGGCTCGCCAGGTTATGTCAATCATCTGGAAGCGGTACAGACCGCCCGTAAATTATATAAGCGAAGTTACTATCCTGCTGGTGTACTTCAACAGTTTTTAGCAATATTATGTACAGGCTCATTGCTGCAACTGGACAAGCAAATCAAACAAGAAACCCTGGTAGTCCATGGTTCTCGAGATCGATTGCTGCCTCCTAGCCATGGCAAGGCCGTTGCGAAAGCAATTTCAGGGGCTAAATTTGAATTAATTGATGGAATGGGGCATGATATCCCACCGCATTTTATTCCATATCTTAGCGAATTATTTGCTGATCATTTTAAATCATAAACATTAGGACACTATGGCTGCATTACCATCCCTAAGACAGCTGTCATACCTCGTAACACTGTCAGAGACGCTACACTTTACAGAAGCTGCTCGCCGCTCCTTTGTCACCCAGTCAACCTTGTCTGGCGGCATCATGGAGCTGGAGCGTTTACTCGGTGGCGTACTTGTTGAACGCGACCGCCAGAATGTTCGTTTAACGCCTCTTGGTGAACAAGTGGTTGCACGCGCACGTGTTCTACTGGCCGATGCTCAGGACCTAATGCGTTTAAGTCGTGAGATGAGTGAACCTTTAACCGGTGATCTACATCTCGGCGTTATTCCAACAATTGCACCTTTCCTGTTGTCACAGCTTCTGGACGAAGTACATAAGCAATTACCAAAAATCCAGTTGCATCTGCATGAAGCGCAAAGTGAAAAGATTGTAGAAAAGCTGGAACATGGCAACCTGGACATGGTGGCTTTGGCATTGCCTTTCGACACCCGTGGTCTGAAAGTTGCTGAAATTGCCAAAGAAAATCTGTATCTGGTTTACCAAAAATCTGATCAGCATGCTGCACAAGCAAACTCTTTAGGAGATCTGGATCTGTCTCGCCTGATGTTACTTGAAGAAGGTCACTGTCTGCGTGATCATGCCTTGAGTGCTTGCCCGATTGGTGAACGTAAAAATGATCATCGTTTAAAAGCCAGCTCACTGCCGACTTTAATTGAAATGGTTTCAGCCAATCTTGGCTTTACCTTGTTACCTGAAATCGCGATTCATACCAATATGATTAAAGGCAATCCTGAGATTCAGGTAAAAGCGATCGATTCAGCCCCAAGTCGTACCCTGGCATTGGTAACCCGTAAAAGCACACCGCTGCAAAGCGAGTTTGATGTGCTATTACAGATTTTCCAGAAAATCACTCAGCACGATGCTGCCTGATCTATAGATAATAAAAAGGAGCACATGTTGCTCCTTTTTTATATCTTGAATTGAATGCATCCAGTCCGCCTAGAAACTTAGAATCTCTACATTTCAGCTAAATCACTATTCTTTGGGATAGGCATTTGCATCTGCCTGATTCACAGTATAGCTCTCTATCGCATCTACAGGATCGCGTTTTATTGGCTAGCCTTTTGCCTGCACCGGTTTTAGTGATTCGTTCACCGACTGGACTCGACCTGTCAAAAATCCAGACCGTGCTACAGCAACTCGGCTATCAGCCAGATATGCTGCTGTATGCGGACAATATGCTGTCCGCACAATCCATGATTACTGAACATCTGCCCAACCTGATTCTTTATCATGCAGCAACAACTTCAGAGATCAGTTTGATTCATCAGCTGAAACAGCAAAGCTCAGATACGCCCGTTATTGGCATACTCAATACTCATTCCACAGCACTGATCTATTCAGCCTTGCTGTCCGGCGCAGATAGCTATATGCAGCATCATGATTCATTACCCCAGTTCGCTGATAGTCTAAAAACTGTCTTGCGCGGTGGAGCCTACATTCATACTGAACTGGCAGACTATATCCTGCACCAGCCCATTGCTAAAACCTGTCTTAACCTCGCTGAATTGCAGTTATTAAAATTATTGAGTCAACATCAATCGCAAGCTGAACGACAAGATCAGCTCCAGATGAAGGACTATCAGATGTATAGTCGGGTCAAACACATCTATCGAAAACTGGTTAAACTCAGCTTGAACAGTTAAATTCTATGTTCGGAATAAAAAAGAGGCTGAATATTCAGCCTCTTTACATACTTAAACTTATTTAAACAGCTCTAACAGAATACGTTGTGCATTATGCGGTTTTTCACCTTCTTTGGGCTGTGCCCGCAGCCAAGTACCATCACCTTGCAATAACCAGGATTGCTGATTGTCTTTCAAGTAATTCAACAGACCTTGTTGATAGATGCGTTTTTTCAAGGCTTCATCTTCGACCGGGAAACAGGCCTCGACCCGATTAAACAGGTTACGATCCATCCAGTCTGCACTTGAACAGTAAATACGTGAATTGCCATTATTGCTGAAATAATATACGCGGGTATGTTCCAGGAAACGCCCGACAATTGAACGCACCCGGATATTTTCCGACAGACCCGGCAACCCCGGACGCAAACTGCAAATTGAGCGGATAATCAGGTCAATCTGTACCCCGGCCTGAGAAGCCTCATAGAGTTTGTTAATCAATTGCATTTCGGTCAGTGCATTGACTTTGACAATAATCTGCGCCGGTTTCCCTGCTTGAGCATAGGCAATTTCATTATCGATATAGTTAAGTAACTGGGCATGCAAGGTAAATGGCGCATGTAGCAGCTTTTTCAGCTTGGCCATTTTCCCCATACCGGTCAATTCCTGGAAAATACGATGCACATCTTCACACAGATCTTTATCTGTCGTTAATAGACCATAATCGGTATAGATTCGTGCATTGCCGGCATGATAATTACCGGTACCCAGATGCACATAGCGCACCAGTTTGTTATTTTCCCGGCGCACCACCAGAATCATCTTGGCGTGAGTCTTGTAACCAACAATGCCGTAGACCACGACCGCACCCGCTTCTTGCAGGACATTGGCCACCGCAATATTGGATTCTTCATCAAAACGTGCACGCAATTCAATCACTGCGGTGACTTCCTTGCCATTGCGGGCAGCTTCAGCCAGTACCTGCACAATTTCAGAATCTGGCCCACTGCGGTACAAGGTTTGCTTGATCGCCAGCACTTGCGGATCGCGTGCCGCTTCACGTAATAATGAAATGACCGGCGCAAAAGATTCAAAAGGATGGTGCAGCAAAATATCCTGTTTCTGCATCGCACTAAAAATATTTTCAGATTTTTTCAGTACTTTAGGAATGATGGGAGTATGCGAGTCATAACGTAAATGCGGACGTTTAAAGTTAGATAGCAAACGTGCCAGATTGACCGGGCCCGCGACTTTATAAAGCTGCTCGTCGTCCAGATCAAATTCATTCAGTAGATATTCATAAATATGCTGCGGACAATTTTCTGTCACTTCCAGACGTACCGCACGACCAAAACGGCGTGAGCTAAGCTCGCCTTTGAGCGCCTTGGCCAGATCTTCGACATCTTCATTCAAGGCTAAATCGGCATTTCGGGTAACACGGAACTGATAACACCCAGTCGCTGTCATGCCTGGGAACAGATCAGAGACATGCTCATGAATAATCGCAGACAGCATCACATGATGTTCTTTTCCATCGGTCAGTTCATCCGGTAAACGCACTACGCGTGGCAGTGAACGCGGTGCAGGCACCACAGCCAGATCAATCTGACGGCCAAAGGCGTCTTTGCCTTCCAGTGTCACAATAAAGTTCAGTGATTTATTCACCAGCCGCGGGAATGGATGCGCTGGGTCTAGGCTGATCGGCGTGAGAACCGGCGCAACCTGCTCCTGAAAATATTTTTTAATCCAGGCAGATTGCGCTGGGGTCAATTCACCACGGCGCAAGAAGCAAATATCTTCCTCACGCAGTTTTGGCAAAATTTCTTCATTTAAAATACGGTATTGACGTTCAATGGCAGCATGTGCGGTTTTAGAAATCTGTTCTAAAACCTGCTTTGGAGTCAAGCCATCCGGACTCCGGCTTTCATTATCCAGATCCAGTTGTTCCATCATCCCGGCGACCCGGATTTCAAAAAACTCGTCCAGATTACGCGAGAAAATCAACAGGAAATTCATGCGTTCGAGCAATGGATGTAAAGGATCGACAGCCTGTTCCAGGACACGTAAATGGAAGTCTAGGATAGACAGTTCGCGATTAATATAACGATCATTATATGTATATTCGGGCTGTGCTGAAGTTGTGCTGGCTGCCGTATTCATATCAAACCTATGCGGATTTAAAATTGTGCTTATCGCTCCAAGTATGCTTCAAATTGATGACAATTTCATAAAAAAAAGCCCAAATAATTGGTCTTTCTCTTCAAATCATCAATTAAGGTAATTCTGCATAGCGCATATAGCGCTGAATCATCCGTTTACGTGCATTTAAAGCAGACGAGTTACGATGATCCTGAAAATATTTCGGATTGGTGAGAATGGCGGCCAGAAAGATGGCCTGATCCTGGGTCAGGCTTTGCGCGGTTTTACCAAAATAATGTTTGGCCGCGGCTTCCACTCCATAGATGTTGTCCCCGAACTCGATCGAGTTCATATACACTTCCAGAATTCTCTGTTTGGACCACATGCGTTCCATCATCCAGGTGGCGACAGCTTCTTGTCCTTTACGTACAAATGAACGCTTATTTACGAGGAACAGGTTTTTCACCAGTTGCTGGGAAATGGTGGAACCTCCTGCGACGACTCGGCCTTGATCCCGGTTTTTATTCAGCGCCTGTTGAATGCCCTCCCAGTCAAAACCATGGTGATGAATAAATTTTCCATCTTCCGCAGTGACAATTGCACGTTTCAGATTCAGGCTGATCTCGTCGTAGGGCCGCCACTGATGCTGAATCGGTTTGGAAGGTTCTGACCAGTAATCGATCCGCATCATCATGGTGGTGTTTACCGGATGGGTGCGCCACCAGGCCAGACTGGCAAAGATCCACAATTGAACCAGCAGAATCACACTGACGATGACGAGCATCGTGCGGATCAGAAAGGCTTTCATGTCAGTGCGTTACTCCTGAAAATTTAATTTTTCGTGTTAAGCTTATTCGAAATATACAATCACAGCAAAAAAATAGCATGTCTGAATACTCTCCCCCTGTCGAACATCGCAAACTTGAAATGCATCTCTGGTGGATCACCGCCATTTTAATCGGGATCAATGTTGGATTATTTGGCTGGCAAGCCATGCATGGCATGGATGTTAGCCAGCCGAGTACCCGAGACGCTATTCTCTGGGGTGCCGATTATGCACCTTTAACCTATTTAGCGGAACCCATGCGCTTGTTTAGCAGCATGTTTTTTCATTTTGGCCTGATTCACCTGATGTTGAATATGTGGGCCTTGTATATTTTTGGTAGTGTTGCCGAACAGCTGTTTGGCCGGATGTATTTTATTGGCCTGTATGTGTGTGCCGGATTAATGGGCAGCCTGCTCAGTGGCTATATGAACATTCAGGACAGCTATAGCCTGATCGAAGGCGGTGTCGCCAATCCCGATTTATTGCCTGCGGTCAGTGCCGGCGCATCCGGTGCCGTGATGGGACTCGGGGCTTCACTGACGGTGCTGGCCTTATTGCCGATGCTGCCACAGCAACGTTTTATTCTGGATAAAAAAACCCTGGTGATGGTGATGGGTCTAAACCTCGCGCTGGGCTTTATGATCAGCGGAATCAACAATGCCGCACATATTGGCGGCATGCTGATGGGTGCTTTTCTCACCTTGCTCTGGTACATCGGTCAAAAAATGCAGCGTAGCCACCTGTTCAATCTGATTGCCCTGCTTGTCGGTTTCGGCATTTGTGTGCTGCTTTATCAACATAACTTGGCCTTGATTGAAGCAATTCGCCCACTGTGGCAAGAGATTCTGGAAATGATGCAACAGCAATTACAGCTTTAACGCTCAGCCCGTTGAAAAGCCACGGAGATGAATCTTATTGATTCATCTCACGCAAGCTTTGTAAAGGCGGAATATCCGACAGATAACTCAGACGATAACGGCCAATTAACATACATAAAACGGTCATAAAGATCGGCAGGATAATCCAGATTTCCCAATGCGGCTGAATCATCAAATCCATTTTATAGCTGGCAATTGCACTGATGACTTCGGCAAACAGGCAGGAAACAATTCCGGCAAACAGCCCGATAAAACCAATTTCCAGACTCATCATGGTTTTCAGTTTCTGCTTGGAACTACCAAATGAACGTAGCAAAGCCACTTCACGTTTACGTTCATCCATTAACAGGTTCAAACAGGCCATCAGCACCAGAAAACCGGAAATACTGACCAGTACCGCCAGAATCGTCACGATTTGCACCAGTACATTCACCAGGCGTTTGATCTCTTCCAGAATCAGGCTGACATCAATAAAAACCGTGTTGGAAAATTGCTGGATTACCGACACCAGTTTGCCTTTATCTGCCTCCGGTACATAAAAACTGCCCAGATAACTGCCTGCATTGGCATCCATGCTGTTCGGGGCAAAAATAAAGAAAAAGTTCGGACTAAAACTTTCCCACTCAACCGTTCTTAGATTAACGACTTTAGCTTCCAGTATGCCTTCAGGCAGACTGAAACTGAGTTTATCTCCTATCTTAATACCTAATTCTTCGGCCGTATTGGCCTCGACTGAAACCTCACCCGGCTGTTTTAATTCTGCCTTACCTTGAACAATGACATTATCCTGAGGATAGCGGTTTGACTGGGTCAGATTCAGCTCACGCTTTAAGGTATTGCTGTTTTTGAGCAGTTCATCGGCAAAAGGCTGATCATTTTTGGCGACCAGACGCCCACGGACATTTGGATACAGTGGCGTACTTTTCCAGCCATTCTGCTCAAGTTGGGCTTTGAGATCCGGCATATCAAAAGGTGGTAAACCATAAACAAACTGGTTCGGCGTACCTTCCGGTAACTGTTGCTGCCAGCGCTCCAGCAGATCGGTACGCAAGACTGCCAATACTGTAATCAGGCTCAAGCCCAAGGCTAAAGCCGTAATCTGCAAGGCGGTCTGAGAAGGTGTGCGTACATAGGCCGACAGATTCAGCTTCATATTCCGCAGCAGTTTCAACACTCCCCATACCGTCAGATACAGCACCGCACATAACACAATAATTGCGCCAATCACCCAGGCGGTCAGCAGCAAGTTTTCAGTCAAAATCACACTAAAAATAATCAGGCTGAGCGTTCCAGTCAGCAGCATCCACAGCATGGATTGCACTGATTTTTCCTGCTGGCGGATCACCCGAATTGGCGGGGTATTCAGCAATTGCAACAAGCTTGGCATGACAAAGCCGAGTAACACCACGGCACTGGTCAGCATCGCGACTGGCAATGGTCCGAGCAACATTGCCAGGGCTGAAAATTCAATCTGCAAATTTGGAATCAGCTGCAACATCAATTGCAACAGTCCATAACCCAGACTGATCCCGACCACGGTACCAATTAGCATCGCAATTAACAGCACCATCCCAAGTAAAGCCAGATAAGCCGACAGAATCTGCTGCTTGGTGGCACCGATACAACGCATCAAGGCAATATGATCCTGATTCTGCTGCACATAACGCTGCGCGGTTAAAGCAATGGCAATCCCACATAATAGAATGGTCAGAATATTGGCCAGTTGCAGGAAAGTGTCCAGATTGGCGATTGGCTTCATCAAGCGGGTATTGCCTTCACTGGCATTGCGTAACCTGAGACTGCTTTGCTCCTCAAACTCCTGCCCTTGCACTTCCGTTGGTGTTTCAGCTGAGGCGTTTGCTGACTTGACCTGCTGCTTGAACAGGGCTTCATATTGTTGGGTATCATCCGGACGGCCAGCCATAAGTAGGCGATATTCAATCCGGCTCCCCACCTGAATGGCATTGGTTCGTGCGACATCTGCCTGGGAAATAATTACGGTCGGCGAAAATCCGGAAAATCCAAGTTCCTGATTGGAGTCCTGTTCAATCTTGGCGGTGACTTTAAACGCCGCATCGGCAATATTGAGCTGATCCCCCAGTTTGACTTTGAGCAAATCCATGGCTCGTGGACTGAGCCAGATTTCACCAGACTGAATCGATTTTTTTGCCGGTTGCACCCGCAGTTCACCACGCAAAGGAAAAGCCTGATCAATGGCTTTGACATTGACCATGACAAACTGCGCATCGGTATAGGCCATACTGCTAAAAAAAGTGACTTCTGACTGCTTTAGATCCAGCTGCTTGGCCTGATCACGCCACTGCTCCGGCAAAGGCTCATTATCTGAAAGCACCAGATCACCGGCCAGCATTTCTGCTGCCTGCAAGGCGACTGCATTTTGGATCTGCTCATTACTAAACTTAAGTGCAGTGGTCGCGCTAATTGCCAACGTTAAGGCAATAATCAGCAGATAAATTCCGGTCGTTTTAAAGCTTTGCGTCAGTAAAGGACGAAATAACGGATTCATTTCATCCTCCACTCGGATGTTCAATCAGCTCGCCATTCAGCAGTTCAAAATGCCGCTGGCACTGCTGCGCCAGTTTGCGGTCATGCGTGACCAGCACCAAAGTCGTCCCCAGTTCCCGGTTTAGTTGAAAGACTAGTTGTTCAATTTCTCTGGCCGTTTCACCATCGAGATTGCCCGTAGGTTCATCGGCAAAAATGATCTTTGGTTCACTGACCAGTGCACGAGCGATGGCTACACGCTGTTGTTCACCGCCAGACAGTACTTTCGGCGTTTGCTGCGCCTGTCGATCCAGACCCACTTTATGCAACAGAGCCAAGGCTTTTTGCTCGGCTTCTGCATATTTAAAGCCGGGCTGCAGGCGCAGTGGCAGCATTACATTTTCAAGTGCAGTCAGGTGCGGTAAGAGCTGAAAAGACTGAAAGACAAACCCGATATTTCTTAAACGTACCAGTGCACGTTGTTCTTCATCCAAGCTAGAGACCGATTCGCCACAGACCATAAGCTGACCTGAACTCGCCTGATCCAGTGTCGCCAAAATACCCAGTAATGTGGATTTTCCGGAACCGGAACGACCGGTAATTGCCACTTGTTCTCCGGCCTGAATATCCAGATCAAGATCCTCAAAAATGGTGAGCTGTTTTTGTGAAAGTTGTATCTTTTGTGTCAATTTCTGGGCAGAAATAATAGCCTGTGGCATGATGGTCGAATCGTTGCTGCTTTGAATCATACGTGTCCTATATGAAAGATCTTAATCAGAAAACTCGGCTATTGCCTTACTTTTTTTTGCTCAGTCTGTGCCTGTTACCTCTTGGGGTTTCAGCAAAGACGATTATGATTTTAGGTGATAGTTTAAGTGCAGGTTATGGTATCCAGCCCCAGCAGGGATGGGTACATTTATTACAAAAGCGTTTAGAGCAACAGTATCCGAAACAGCATAAAGTGGTCAATGCAAGTGTCAGCGGTGAAACCACCAGCGGAGCACTGGCCAGACTGCCAAAATTGCTGCAGACGCATCGTCCAGACCTTGTGGTGATTGAGTTAGGTGGCAATGATGGCTTACGTGGACAACCACCGCAAATGATTCAAAAAAATTTAGCCAGCCTGGTTCAGCAGAGCCAGAAAGCCAAGGCCAAGGTCATCGTCTTTGGCATAAAAATGCCGCCTAATTACGGGCAGGCCTATAGCAAGGCTTTTGAAAATAATTATAAAGTGGTGAGTCAGCAATATAAGGTGAAGTTATTGCCCTTCTTTATGCAGGGTGTCGCCGGTAATAAAACATTGATGCAAAAGGATCTGATTCATCCAAATGCTAAAGCACAGACAATCCTGTTAAATAATGCTTATCCATACATTAAAGGCGCTTTATAAAGCGCCTTTAACTTATTTTAGAATATATTTAGATGAATCGTGATTAGAAATCGAAGAATGTCACTTCACCAGTTTCCAGTGAATATTCAGCACCCACGACTTTTAGTTTTCCTTGTCCAATCAGGTTTTCCAGAACGGCTGAACCGTGACGCAACTGATTCACCGAAGCAAATACGTTGGAACGTACTGCATGCTTGGACAATTTTGCCAAGTCATTTTTCAGTTCAGTTTGCATTAAAGTTTCAACTGAAGGACGTACGCGGTTCACAATCGACATCAGGTTTGCCGATGGGGGGCAATCAGGACACATCAAGGTATCAATAGTCGCTTTAATCGCACCACAGTGACTGTGACCTAACACCACCACAATCGCGCAATCATAACGTGCCGCGGCAAATTCAACACTGCCGACCTGTGAGGGTGCAACAATATTACCTGCAACACGAATCACAAAAAGATCGCCGAGACCCTGATCAAAAACCATTTCGGCTGGAACGCGCGAATCTGAACATCCCAAGACAATCGCAAACGGATTCTGATCCTCTGCCATTTCTGCGCGCTGTTGGTGGCTAAGTTGTTTTGGATGCGTGGTATCGCCACTGACAAAACGTTGGTTACCCTGTCTAAGACGTTCTAAAGCTTCTTGAGCTGTGAGCATTCTTTTCTATCACCGATGGTTTTAGTTGCAATATCTTACTGCCAGTTTTTTTGAATGTCACTTGCAAAAAATCTTAGCTGATTAAATTTTTAGCATTTATCTAATTTCATTTCTGCAGGTAATTTATGCGCAATACATCACATTTTCCAGTCATTGAATGTAATTCAGCAAAAAACTAATGGGTGACAAGCGCAAAGATTGATTTAAAATAGAGTGAAGAATAATGTTTTTATTTGAATGAAAATTGCAAATTTATAACATGGAAGTATTTTGATTGAGCAATTTGCTCACTGGGTTTGTTTTGGGGAATGGCCAATGAAGAAAATAATAAAATTGCGCTCGAAAATGATTTGTTCAGCCGTAGTTGCCTTAAGCATGGCATTACCGGGCCTGACACATGCTCAAATACTATTTAGCCAGAAAAATGAAACATCTGCCAAAGTCTTGCAGCAGCATCTGTTACAAGAACGCAGCCTTGCCGGTCTCAAATCCAAGACCCTCAAAATTGGCGAGGTCACCTGGAGTTATAGCGAAGGCGGTGCCAAGAACAAACCATCCATTCTACTGATTCATGGTCTGGCCGGCACGCGCGACAACTGGAACCGGGTCGCCCAGTTTCTGACGCCCTATTATCATGTCATTATTCCGGATCTGCCAAGCAACGGCGACACCAAAGTTCCGGACAATTTTGATGTTTCTGTGCCCAATGTGACCTCTCAACTGCGTTTGTTCCTTGAAACCTTAAATGTGGACGAAAATTTACACATTGCCGGCCACTCTCTGGGTGGATCGATTGCTACGGTGTATGCTTCACAATATCCTTTCGATACGCAAAGTCTTTTTTTAATCAATAGTGCTGGTCTTTACAAAATGGGGAATACTCCCTATACCAAAGATCCTCAAGCCTTAAAAGACCTGATCGTCAGCAAACCCGGTGATCTGCAAGATGTTTCCAAACAGCTGATGCAGAATCCGCCAGTGATTCCTTATCAGTTACGGCATGCACAGGAAAAACTGTTGATTTCACGCGCTGAACAAACCAGCAAATCGATTGATCAGGTGGTGATGCTAAATCGGATTTATACACCGGAAACCTTTGCCCGCCTGACCCGCACGGTAGAAGCACCCACCTTGATTTTATGGGGCAGACAGGATCGGATCATTAATGTCGAAGTAGTTAAAGAACTGCATGCCCTGCTGAAACGTGCCGAAAAACCGGTGATTTTAAACAATGTCGGGCATATGCCGATTCTGGAAGCAGAAAAACAGGTGGCACAACATTATTTGCCTTTTCTGGCCAAGACCCAGACCCTAAAAAACCCGCTTGCTGATAAACTCATTCCTTTAAATTAAGTTTCAGAGCCGTTATGCAGAAACACCCGATGATTGAGCAGTTGATCGATGCTCAACTTGATTTTCTCGATCAGGCATTTTCTCAATCTGAAACGATTCAAACTGAGTTTCATGCGTTTTATCTGTGGTTGCGTAAACAGAACCTGAAAGATCTATGGAGCTGTGATCTGATTCATCAGCTTTTACAAAAACAGATTCTGGATACTGCTGCCAGCAGCTTTCTGATTGAGCAGATTGCTGAGCATATCCGTTTTGCACTGGTACATCCGGCCAACGATACGACCAAAATTGCCGATGTGATTCCAGTCCTGACCGTGGATAAAATCGCACAATATGTTGCCAGTAAAAGTGGCCATCGTCAGCGTCTGATTAAGACCGTCGTGAATAATCCGGCATTTTCGGCCATGATCACGCAACTGATCCAGCATTCCATTCAGGATTATCTGGATAATTCTGTCATCGCTAAAAGCGTGCCCGGGGTTTCCCGTTTTATGAAAATGGGCAAGTCGGTACTGGAAAATGTCACCGATACGGATCTGGACAGTACTATTGCGCGTTATCTGCAAAAGAATATTTTAAAACTGAGCCAGATGAGTGAACATGTGCTGAACCAGCACTTTGATGATGAAAAACTCTATCATTTTCAGGCCAATCTCTGGCATAAAATTAAAGATATGCCGGTATCGGTATTGAAAAATTATATTGAGCTTCAGGATTTAAATCAGACAGTCGGTTTAGGACATGAGATCTGGGATCATTTGCGTCAGACGGATTATCTAAAACAGCAAGTTCATGATGGAGTTCATACCTGGTATGTACGCAATCAGGAACATACTTTTGACAGCTTACTGCGTGATCTGAATATTGATGAAGCCTTAATCCAGCATGAGTTACAGCAATTGTTGAGCCCGATCATTCAACAGATGGTTTCACAAGGTCATTTACGTGAACGTACACGCAGATATCTGGAACAGTTTTATTATTCAGAAGATACTTTGAAGATTCTTAAAGTATAAAGTTTAAAAGCCGCTCGAGAGCGGCTTTTAAATTGTTTAGAAATTATAAGTCAGTCCGACAAAGACTTCCTGACGATCCAGATAATAATCATTTGAAGCATTTACTAATTTTTTATCAAATAAATTATTGAGACCACCTCGAACAGTCACTTGATCGTTCACTTCATAATTCGCAGATAAGTTAAATACCGTATGTGGTTTTTGCATCACTACCGTATCTTCAATACTTGCCGTATATTGTTCACCGGTATATTGCGCTGCAAGTTCCAATGAAAGTGGATCAGTAGGAATCCAGTTGAGTGCGCTATAAACGGATAACTCGGGAATCGTTGAAAGATTTCTGCCAGTCACTAAGTTTTTTGATTCAAAATAATAGGTTGCATTGATCTTCCAGCTTAAATTCTCTAAAAGTGGTAATGCCACACTTGCTTCCAAGCCCCGTACACGCGCTTTTTCAGCATTTTGATATTGTGTCCACCACACCCCATTAATTTCTCCTAAAGCACGATATTCAATTTTATTTTTAAAATCTGTGTGGAAATAAGTTAAACCGAGATCAAAATCATTTTGAGCAAAATTAAATCCAAGTTCATAGTTGGTACTTTCTTCAGGCTGCAGGTCTGCATTACCCGCCATATAACATCCGCCCGATACATAGCCTAAAGGTTTCAAGGATGTACATCCATTCCCCCCTGAACGCGTCGCTGCACCTGCAGTATTCTCTTTGAGTGAAGGAGCTCTAAAGCCCTGAGCAACACCACCTTTAATGGTCAATGCATCATTTGGCTGCACCACCAAATAAGCACGTGGACTATTATGTGTGCCAAATTTATCGTGATGATCAAAACGGTTACCGAGGGTCAAATTGACTTGATCATTAAAAACAATTTTATCTTCAACGAACAATCCCCAGGTATCTCCTTCTAGCTCTGAACCATATTCTTTGCCGTCATAACTTGGAATAGCCAACCCAATATTACGGGTATTAACCAGTTCTTCTGATTTCCATTGACCTCCCACTGTTGCAACATGCTCCACACCTAATTTAAACGGAATATTGAGATTAGCTTCTACAATGCTTTCCTTGGATTTTTGTGTGGTCGGCCCAGTCTCTGTCACCTGACTTTGATCATAATCATTGTAGTAAGCCGTAATTTTTGAATCACCGAAACCCCATTGAGCATCATGTGATAGAGACACTGAACGATGTTCTAACTCAGATGGACCCCATGCTAATAAAGCCTGTTCTTTACCATCCACCACCTGAGGCGTGGTCGAGACATTATTCTCTTGCAAGCCATAACCCAGCTCTAAAGATAAGCTATGAATATCGTTCGGCGTATAATCGAACTTTAAGTTCGCATTCTGATCACGACTACCCGATTGTCCGGTTGCTTTACTTCCTGCCATTCCGGGAAGATTACGGTCAGAGATTTGATAGCCTTGATCCGCTTCCTGTTCAGTGATCCCGACTGTCGCACGCATACCTAATGTATCGGTTAAAGGGCCATATCCCACGAGTCCTGATTGAATGGTTCGCCCTAAATCCGAAGATGTCGTTGGCATGGTATGGTTTAAGGTCAATGAGCCACCCCATTCTGAAGGGATTTTTTTGGTAATGATGTTGATCACTCCACCCATCGCATCAGAGCCATATAAAGAAGACATGGGTCCACGTACAACCTCAATACGTTCAATCATTTCTGGTCTCACCCAGTTTAGATCTTGATGTCCTAGGTTTGCACGATAATTGGTATCTCGAGAAGAGCCGACACGTTTACCATCAATTAAGATCAGCGTGTAATTGTCAGGCATCCCGCGTAATTGTATTTTGGAACCTGCCCCATTTGAACTTAGGCCCCCTGTTACGCCGGGCACACGTTTCAAGATATCGGCCAGACTTGAAACAGGCTGCTTCTGTATTTCTTCTGCCGTAATGACACTAATTGAAGCTGGCGCAGATTTAACATCAACTGCCTGTCCACTTGCAGTCACCACAATCGTTTGTAATTTAGTCGCTTCCGCCTGTGGAACAACAACTTCTACTGCAGATGTATTTCCCACCATGGCTGTGAGTACAGCAAATGCCAAAGTTGTTTTTAAGAATGGCTTATTCATACCTTGTGCGCTCCAATACTTATGAAGAGATCATGTTTATTCGGTTGCGAAGTGTAACAGCTTTTCAATTGAATGCAATTAATACTGATAACCATTATCATTAACATTCACTGGTTTTTAAGCCAGATATAAAAAAACCTCGAACTTTCGAGGTTTTTTTAAAATGCGATAAATGAACTGTTATATGGAACAGCTTATTTCATATACGCACCTTCAGACTGACTATGATCCGTTTCATCAACGACATGCATTAACTCTGGTACATGTTGTTTTAATGTGGTTTCAACACCTTGTTTCAAAGTGATATCAATCGCTGAACAACCCTGGCAACCACCACCAAATTTAAGTACAGCGGTTAAACCTTTTTCAGGGTCTTCTTTGACTTCGACCAGTGCACAGTTACCGCCATGGCCTGCTAGACCCGGGTTAATTTCAGACTGCAATACATAGGTAATACGCTCTTCTACTGATGCATCTGGACCCACGCGTGGCACTTTGGAGTTCGGTGCACGGAAAGTCAACTGACCACCAAAACGGTCTTTGTTGTAATCAATCACGGCATCGAGTAAATACGGAATAGATGGCGAGTCGATAAAAGCAGGGAAATCAGGATATTCCTGCTTATAATCTGTCGGTACAACTTCATCAGGTGCACTATAGGCCATGCAACATTCAGCGCGAGGAGTACCCGGATGTTCTACAAAAACACGCACACCAATACCCGGGGTGTTCTGTTTATCCAGTAAATCCTTTAAATACTCTTGTGCTGTTGGTGTAATCAATAAGTTGGGAATTTCACCAACAACTGGAGTGCTGCTGTTCTCAGTCGACATAACAATAATTTCCTCAAGCTCAGACGGCTATTTTAACTGAAGATCGGGGGGAATTTTTAAAAATCAACTAAAATTGTCGGATTTATTATAAAAGTACAACTTTAGTGCAATTTTAATGGCATGATAATTGGCAAATAGGCACCATTAGAATTACTTTATATGCTTGATTTACCTTTTAATCACACCGTTACCATTATTCTGATCACCTGTATTGTGTCCTTTATTGCCTTCTCTAAAGAGACGGTGATGAATCGCCTGATTTTCTGGCCACCGGCACTGCAACGTGGACAATATGACCGCTTTATTAGCCATGGTTTTATTCACGCCGATGGAACTCACCTGCTATTCAATATGATTACCCTGTTCTTTTTTGGCAGTGTGATCGAGAGCTTTTATCGTCAGTATTTATATGATCTGGGTTTTATTCTGTTCTATCTGGGCGGTCTGATTGCAGCTATTATTCCAAGTTATCTGACCCATAAAAATAATCCGCGCTGGGCCAGCCTTGGTGCATCAGGTGCAGTTTCTGCGGTGCTGTTTGCCTATATTCTGTTTGAGCCGTGGAAGCTGATTTTTGTGTTCTTTATACCGGTTCCTGCAATTATTTTTGCCGTGCTCTATGTGGCTTATAGCATCTGGTCAGGCAAAAAAGGCAATAGCAACATTAATCATAGCGCGCATTTGTGGGGAGCAGCCTACGGCGTGATCATGACCATTATTCTGGAGCCACGCCTGATTCCGCATTTCCTGAATAAACTGATGCAGGTTCCGTTTTAATCAGGGTTATTGAAGGCTAGAGAAATAAGGCTACATATAAGATAAGTCTGATATTTATTTGAAACATCTCGTAATATATTAAAAAGTCATGATGTCACTTATTGCCAATCTTGGAGTGAATTTTGCAGCGATAATGTATACATCTGTATATTAATTACTGTCATTTACGAGATATTTTGCATGTCCACTACACCAGACGGTCTTCAATTTCCGCTTCAGTCCAATCAACAAAAACCAAGTAGCTCAAAAACAGGACGCGCGATCATCGCAGCAGCTTTGGCCAATGTGAATCAACACAGTGCTGCACAGGCACAATCAGAAAAAAACTGGCGCAAACAATATACCGTGCATTTTAAGCAACTGGTCGAGCAAGGGCTAAGCTCGCCTGAAGCCAGCCTGAAAATTGCTGAAGATGGTCTGGCACAGGCGCATCAGACCTTTGAATTTTACCGTGATGGACAAAAGCATTTACTGAAAGATGCCCTCACCTTGCCCGCTGATCAACTACATAGCTTTAAATTGATGGGAAGCAGTCAGGCTGCACCAGAATGGTATGTGCCCTACCACGGCCAGAAGCTGCAAGGTGATGCCTTATTGGAGCAGATTGAGCGCTGGGAAAGCCAAGGCATCGTGGAAACCAGCCATGCCAATGCCCTACGTGAATGTGTGGTGCATCCTGAATGGTTTGATCTTTCCGATCGGACCACGGTGCTGTTTGGTGCAGCATCTGAAGCCGGTCCTCTGACCTGGCTGGCGAAATGGAAAGCCAATATTGTAGCGATTGATCTGCCGAATACCCGTGTATGGGGCAAGATTGTTGATACCATCAACCAAGGCAATGCCACGCTGTATGCACCTTGTACTGAAGACCTGCCTGCTGATACTTCACTTGATATTTTAAAAGAAAAACTGGGCGCGAATTTGCTAACCCAGATTCCTGAAATTGCCAAATGGTTATTACAGTTCAAGCAGGATCTGGATCTGGCTGCAATTGCTTATCTTGATGGTGAAAAGCATGTCCGCGTCTCTATGGCGATGGATGCCATCATGCAGCATGTCAGCCAGCAAAAAGCCAATACCAGCCTGATGTACATGTGTACGCCGACCGATGTGTATGCGGTGCCGAGTGAAGTGATTGAAGCGTCAAAAGTAAAATATACTGAACGCTCCAAGGCACAGGCGATCCTTTCTAAAGGTGTTTCCACTTTAAGCCGCAAACATTTTTTCCAGAAAAATGCGCATGAACTGATTCAGTCTGGTGATCAGGCATATGGCATTTGTGACTGTCTAGTAGTTGAACAAGGCCCGAACTATGCGCTGGCAAAACGTATCCAGCAATGGCGTGCCACCTTGGCTCGCGCTCAAGGCCAACGGGTCAGTATCAATATTGCGCCTTCGACGACCACCTATTCCGTGACCAAGAATCCGCTATTAAAAGCCGCATTTAACGGTGCCAGCCTGTTTGATGTTGAAGCTTTCGCGCCTGAAACCACCAATGCGATTATGGCGGCACTATGGATTCATGACCTTCGCAATCCGGAATCGGTGGCCAATCCTGAAGTAAAACTCAACCATCCGCTTGAATTGATGATGCATGGCGCGAATCATGGTGGTTTGTGGCGGGTTGCTTATCTGGCGCGTACCGCACTGCCTTTTGCTGCGCTGTATGGTTTTGCGACGGAGAAGTTACCAAAGGGATTGTTGAGTAAGTTAAAGAAGTAATTTAGTTCCTTCTTTCGAGACTTCTTCTACGTTAGATAAACTTTTATTTAATGTTTATCCCCTCACCCTTGCGAAGCAGTGCCTCTCATCTCCCAAAGGGAGAGGGAGCACTCATCATAAATTTTAGTAACTGTTAGATATCTACCTACAAGCTACTTTTCTATCAGGTAAAAGAGCAAGATTTAGCGTCAATCCCCATATTTGAATATATAACGTAAAATCCCCCTCTCCTGAGCAAGTTTTAAAGCACCACTTTTAAAACGAAGCGCAAGTGAGGGTTAGGGAGAAGTAAAAATCACCCATACAAAAAAGCTGCTCTAGAGCAGCTTTTTTATGTCTAAATAATTTAGAATACTTTTAACAGTACCCAGTACAAACTACCTGACAGACAGATCGTTGCTGGTAAAGTAAAGATCCAGGCAGACAGAATAGTTTTCACCATCTGGAAGTTCAGACCTGACTTGTTCGCCACCATGGTACCTGCTACTGCAGAGTTCAATACATGGGTAGTGGATACCGGCATACCAAAGCCATCTGCCGCTGCAATAGTTGACATTGCCACAAGTTCGGCAGACATACCCTGACCATAAGTCATATGCTGTTTACCAATACGCTCACCAACCGTCACGACAATACGCTTCCAGCCGACCATCGTACCCAGACCAAGTGCCAAGGCTGTCGCCACTTTCACCCAGGTCGGAATGTATTGCAGGAATGAATCCAGATTGTCGCGGTATTCATCTACTGTTTTTTCCTGTGCAGCACTCATTGCCGGTAAAGCTTCTGCTTTATCCAGACGTTTAAATGCTGTAGTGCTCAGGTACATGTCATTACGGAATTCAGATACTTGAGCTTCAGGAACATCCTTAATGCTGGTATAGCTACCAACTTTTTCACCCAGATGATCCGTCAAGCTTGCCAATGCAGGCACGACTTCAGGGGTAATTTCTTTGGTCTGAATGTACTTGGTGATCACATCACGGGCTTGTTCATCCGGAATGTCCTGATGATTTGGATAGATCACATCCGCTGTTTGTGCAGATAACTGACCAAAAGACTGAATATGTTGTGCATCCAGATTCTTGTTCAGCGAGTACGCTAAAGGTACACAGCCGATCAGGATCAGCATGATCAGGCCCATACCTTTTTGACCGTCATTTGAACCATGGGCAAAGCTCACCCCAGTACAGGTAAAGATCAGCATGGCACGAATCAATGGTGGCGGTGGCTTGTTACCTTCAGGTGGCTGGAACAATTCCAGTTGACGCTTGAAGATTTTTTTCACCAGCAGGAACACAATCGCAGCAAATGCAAAACCGATTAAAGGTGAGAATAACAGCGCCTTACCGACTTTCATCACCTGCTCCATGTCTATACCTGAAGCGCCAGTACCGGCATTCAGAATATAGTTCATAATGCCCACACCCAGAATCGAACCGATCAGGGTATGAGAACTGGATGCCGGAATACCGAGGAACCAGGTTCCCAGATTCCAGAGAATTGCTGCGATCAGCATGGCAAAGACCATGGCAAAGCCTGCTCCGGAGCCGACATTCATGATCAGCTCGACCGGCAATAACGCGATAATGCCGTAAGCGACCGCACCACTGGCCACCATAACTCCAAGGAAGTTACAGAAGCCGGCCCACATCACTGCGACAGGAGCTGAAAGTGCATTGGTATAAATGACCGTGGCAACTGCATTGGCGGTATCGTGGAAGCCATTGACGAACTCAAAGCTCAACGCAATAAAAAGTGCCGTCGCTAACAAAATAACTGAATACAAGCCCAAGGCCGGTACATGCGCTAAATCTGCAGACAACTGGAAGCCGATATAAATCAGCGTAGTGATAATAAGAGTCAGGAACACCGGCATAAAGAATTTCGGTGTTGGCACATGAACATTGGTCGACTTTTGGGAAGCCGACCCGTGTGCTGAATCTACGGGAGTTTGATTAGGATTCATGCAAGCAGGAATAGAGGATTCAAGAATCCCCATATTGTTCAGTTAAATTGTGACAATTATATGACAAACTGCTGTCATATGAAGCAATTATTTGGATTTTCTTGCTGCTATTCGTCCTGTTTAATTCCGACTAAAACACTAGATTTTGATTTTATAAATCATTTACTTAAGATAAGATTCCAGCTTCTTCAAGCTTAAAAACTCAACATATTTTGCTACCAAAACGATTTACGCCCTGCCTGTCATCAAGCTGAGCAAAAGTTTCATTTGCACAGCATAAGCCATCAATATGACAATTTCATGAATGAAAGCATCAGCTTAATTTTTTGATTTTGTTTACTGTCTCAAAGACATCGAATCAGATTAGAGATTGCAATATTTTCTGATCCGGATGTTAAAACTTGTTGTTTTTCTAGATGACTTATCAAATTTTCATATCATGCTTATCCATCATTCTGAGCAATCTCAGCAGAAATCAGCCAACTAATCTGCTAAGATTAGCGTCGTTTTTTTTGATTTCTGCTGAGAAAGTTTGAATGTCTACACTTACCACTTTAAAAGAACTTCTTGCCAAAAGAATTTTAATTATCGATGGTGCGATGGGTACTATGATCCAGCGCCATAAACTGGAAGAAGCCGATTATCGTGGTGAGCGTTTTGCTGACTGGGCCTATGATCTCAAAGGTAATAATGATTTGCTGGTGCTGACTCAGCCACAAATCATTCAAGGCATTCATGAAGCTTACTTGGAAGCTGGCGCCGACATTATTGAAACCAACACCTTTAACGGTACCCGCGTTTCAATGTCGGATTACCACATGGAAGATCTGGTTCCTGAAATTAACCGTGAAGCAGCGCGTCTGGCCAAAGAAGCCTGTGCCAAATATTCAACGCCTGAAAAACCACGCTTTGTGGCAGGTGTGATTGGTCCGACATCGCGTACCACTTCTATTTCTCCAAACGTGAATGACCCGGCGTTCCGTAACATCACCTTTGATGCTTTAAAAGTTGATTATATTGAATCAACCAAAGCTTTGATCGAAGGTGGTGCAGACATCATCCTGATCGAAACTGTGTTCGATACTTTAAATGCCAAAGCTGCCATCTTTGCAGTAAAAGAAGTCTTTAAAGAATTAGGCTATGAACTGCCAATCATGATTTCAGGTACGATCACGGATGCATCAGGTCGTACATTGACTGGTCAAACCGCTGAAGCTTTCTGGAACTCGATGCGCCATGCGGAGCCACTTTCTATCGGCTTTAACTGTGCGCTGGGTGCAGATGCGATGCGTCCACACGTGAAAACCGTGTCTGACGTTGCCGATACCTTTGTTTCAGCGCATCCAAACGCTGGTTTGCCAAATGCCTTCGGTGGATATGATGAAACGCCGGAAGAAACTGCAGCATTTATTAAAGAATTTGCTGAAAGTGGCTTAATTAATATTACCGGTGGTTGCTGTGGCACTACGCCGGATCATATCCGCGCGATTGCAAATGCTGTTGCAGGCATTACCCCTCGCCAAATTCCTGAAATTGAACCGGCTTGTCGTTTAAGTGGTTTAGAGCCATTTAACATCACCAAAGATTCACTGTTTGTGAACGTCGGTGAACGTACCAACGTCACCGGTTCGAAAAAATTCCTGCGTCTGATTCGTGAAGAAAACTTCGCCGAAGCACTTGATGTTGCCCGTCAACAGGTTGAAGCCGGTGCGCAGATCATCGACATCAACATGGATGAAGGCATGCTCGATTCGCAAGGTGCGATGGTGCACTTCCTGAATCTGATTGCTTCTGAGCCAGATATTTCACGCGTACCAATCATGTTGGATTCTTCTAAATGGGAGATTATCGAAGCGGGCCTGAAATGTGTGCAAGGTAAAGCCGTGGTGAACTCGATTTCCCTGAAAGAAGGTCATGACGAGTTTGTCGAACGTGCCCGCCTCTGCCGTCAATATGGTGCTGCGGTCATCGTGATGGCATTTGATGAAGATGGTCAGGCCGATACAGCTGCGCGTAAAAAAGAAATCTGTAAGCGTTCATATGATGTTCTGGTGAATGAAGTAGGCTTCCCGTCCGAAGATATTATCTTTGACCCGAACGTCTTTGCGATTGCAACCGGTATTGAAGAACACAACAACTATGGTGTGGACTTTATTGAAGCGACTGGCTGGATTAAACAGAACCTGCCAAATGCGATGATTTCTGGTGGTGTATCCAACGTATCGTTCTCGTTCCGTGGTAATGAACCGGTGCGTGAAGCGATTCACTCGGTGTTCCTGTACCATGCCATTCAGCAAGGCATGACTATGGGTATTGTAAATGCCGGTCAGATGGCGATTTACGATGACATCGATAAAGAATTGAAAGAAGCGGTTGAAGATGTTGTTTTAAACCAGAACCAGGGTGAAAGCGGTCAGGAAGCAACCGAAAAACTGCTTGCTGTTGCTGAAAAATACCGTGGTCAAAGTGGTACGCAAAAAGCCGAAGAAAATCTGGAATGGCGTAATGAGTCTGTTGAAAAACGTCTTGAATATGCATTGGTAAAAGGCATCACGACTTATATCGATCAAGATACTGAAGAAGCGCGTTTAAACTCTACACGTCCACTGGATGTGATTGAAGGTCCATTGATGGCGGGTATGAACGTAGTCGGCGATCTGTTCGGTGCCGGTAAAATGTTCTTGCCACAAGTAGTCAAATCTGCACGCGTGATGAAACAGGCTGTAGCGTGGTTGAACCCGTTCATTGAAGCTGAGAAAACCCAAGCCGAAGCAAAAGGTAAAATCCTGCTGGCTACGGTGAAAGGCGACGTACACGACATCGGTAAAAACATCGTTGGCGTAGTATTAGGCTGTAATGGTTATGACATCGTGGATCTGGGCGTGATGGTGCCATGTGAGAAAATTCTACAAACTGCGATTGATGAAAAAGTCGATATCATCGGTTTGTCTGGTCTGATCACGCCGTCTCTGGATGAAATGGTCTTTGTTGCCAAAGAAATGCAGCGCAAAGGCTTTAACATTCCGTTAATGATTGGTGGTGCGACGACTTCTAAAGCGCATACCGCAGTGAAAATCTCACCGCAATATCATAATGATGGCGTGCTTTACACCGCAGATGCTTCACGTGCCGTGGGTGTAGCAACACAATTGCTTTCTCCTGAAATGAAACCAAAACTTTTGGCTGACTATGCAGCGGATTATGAAAAAATTCGTACTCGTCTTGCCAACAAGCAACCGAAAGCGGCGAAATTATCTTATCAAGAATCTGTTGAAAACGGCTTTAAGATCGACTTCGACCAGAATGCACCGGTTAAACCGAACTTCATCGGATCTGAAACCTTTACCAATTATCCGCTTGAAACTTTGGTGGAATACTTCGACTGGACGCCGTTCTTTATTTCATGGAGCCTGGCGGGTAAATTCCCGAAAATCCTTGAAGATGAAGTGGTGGGTGAAGCAGCGCGTGACTTGTATGAACAAGCTCAAGCCATGCTGAAAGACATCATCGAGAATAAACGTTTTGATGCGCGTGCGACGTTCAGCATTTACCCTGCAAACCGTGTAGCGGCAGATACAGTTGCGGTTGCAGATGAAGCTGGTAATGTAACTCACAGCTTCGAGCATTTACGTCAGCAGTCTGACAAAGTCACTGGCAAAGCAAACTACTCTCTGGCTGACTTTATTGCGCCAAAAGATGTCGCTCAGGATTACTTGGGTGGCTTTACGGTGTCGATCTTTGGTGCGGAAGAATTATCTCAAGAATACAAAGCCAAAGGCGATGACTATAACGCAATTATGGTTCAAGCCTTGGGTGACCGTTTTGCTGAAGCATTTGCAGAGCACTTACACGAGCGTATTCGTAAAGAGTTCTGGGGCTACCAAGCAGATGAAGTTTTATCAAATGATGATTTGATCAAAGAGAAGTATGTCGGTATTCGTCCTGCACCGGGCTACCCTGCTTGTCCTGAGCATTCTGAAAAAGCGCCATTGTTTGACTGGTTAGGTACAACCGACAAGATTGGTACGTACTTAACCACAAGTTTTGCAATGTGGCCACCGTCATCAGTGAGCGGTTTCTACTATGCAAACCCTGAAACTGAATACTTTAACGTGGGTAAAATCTCTGGCGATCAGCTAGAAGATTATGCGAAGCGTAAAGGTTGGACCTTGGATGAAGCGAAACGTTGGTTAGCGCCGAATTTGGATGATTCTGTGGTTTAATAACCACTTAATCCCCCTAGCCTCCTTTACTAAAGGGGGAATAAAAAGTCCCCTCGAGTGAGGGGATTTTTTGTTTTGAATCTTTTAATCTCCCCTAACCCCTCTTTTTCAAAGAGGGGGATTTCACGGATCAAATTGATTACGTGATAGCTCCTCCCTTTTTAAAGGGAGGTTGGGAGGGATTTAAATAAATATTTAATTTATAATTATTTAAATCTCATAAATTCATTGAAAATTTACTCATATGACTGAAAAAACTATCCTAAAAAACTATTGCAATGTTTGCGATAAAAATACAAATCATTCCTTGTTAGCAAGTCATGAATGGCATTCAGATCCTGATGATTATAGTCACGCCCAATATCATAAATTAGTTAAATGCTTAGGCTGTGATAATGTATCTTTACGAATTGAAGATCACGATATCGAATCTGCTTACCAAACATACGATGATTCTTGGGAAGTTCCCATAACAATTAAATGCTATCCGAAGAAACTTCAAAATCATAGAAAGATCGACAATGACTATCTAATCCCAAAACTAGTCAGGAATATTTACAATGAAGTATTATTAACTTTACAAGAAGATGCAAAAATTTTATCTAGCTTAGGTCTTAGAGCATGCATTGAATCGGTTTGTAATCATCTTGAAATAACAGGTGGTAATTTAGCTATACGGATCAATAAATTAGCTACAGCTGGATATATATCAAAAAAAGATGCTGAAAGATTACATGCTATCAGATTCATGGGCAATGATTCTGCACATGAAATTAAAGCACCAAAAGAAAACTCTTTAAAAATTGCCCTTGAGATTGTTGAGCACTTGCTCAAAAGTGTTTTTATTTTACCTGAACAAGCAAATGGATATTTAGATACAATTGTAGATAGATATGAATTATTTGAAACGATACTTGAAAAACATCTAACAAATTTCAATGATGGTGACGAACATCCTCTTTATCATTTTTTTGAGAAAGATTGGCGTAGAGTGCAAGACTCTATCTCTGCTTTTCAAACAGAATTAATTGAAAATATTACTAATTCCAACTTTAAACTTCTAGAGATGGGAAAAAAGGATATCAATAAAAAAGGTGATGAGATTCAGCACTTCATCGTTAAGAAAAACGAAACAATTGTATAATAGATTAATCCCCCCTAATCTCCCTTTAAGAAAAGGGTGAACAATATGAATTCCAAACTTCGATCAAATTCGTGTGAAGTCCCTCTTTGAAAAAGGGGGATTTAGGGGAATTGATCCTCTAACTGATTTAAACAACACTGATAAACCACTTCCACTACATCATCAATCCGCCCCATCACCTGACCATTATCAAATCTAAACACCTTTAAACCCAACTGCGCCAAAGCCTCATCTCGAACTCGATCCGCTTCTAAGCCTTCATTTGTAAAGTGCTGGCTGCCATCACACTCAATCACCAAATTGGCAGCAGGACAGTAAAAATCCACGATGTAATTCAAAATCGGCTTTTGTCGATAGAACTGCAAATCTAAAATTTGCTTATTGCGAATTCGCGACCACAATAGTTTTTCTGCCTCGGTCATATGATTGCGTAAATCACGCGAGGCTTGTTTTAAATTTTTATTGTAGGGTTTCATTTTTTATTCTACTAATTTGTTTTTATAAATCCCTCCTACCCCCCTTTTGCAAAGGGAGGAACTGTCACGAAATTCATTTAATCACATGACCAACTCCCCTTTTCAAAGGAAGGAGTTAAGCGAATTCTATTGCCTCATAAAAACGAAGAAAAGTCCCACTTTATCAAAGGGGGATTTAGGGGGATTAATATAAATTAACTTATATACCAAATTTAGCCCCTTTTCTAACCGCTCACCCCAAAATCATCTGTTTTTACACTTTTCAGTCTGCAAATTTCAAACATTTCCATAATAATAAGACTTTATACATCTCCCAGAATACGTGAAGGCCCTCCTCCATGAAAAAAATCATCAACAACCCTGAAAATCTGGTTGTCGAAATGTGCAAAGGCTTTGTCCTTGCTCACCCTGAACTGACATTTACCGAATCGCATAAAATCATTTCACGTAAACAAAAACACAATAACGTGGCACTGATTAGTGGCGGTGGTAGTGGTCACGAACCTGCACATGCGGGCTTTGTCGGTACAGGCATGTTAGACGCGGCTGTATGTGGTGACGTGTTTGCATCACCTTCTCAAATTCAGGTCTACAAAGCCCTGCAACATGTGGCAACAGACAAAGGCGTTTTGATGATCATCAAAAACTATTCTGGCGATATGATGAATTTCCAGAATGGTGCAGCACTTGCTCAGGAAGATGGCATTAAAGTCGATTATGTAAAAGTAGCAGATGATATCGCGGTAAAAAATAGCCTCTATACCGTGGGTCGTCGTGGCGTTGCTGGTACCATCTTCGTACATAAGATTGCAGGTGCAGCAGCATCAAAAGGTTTAGAGCTTAAGGAAGTCAAAGCTGTGGCTCAAAAAGCAGCAGATAACGTGATTAGTCTTGGTTTCGCCTATAGCTCATGTACCGTTCCTGCCAAAGGCACGCCCACCTTCACCTTAGCGAATGATGAAATGGAATACGGCGTCGGCATCCACGGCGAACCGGGTATCCGTCGTGAAAAAATCCTGCCATCCAAAGAGCTGGCACAACGTATTATCGATGACCTGTTTCTGGACCGTCCTGATCTGACTGAAGTTGCTGTTCTAGTCAACGGCTTTGGTTCAACGCCAATGCAAGAACTGTATGTGTTTAACAATGATGTTTGCGAACATCTGGCGCGCAAAGGCATCAAAATTTATCGCACTTTTGTCGGCAACTACATGACCAGTATCGACATGAATGGTGCATCAGTGTCTCTTTTGGCAGTCGATGATGAGCTAAAAGGCTACTTAGATGCAGAAGCCAACACGCCTGCTCTTAAAATGGATGGCTCAGCAGCACAGCCTTTAATTTTCTCAACAAAAAATGCCGCAGCAGAAGATGTCATAAATACGGAAATCGAAACTCAGCCTGAACATGCTGAAATTCAAAATGAACAGTTTACGATAGAAAATATGCGTTATGTGGTCGATGTGATGGCTGCCTGTATTATCAAAAACGAAGTGCCATTCTGCGAGCTGGATGCCCATGCAGGTGATGGTGACTTTGGCATGAGTGTGGCTAAAGGTTTTAAACAGCTGAAACGCGAATGGCAAGGCCTGATTCAAGCGCAGTACATGGATGAATTCCTGCTGAATAGTTCCATGATTATTATGGAACACTGTGGCGGTGCGTCCGGTCCAATTTGGGGTTCAGCATTCCGTGCGGCCAGTAAAACCATTCAAGGGAAACAAACCCTAAGCGTGGCAGATTTTGCCGAGATGCTTCAAGCAGCAGTCAAAGGCATTCAAGTGACAGGTGAGCGTTCATTTGGTCGTGGCGCTGTAGTGGGCGACAAAACCCTGATTGATGCTTTGTTTCCTTGTGCAGATTCATGGTCTGCCAATACAGACAAACCTTTTAAAGAGAACTTTATACTTGGTGCAGAGGCTGCGGTAAAAGGTGCAGAATCTACCAAAGACATCGTAGCGCGTATGGGCCGCGCCGGTACGGTGGGTGATCGTAGCTTAGGCTATCCGGATGCTGGTGCACATGGCTTAGGCGTGATCTTTACGGACATTGCCGAGCATATTAAATAAGCTTTGCAAGATTTAAAAAAAAGCCCCGACACTGTTCGGGGCTTTTTTCAAATTTCATTTCCTCTACTGAGCAAGTTTAAAAACACCAGTAATGAAAGGCATTGCTCATCCCCATGAACATGGTCTAACTAAACTTCTCCAAATAACGCTCTAACTCTTCTGTCACTACTATCCGCTTATTGCCTTTCACTTGCTCTTCACTCAATACGCCTTCTGAGTCAATGACCACCACTTTGTGTCCATTCGCTTGTAAACGTTTGACGCCTTCAAATAACATGCGTCCACCTACATCATGAATCAAAGTTAAATTAGTCAGGTCTATGACTATACGTGTTTTAGCGTCTGGCTCATCCTGCAAAATCCGCAGCAACATTTCCGATTCGGTAAATTGCAATACACCGCGCAGCTCATACACGACAATGTCATTGTTCTTACCTGCTATATAACGACTTTGCAAAATGGTCTGTGCCGATGGCGTCCCTTCCATCAGATGCAAGCCCATGTCACGTGACAAACGCTCAAAGATATCCACGCCACGTACACTATGCCCATGCTCATCAATTTTAGGAGAAAAAACCACAATTCCCACCTGCCCCGGCAATACTCCGATAATTCCGCCAGATACACCACTTTTGGCAGGAATGCCGACCGTAGTCAGCCAGTCACCCGCCGCATCATACATGCCACAGGTCATCATCACACTGAGCACTTGGCGCACCACATCACGCTCTAGCAGCTGTTTGCCAGTTTTGGCCTGAACACCACCATTGGCGAGCACACTACAGATATTTGCCAGATCTTTGACCGTCACCTTAATCGCACATTGCTTGATATATCCATTGACGATTTCCACAGGATCCGAATCCAGAACACCTACAGTACGCAGCATATAGCCAATCGATAGGTTCCGGAATGCAGTTTTGACTTCAGACTTATACACCTGCTTGTCGAATTCCAGTTGACGGCCTGCTAGTTCACTTAAAAAACGGCGCAAGCATTCCGCACGTGAAATGCCTTTTTGTACCGGAATTAAAGAATGCGTGGTAATCGCACCCGAGTTAATCATTGGATTTTTAGGAAGATTGGTTTCTTTATCCAGTGAAATCTGATTAAAAGCCTCTCCTGAAGGTTCAACGCCGACCTTTTCCAGCACAGCGCTGATCCCCAGATGCTGCAATGCCAAGGCATAGGCAAAAGGTTTGGACATCGACTGCATGGTAAATTCGATTTCATCATCTCCCGTGGAATAAATCGTGCCATCCACCGTGGTCAGCGCCAAAGCGAACTTGTTTGGATCTACCGCTGCCAGTTCAGGGATATAGTCAGCCAAAGCGCCCTGATCATTATCCTGACAAACCGTTAATACATGCTGAAGATAATCGGGCACCGGGGTTTTCATTCAGATAGATCCTTTATATTTTCATCCTGTTTCCACCTTAAATTTTCAGGATAAAACTACAAGTCCAAATTGGTAGCATTTTATAAATACGTCCATCGATTTGGACTAAAACAAATGCCTTTTCAGCTCAATGATCATCAGGAGTAAGGGGCATTTTGATATTATTTTTTTGAGTTTTTATAAAATATCGAGCGGTTCAACAGGTCATTTCGATTAGTTTGATTATCCATTTTATTTATATTTTTCATCGAAATAAATGATATTATTCACCCACCTGCTCACATTATAATCTAACACACTGATCCCGGATTTGAATTTTTACAGTCTACTCGTGCCCAGCATCATGTCGAGCCTGGGGATCATCACGCTGAGTATTTCCTATTATAAAGGCTTACCTAATTATTTAAGATCTTATGCTTATGCACTGATTCTGATTGGCGTAACGATATTACTCAATACCGTTTTATCTGCAGCAGTTTTAGTTGAAATCTCCAGTTTCATTGCTGCTCTTTACTTCTTGTCCTGTACCTTTCACAGCAAAGCCATTTATGAGCGTTTAAAAATCGACTATGTATGGCCAAACTATATTTACCTGATTGCCTTGGGTGCGTTTGGCATTTACTACTTTACCCAAGTGACTGCTGACCAGACTGCCCGTTTGCTGATTATTGGTAGCATTACTGCGGCAATTTATTTGCACCGCCCGATTGCCTTTATTCGGACGAGTACACGCTTACGTATCGACAGTTACCTGAAAATTTTTACCCTCGCGACCGCGTTCATCATCATGGGTCGTGCCTTGCTATTCTCTGTTTTACTTGAGGATCAGGGATTTGTCGCCCATTACGAACCGGCATGGGCATTTACGCAGCTGCTCCTGCTGTTGATTGATCTGATCTTTTTAGGTTTATTCATTGGCTGTGCAATTTTGGATCTGGTGCGAAAGTTGCAACGGGAGCGCCATCACGACCCGCTGACCGGATTATTAAACCGTCGTGGCTTTGAAGCCTATATTCAAAAAATAGATCCCAATCCCGCCTTACAGCATGCAGTTTTGATGGCAGATCTAGATCATTTCAAAGCCGTTAATGATCGTTATGGACATCAGGTCGGTGATCTGGTTTTACAACATATCAGTCAGATATTTAAAGCCAATATTCGGGACAAAGACCAAGTGTCACGTATTGGTGGTGAAGAGTTTCTGCTCGTCTTGCATGACATTCAAAAAGATGCCGCCTTTAAAATTGCTGAACGGATCCGGTTACAGCTTGAAGAAACCCCATTACATCATGAACAGCAGCATATTTACCTGACTATCAGTATCGGAGTCAGCTTCTTCAATCATCCTAATCAGATTAAAGAAGCCACTTTAGCGGCTGATCATGCCATGTATCAGGCCAAACAGATGGGCCGTAATCAGGTTCAATTCGCTCAAGAGAAAATTGCCTGAATTTGATAAAACTTTAAATCTCTTATTTCACCTTGGTCTTGCGAATCATTTTGTACAGCACCTTGGGGGAAATACGTGAAACTAGCACACCAAGTTTTTCTTTCTTTCCGCCAATCACGATATATTCTTCGCCGCACTGCAAGGCTTGTACGCTTTGACGGGCAAAATCTTCTGCCGACAGACCATTTTCAATCGCTTCATCCTGCTTGGCTTGTGGCTTGCCTTCCCCATTTAAAGCATTAAACGACACATTGGTTTGAACAAAGCCCGGGAATATCACTGAGACCTGAACGCCCTGATCAGCAACTTCAGCACGTAAACTATTGGCCCACATATGAATCGCTGCTTTGGCTGCTGAATAGGAGGCGCGATACTGGGTGCCAAGCAAACCTGCCACACTGGAAATAAACACGATACGACCTGTTTTTTGTGCCAGAAAGGTCGGTAATACCATTTTGGTGAGAAACACCTGCGAGAAATAATCCACTTCCATAATGGCACGTTCAGTCTGCATGGTGGTGTCCTGAATCAAAGCACGTTGACTCAGCCCAGCATTATTAATCAGCCAGTCGATCCGGCCTTTTTGTTGCAAAACCTGTTCATAAGCATGACGAACCTGACTTTCATCTGTGATATCGGCAATGACTGAAATATGCTGATCTGCATTGGTGAGACTTTGGCGAACATTTTCCAGTTCTGCATGCCGGCGTGCAGTCAGTACCACCTGGGCTCCGAGTTCAGCACATTGCTGGGCAATCGCCTTGCCAATCCCTGAAGATGCGCCGGTAATCCAGACCACTTTTCCATTTAAGTCTTCAACTTTCGCCATGAAATCCTCTTTCCCTTGTTTTAATGAATATGTTGCTGCATTTCATCTTCCAGAAATGCCAGCAAATGCTCAAAATAATAACTCATCGTATCGGCATCATAGATGCTACCGAGCTTGTCAAAACGTTTATAGCCTAACTGGGTGGTTAAATGAATCACCCCATTCAAGGTTTTATCGACCACCACATTAAATTTCAACATTTTTTTCGGTTCACGGATCAGATGTGTTACCCCTTGATCGACCACCTGAGTAAAGGCTTTTAAAGCGGGTGATACATATTGATGATTACCATTTTTCATCTGGTCAATACAGCCGAGCAACTCCATCACCAGCAATTTTTCCACCGGATATCGAACAAAAGCATCACCTTGATGCTCATAGGTCATGCGATGCAAATAGTTCACCATAGGCATCAGACGCTCATTGCCAAACAACGAAACCGACCACGGCATATATTTACGGGTGTTATGCATAATCTGCTGAATCACTTTTTCGGACTCGCTGTCCGGTGAATTGGCCAACTGCACCACCTGACCAAAAATCTGGTCAATAATTTCACAGGCCATATCGGCCAGATTTTCACCTAAGGGTCTGGCAAGACTGTCTCGCTCGCCGGCATTTAATCTGGAATGAAGGTCTTTAAAGCGCTGATGGGTTTCGGGTTGAAGCTTCAGGGAAATGTTATAGCTCATCTTATTATCCTTTTTGATATGCTGCGATGAGTCGCGTTTTTTTATCAATCTATCATACGATGAGTTGCTATACATGCCAATTGGCTAAAGTTTGCATTTGGTTAAGCTGCCGCATGCACTATTTTTTTTGCTACAATAGATCCAATTTTTCATTCACTTTTGATCTGTTTAGACTATGACTGACTCAGCGCAAAATATCGCGACAACCTACGATCCGACCGAGATCGAGAAAAAATGGTACCAAACTTGGGAAGAGCGTGGTTACTTTAAGCCGTCTGAAAAAGGCGAATCTTTCTGTATCATGATTCCGCCACCAAACGTCACTGGTAGCCTGCACATGGGTCATGGTTTCAACAATGCCATCATGGATGCCTTGACGCGTTTCAACCGTATGTCTGGTAAAAATACGCTTTGGCAACCGGGTACTGACCACGCAGGTATTGCAACGCAAATGGTGGTTGAGCGTCAGCTAGGTGCACAAGGGGTTAGCCGTCATGACCTGGGTCGTGAAAAGTTCATCGAAAAAGTCTGGGAATGGAAAGAACAGTCTGGCGGTAACATTACCCGTCAAATCCGTCGCTTAGGTTCTTCGGTTGACTGGTCACGTGAACGCTTCACGATGGATGATGGTTTATCAAACGCAGTAAAAGAAGTGTTTGTAAAACTTCACGAAGAAGGCCTGATCTACCGCGGCAAACGTCTGGTGAACTGGGATCCAAAACTGCAAACTGCCCTTTCTGACCTGGAAGTTGAGTCTGATAAAGAAGAAGCAGGTTCACTCTGGCACTTCAAATACTTCTTTGAAGACAAATCATTGCGCACGCATGATGGTAAAGATCACATCGTAGTAGCTACAACACGTCCTGAAACACTACTTGGTGATACAGCTGTTGCCGTTGCACTTGATGATGAACGTTATGCTGCGCTTGTTGGCAAAAACATCATCCTGCCAATCACTGGTCGTGCGGTTCCAATCGTTAAAGACGAATATGTCGATAAAGAATTCGGTACAGGCTGTGTGAAAATCACCCCTGCGCATGACTTCAATGACTATGAAGTAGGTAAACGTTGCGAATTGCCAATCATCAACATCTTCAACAAAAATGCTGAAGTTCTTGCTGAGTTTGAATACATCGCGAAAGCGGGCGAACAAATTTCTAAAACCATCCCTGCACCTGCGGACTACATTGGTTTAGAACGTTTTGAAGCACGTAAAAAACTGGTTGAACAAGCAGAAGCTGAAGGCTGGTTAGACCAAATCCAACCTTATACATTGAAACCCCCTCGCGGTGACCGTTCAGGCGTGATCGTTGAGCCGTTATTAACAGACCAATGGTATGTAAAAATCGCGCCTCTTGCGAAACCTGCCATTGAAGCGGTTCAAGACGGTCGTATCAAGTTCGTACCTGAGCAGTACAGCAACATGTACATGGCGTGGATGAACAACATCCAAGACTGGTGTATCTCGCGTCAATTATGGTGGGGTCACCGTATCCCTGCTTGGTACGATGCGGAAGGCAGTGTTTATGTTGGTCGTGACGAAGCTGAAGTTCGGGCGAAAAACAATATTCCTGCCGATGTTCAATTGAACCAAGACGAAGACGTACTGGATACATGGTTCTCTTCAGGTCTCTGGACATTCTCAACCTTAGGTTGGACTGGCGACGAAGCAAAAGACAAAGAAAACTACTTCCTGAATACCTTCCACCCGACAGAGGTACTGGTAACCGGTTTTGACATCATCTTCTTCTGGGTTGCCCGCATGATCATGCTGACCATGCACTTCATGAAGAATGAAGATGGTACGCCTCAAGTGCCGTTCAAGACTGTGTACGTTCACGGTCTGGTACGTGATGGCGAAGGTCAGAAGATGTCTAAATCGAAGGGTAACGTGCTTGACCCATTAGACTTGATTGATGGTGTGGATCTTGAAACTTTAGTACAAAAACGTACCACAGGTTTGATGAACCCGAAACAGGCAGCGAAGATTGAAAAATCAACCCGTAAAGAATTCCCTGAAGGAATTCAGTCTTACGGTACCGATGCAGTTCGTTTCACCTTCTGTGCGCTTGCCAATACTGGTCGTGACATCAAGTTCGACATGAAACGTGTTGAAGGCTACCGTAACTTTGCCAACAAAATCTGGAACGCAACGCGTTTCGTGATGATGAATGTCGAAGGTCAAACGATTGGTTCAGAAGCACGTCAAGACCTTTGGGAGTTGCCTGAACAATGGATCGTAAGCCGTCTGCAAAAAGCGGAACAAGCGGTGCAAACAGCATTTGCAACCTACCGTTTAGACCTAGCTGCGCAAGCGATTTATGAATTCATCTGGAATGAATACTGTGACTGGTATGTTGAGTTAACCAAACCGGTTCTGAACGATGAAAATGTGTCTGAAGAGCGTAAAGCTGAAGTACGTCGTGTTCTTCTTTCGGTAATGGAAGCGTCTTTACGTTTAGCTCATCCGTTAATGCCGTATTTGACAGAAGAAATCTGGCAAACACTTGCGCCGAAACTTGGCATCACTGGCGAAACTATTATGTTGGCGCCGTACCCTGTTGCTGAGCAAGCATTGATGAATGACCAGGCTGAAGCAGACATGCAATGGCTGCAAGGTTTGATTGGTGCGGTACGTAACATCCGTGGTGAGATGGGTCTAGGTAATGCTCGTTTGTTGCCTGTTCTTTTGCAAAATACCACTGATGCTGAAAAAGCACAGATCACACGTATTGAAGCATTGTTCAAAGCATTGGCAAAAGTTGAAAGCATTACTTTCCTTGCTGATGGCGAACAACCACCATTGTCTTCTTCATCTGTCGTTGGTCACGTGTCTGTATACGTTCCAATGAAGGGTTTAATTGACCCGAAAGCGGAATTGGGTCGTCTTCAAAAAGACTTAGACAAGGTTCAAAAGCAACATGACCAAATTGCAACTAAGCTCTCTAACGAAGGTTTTGTGGCAAAAGCACCTGCAGCTGTGGTTGAAGGTGAGAAAGTGAAACTTGCTGAGTTTGCTGATCAGTTAGCGAAGATTAAAGCGAATATGGAGCAAATTGCAGCGCTTTAATGTGTTGTTAGTTTGATCTAATTTGTAGTATAAAGGGCTGATTATTCAGCCCTTTATTATTAATGTTTTATGACAAATAAATATATAGAATACTTTCCTAAACCATTCTTAGAAGATTTAATTGAAGGTCATGTATTCCCAATCATTGGGGCTGGTTTTTCACGTAATGCAAAAAGTGATGACGACAGACCGAGTCTAGACTGGGATGAATTAGGTCGCTACTTTGCAAAGGATATAGTTCACTATACTTATAATGGAGCTATAGATGCTATTTCTGCTTTTGAATATGAATATTCTCGTTCAAAACTCATTGAAAAAATGTATCAAGCATTGAAAATTGGCACAATACATCCCGATGAAGCACATAAATCTTTTGCTAAACTTCCATTTCAGCTAATAGCCACCACAAATTTTGATTATCTATTAGAAGAATCATATCTTCAATCTGGTAATAAATTTTGCCGTACGATTATTGATGAAGAACAACTTCCTATTATCAACAATAATCCGAAACATTTAAATTTACTAAAAATACATGGTGATCTTAGCCATCCTTCTAGACTTGTAGCAACAGAAGAAGACTATGATTCATTCATTAGTAATTTCCCAATGCTTGCCACATTTATTACTAATTTATTTATATCTAAAACTGTATTATTCATTGGCTATAGCGTAGACGATAATGATATTAGACAATTATTTCAAATGATAAAAAATAGACTTGGAAAATTAAAAAGAAAAGCATATACAATTAGAATTAACTCTTCTATTCAAGAAATAAATAGATTTTCTCGAAGATGAATTAATGTAATCAATATCCCAATAGCTAAAAAAGATATTGATTATAATAAGGTTTTTTCAAATATCTTTGAGGAGTTAAATGATTACTGGCTAAAAAATATGCCAACAAATGCTACGGAGGAGGAATCTGAACTTGACTTAACTCTCTCCAATATTTCATCAAATAGAACAAATAGATTGTGTTTTTTCTCAATCGACGCAGCAAAACTTCCATATTATAAATCGAATTTATTTCCAATATTTTATAAATATGGATTTACAGCTGTTTCAATAGATAATTTTGTAGATAATACAGAAAACTATCTCGCAAGAATAAAGAAATTAATCGATACATCGAATACTTGTATCGTAGATCTTACATCCAAATCTAAATATGTATTATCTGAAGCCAATATAATATTTAATAAGTTTTTACATTCTAACGAAAATTTTAATATTATTATCATTAAAGATAAAAATGACTTTTTTTCAAATAATCATCCAATTTATAAAATGATTTTAGACCAAAAAATTTCAAAAACTAAATCAAGTAGGATTCATATTATTGATTTTGATACTAAGTTACATAATATTGATATTGAAAATTTAGAAAATGTAGTTAAAGAACTTTCAATTAAAATCTATGCAAAATTCGATCAAGAGACGAATTTACTACTTGAAAACAATCAATATGAGACTGCTCTTCTTACAGGATTTATTTCTCTAGAAAAAGCTCTTCGTAGTTTTTTCCCTGAACAAAAAATGTATTCACCATTAAAAATTTTTCAAATTCTATTTGATGACAAATTAATTAATCAGGAAGAATATCAAGTTTTGAATCATGCTCGAATAATTAGAAATACGATTGTACACGGCGATTCTACTGTAGGTATTGACAAGAATACTGTCATTATTTTTCTTGAGTTATTTGAAAAAATAAAGTCTAAAATTTATGAAAAAGTTGAAAAATAATATTTCCCTATCTCTAACCCTCTCCCCGAGGGAGAAGGAATTTTCCATTATTGATTTGCTTTCAACTCAAGGCATATATTCCATAAATCCTGCAACACCACATCCATCCGCCCCAACACATCATGATTCCAATACCGAACCACCGTTAAACCCAAAGCCTCTAAAAACTTTGTTCGCTCTGCATCATAGTCAATCGCATCATCCGTTCCATGCGGACTACCATCTAACTCAATCACTAAACCAATTTCATGACAGTAAAAATCCACAATATAAGGTTTGATCACATGCTGACGACGGAATTTAAGATTCATAAAACGCTTGGCACGTAAAATTTGCCATATGAAGTGTTCTGCATCGGTGGCAGTGTGGCGCATGGATTTGGCGAATTCTAATAGCTGGGGATCGAATTTTTTATTCATAGGCTTATGTTTTTATTATTTTCTTTAGATTATCAAATTTTATAACCTCTCCCTAGCCCTCTCCTAAAAGGAGAGGGAACGTTCATTATTAAATTAATTGATGGCATCTAATCAGTTACGACTCCCTCTCCCTCTGGGAGAGGATTAGGGAGAGGTGAATCTTAAAATAGCCCTCACCCTTGCGCACTCAGAATATATTCTGAGGATGCTCATCTCCTACAAGGAGAGAGAATTTTCATTACTACATCTAGAGTTATTATACGAATAAGAGATTAAAGCATCCCATGCCTTAAAAACATCTCCAAGCCACTTACCTTTTTGATATACATCAACCGTTCTTTTTCTACTTTAATCTGCTGTTTGATGGCTGAAGTATCTTCATCAATCTGCTTATACAGGTCAGCAATTTGAACTTTCCCTTTCGCCTTTTTTACTGCAATTCTGGTTTTCGATGACCAGACCAATCTATGAATCAATGTATTAATCTGCTCTTGTAATTTCTGGCTCTGTGCATCCAAAGCCAGTTGATAAAACTTGAGTTGTTCCGCATTTAAACCTTTTTTTGAAACATCCTGATCTTGCTCGATCTGCAATTGCATTCTCAGTAACGTAAACAGATCTTGCTCTGCATAAGCCTCATTGGCACGTTGCAATAATTCAGTTTTCTTGATTTTTTTGACATCGTTCACTTCACGGTCAGGGTGAATGATGGCAGCAATTTTTAAATATACGGTTTTCAATGACTGTTCTGCCGTCGCTGCTGCATGTTCCTGTTTTTCCTGCTGGCGTTTTAATCTGGCCTGCTCACGTGCCTGCTGAAAATGATCCGATTCCCATTCTTCAAATACTTCAGATGCCGCCTGATCCGAAGCATTTTCTTCATCAAAAAATAGCTCTATATCCTCTATGCTTGGCTTTTTGTTTTTTCTGGCCTGCATATGTTCGATATGCTGTTGATAGTAATTATAAATATCATCAACAATCTGCGCCTGTTGCTTTGATAAAGATTGAGAGTCTTTTAAATAGGTCGCAAGATACTGGATTTTGACATCCAGCTGCGTTGCCTCTGCCTTGGAAAATTCTGCCTCATGCAAATGCGTCCAGAGCTGTTCCAATTGCTGAAACAGCACTGCATGTAACTCATGATAGACCGGCATCAAGGTTTGACGGGTATATTGCTGAATCTGTTCCTGCGCCTGCTGCCACTGCTTCAGTTCAAGCTGCTGCTGTTCAATTTTATCAATCAGACGGTTCAGCTTTCTCTGCTGTGGTGAAAGCTCGGCATCTGGCTGAACAGTGGTTTTTAAATCAAAAGACATGGCAAAGATGCAACGCAAATAAATGCTATTTTATCCCTAAAACTTTTGAGTGACTGCTGATTTACTGCAAATAAAAATGCAGACCGAAGTCTGCTTGATGGAAATCAATTAATTTTCAACAATGATACGTCCATTCAATGACTGCACCGGGCGGTTGTTCGGATGCCCCATCAATTTGGCAAATTCCGAAATCTGCTTGGCAGAAGCCTGTTGAATATCTTTCAGAATCAGCCAGCGCACCCCTTCCGAACACGGCGGTGTGGTCAGCGAACCGCTAAAACGGTAATAATCCAGATTCTTAGGCAACATTGCATTCACAGGTTGTGGCGTTTTCAAAACCACTTTCTCGCCCTGCTTTTTCGGTAAACGGTTCCACATGCGTTTGAGCATCTGGCTTTCTGCACCCTGCTCAAACATCATCCCCACGACAGCCAGCTCACCTTTGGCATTGGCATGGACAAAATGGATTTCCAGTGGATAGCTTTTGCCTTTAATCAGGTTTTCACTCGGACTATGCAAATGAAACTGCTTCAGTACAAAGGTATCGTCATCCAGCTGCAATTCACCACCTTGCGCAAAATCCACCTGAACGGTATGACCTTTATTTTCGATCGCATGAATCATGGTGTTATAGCTGAACTTGAGCGGTTCCAGTTCTGCTTTCACTGTTCGTTCAATATTGATTGGTGACTGGTTCAGACCATTACAGGCCGAATATTTCTGGCTCAAAGTCGACCATTGTTCAGGCTGAGTATAATCCCACTCCGCATCTGCCCAGACCGCTGTACTTAAACCCATAACCGTTAAAAGCGTGAATATTCTTTTCACAATACATCCCTTGTTGGAAGTCAAAATCACAATTTCTAATTTAAAAACAGTTTATTAAAGTAGTGTAATCACTCTATTTTTCAGGCCACAAACTACAGATTTTTATAAAGATGAAGTGATTTGCTTACAAATTTCTAAATACTCCTAATTATTCAAAACACATTATTCAGAATATATATTGATAAATTTCAAATGGATAATACTTTTATAGATTTAAAAATAGACAGTAGAGAATGTGATCTTCTTCAAATTTAATCTGCTGATTTTTTATGCATTATTTACATGAAATCTCTATCTTATTTTCAATAGATCAAATAGCTAGATTTTTAAGTTCAAGCTTCTTTTTTAAATAGAATCTACCTTTATTCATAAACTTACATAAACACAGCAGCAAATAAAATACCGATATTGCTAGACTCGAGCCAAAGAGAAAAATGAGGATAAAGAATTTAAATGGACTGGGCGACCATATTTATAAATGACACCACCTGGGAGTTTACCGCAGAAATTTTGCTGCGTTGTGCCCTGATGTACACGATGATTATCCTGTTTTTGCGTCTGACCGGAAAACGTGGGGTACGTCAACTTTCTATCTTCGAAGTCGCTATCATTTTGAGCTTGGGCTCGATTGCCGGCGACCCGATGTTTACTGAAGATATTCCCCTGATTCAGGCAGTTCTGGTGATGTCGGTGATTATTATCATGTACCGCCTGACCACCTGGCTCATGATGAAATATCAGTGGTTTGAAGACCTACTGGAAGGTAAACCGATTTATATCGTAGAAGATGGCGTGCTGGTCGTTGAAGAAATTAAAAAAGGTAAGATGTCACATGATGAATTCTTTGCCGAAATGCGCCAGCAAGGCGTAGAGCATCTGGGTCAGGTACGCACCGGTTTACTGGAAACTGACGGTAAGTTCAGTATCCTGTTCTTCAAATCGGATGAGGTTCGGCCTGGGCTGCCACTTTTCCCTAAAACCTGTTCTATAGTCCAACAGGTCAAGGCTGGGCAATTATATGCCTGCATTTACTGTGGACAGGTACAAACCCTTTCGCATGCCAACCAGCAATGTCCGCGCTGTGATTCTTCGCAATGGGCCGAAACGATTGACTGTTTAAGAATAACTTAAGTCTGATTCAGTAACTGCAAATGCGCAAAAATTTCCGGCAGTTGCTGAATTTTATATCGGATATGTTCGGCATCGGCATGAAAGCCTTGCATCCATAATGCATGCATTCCGGCCTCTGTAGCTCCTTGTACATCATTAATGGGATGGTCGCCAATATACAGGCACTGTGCAGGCTGCACGCCTAGACGCTCTGCCGTGATCTGGAATATTTCCGGCTGTGGTTTGTTAAAACCCACCAACCCCGAACTGATGATCTCATCAAAATAAGTTTCAATACCCAAACCCCGAATCGTATTTAAACGGGTGTCATGTCCGCCATTGGAAACAATGGCCAGCTGATAACCCTCATCTTTCAGCTGCGTTAATACTTGCTCTGCTGCCGGCATTTCTACGGCGAAACGGCCAAACTGGCTAAACCAGAATTGGGCCAGTTCATCTATGGTTGGGGGATTTAACCAAGACAGTTCCTGCAACAACGCATAAGCAGCCGAAGCCCCGATACTACCATGCGTCAGCAATTCCTTTTTAGGATAACCGCCATTATCGATGCGTCTTACAATCTCGATAATTTTGTCAGACTCGACCTGTTTCAATGTTGGCGCATAATATTCTGCCAGATAACGGCTATAGGCTTGTGTCGTCAGATCACGATGGGTCAAGGTATTGTCGAGGTCAAATAAAACGGCTTGAATAGGCATAATTTTCAAAACGAAATGCTGAAACTTTCAATCATGTTAACAGCCCTACACTTGTTAGATCAGACATAAAATTGCTAAGTTTTGTTGTTTTAAGCATAAAAAAAGCGATGCCAAAGCACCGCCTTTTCTTAGCTTACAAAGTCTAAATTAGAATTTGTATTCAACACCTGTACCAACAACTGGCTGTTTAGTTTCAGCTGAACCTTGTTCAAGTGTTAAAAGACCCGTGTAACCGTATGCTTTTACTTGTTTAGAGAATGCATAGTCTGCACCCACAAGAATTTGTTGGGCTTCAAAATCTGCAACATTGGCTTTTGTAAAGCTTGTAGAGTTTTGACTATATTGGCCTTTTACTGTCCACTTATCAGCATTTGGTAATTTATATTCTGCTCCAATTAGCCAGCCTTGTGCATCATCAATATCATTACCATTTACAGCAATACCATTACTTGCCACTGAAGTTGCATTTGAATTACCTTCAACCTCTGCAAGATCAGATGTTTGGAATAACGCCTTAATGGCTAAGTTATCATTTACATTTACTCGGCCAATCGCACGAATTGTATCAGCAGCAGCTAACAAAGCTTTTGCTGTACCAATTTCACCATTTTGTGTGTTTAAGATACCTACACCAGCAAAGTTGGATGGAATCGCTTTATCATAACCAAGACCTAAAACAACTGCTTTGCTGTCATATACTAAAGATGCTGACCATGCATCACCTAAGCCACGGCCTGCAACTTTAGCACCGCCTTTAGAAGAGCTAATACCACCGGCTTCACCTGTAGCTAATAGTGCAGTTGCTTTTAGTTTACCTTCACCGACTGCAAAGCCAGGAGCTTCATAGACGACAACATTATCGATACGGTTTTCACCGGTAAAGATACCTGCCATATCCGCTTTATTTGCAACATAGTTATTGAAAGTATCAACTACTGAAGAAAGCTGTTTTACAGGCGTATCGATTTTACCTAGTTTTACTGTACCTAACTTTTCATCTTTAAGACCGACTAAAAGATTACGCGGTACAAATGTATCTGTACTTCCACCATTGTCTACATAGAAGGTAAATTCAGCTTGATAAAGCCCACTTAAACGGTCAGTAAGTTTCTCCTCACCTTTTAAACCCAAGAATGAATTATTAGTATTCAGTTCAATAACATCGCGATCAGACACAGGTGAAGCATTGTCTTCAGGTAAATAATCAACTGTGGCATCAATCTCACCATAAAAAGTTGGTGCTGCAAAAGTTGTCCCCGCCAAAAGGCTGAATGCAATTGCTGTTGCTAACTTAGTTTTCATCAAAAATATCCTTAATTTATTTTGTAACAAATAATACACACGGCGCTTATATTACAAAATTATTAAATTAATATTTATATATTCTATTTAGTACTTTAGGCTAACATTTAACCAAATAGTTGATTATTTAGAAATTTTATACTTTTTCTGCAACTTTCATCCATCGGAAAATTGGAATTAGACTGAAAATTGCCACGATCACGATCAGATTCAGATAATTTTGATAGCCTAAAGCATCTCCAAAAATGCCACTCAGGCTATAAAGTCCCCCACTCACCGTGGCGATCAGAGCAACCTGAAAGGTAAAATCTGTCCCTGCCAGATGCTTACGGCTGTATTGCATGACCAAGGTCAACATGACCACCAAAAGCATGGCTGAGACCATGTCTTCGGCCGCATTGATCAGATAAATGATCCAATTTTCTACTTTGTTTTGAGCTTCATACTGGCCAGCCAGCCAGGCATAAGCTATTAAGCTTAATATTTTTAGAATTGAGAAAACGATCAAACTCGAGCTGCGCGACCAGTATTTCAGGCACCAGCCAGCCAATCCGGCCCCAATCAAGGCAGCCAACGCTCCCAGCATGGTGACATAGAGACCAATCTGGCTAAAGCTCAGTCCGAGATCTACCATTAAAGGTTTTAACAAAGGCCCAGATAAACCATCAGTGATTTTAAAGGTCAGTAAGACCAGAAGCCACCTCGCCAAGCTTAAATCTGACCAGAAGTATTGAAAATAGGTTTTTATATTGCTGAGTGCAGGTCCTTTATCAGCTGGCGTGATAATTTTTGAATGCTGAGGTTCTCTAAAAAATAAAATGGGTAAAGTATTAAGAAAGACCAGAGCCGCCAATAATAAAAAGGTGCTTTGCCATTTTAAAATATCCAAAAGCCATAATATGGCCCCACCTCCAACAATAAATCCCAGTCGTGAACCGATGACCTGAAAGGTATTACCCCAATGTTGCTGTTCATTTTTCAGAATATTGACCGCCAGTGCATCAGTCGCAATATCCTGCGTGGCCCCGATCCCATTCATTAGCAAAAGCGTGATAAAAAACAGCAGTAAATACAGCGGCTGATTCAAGGCCTGAATCGGTAGAAACGAGAGCCCAATCAATACAGCAACTGACAGCCATTGCAAGGGAATAATCCAGCTACGGTAATGGCCTTGGGATTTCTTCCCATAACGATCGACCCAAGGTGCCCAGAATATTTTAATCGACCAAGGCAGCATTAACAGGCCAAAGCCCCCGATATGCGCCAGTGATACCCCTTCAGCCCGTAAAATGACCGGCAAGGCATGCGTCATAAATCCGACCGGAAGCCCCTGTGCCCAATACAGCGAAAATAGTAAGATATAGGTATTCCGCATATTTAGGCCAAGTCCTTCAGTTGAAAATGCATCACCAGCATTTAAGATGCTATACATTTTGCCAATGATCCGGATTTTACAAAAGTCTAATATGATCAAAAATAAAGAAAAATTCGTTTCAGGAAGAGACATAAGCAATGGCCCAGACACGTTTCCCCCAACTCCCGCCGCATGTACCAGCCCGCGGCAGCAAGCTGAGCCGGACTTTTTTCAGGCAGCTTTTTTTGGGCCAAGGCTGGCGTCTGGAAGGTGAATTTCCAGACTTACCTAAAGCAGTCGCGATTATTTCTCCGCATACTTCAAATATTGATGCCTGGCTGGGTTTTAATGCGCTGCTTGGTCTCGGTATTCAGATTACGATTTTTGGTAAAGACAGCCTGTTTCGCACACCACTAAAACCGGTTCTGGAATGGATTGGCGTCGTTCCGGTCGTCCGAGATAGTCCACAAGGTCATACCCGACAAATTGTCGAGATTATTGAAAAATCAGAACAGATCTGGGTCGGTATGGCACCGGAAGGTTCACGTAAGGCACCGGATAAAATTCGCAGCGGTTTTTATCCTATTGCCAGAGCAGCCCATTTGCCGATTGTGATGTTTTCCTTTGATTATGATATCAAGACCATTCATATCCTGGGCGTATACCATCTGACCGGTGATTATGAATACGACCTGGAACAGATTTATCAGCATTATCAAGGTAAATTCTCGGCCAAAAATCCGGACTGGGTGGCCAAGCCGTTACAAAAGCTTTTGAAAAAAGACTAGGCAAATACGCCTTTTTTTGATGTGATAGCCTGAATTTTGTTGATTTAATCACCAGTTTTTATAATGAAATTAGCTCGTTATGCCTTAATTGGCTGCCTTGGTTTCAGTCTTGCAGCCTGTGACAAAGCCACTAAAACACCTACGCCTGCCACGCCATTAAAAGCCCGTGAACCTGTCGTCGCCATTGCCCTCGGTGGCGGCGGTGCCAAAGGTTTTGCCCATATTGGCGTCATTAAAGTGCTCGAATCACACGGCATCAAACCGAAAATCGTCACCGGTACCAGTGCCGGTAGTTTTGTCGGTAGCCTGTATGCCAGTGGCAAATCGCCTTATCAGTTACAGCAGATTGCCCTGAATTTTAAAGAATCTGATATCCGTGATTTAACCTTAAACCGGCAAGGGATTATTGCCGGACAAAAATTGCAGGATTTCGTCAATAAGAATGTGGCGAACAAACCAATTGAACAATTCCCGATTCGCTTTGCTGCTGTTGCCACTCGTCTGGACAATGGCCGTAAAGCTGACTTTATTAAAGGCAATGCCGGACAGGCGGTCCGAGCGTCTTGCAGTATTCCGAATGTGTTTGTGCCTGCCGTGATTGGTGGAAGCAAATATGTCGATGGCGGTCTGGTCAGTCCGATTCCGGTCAAGACCGCCAAAGATATGGGAGCAGACATTGTGATTGCCGTGGATATTTCTGCCCGTCCGGATGGTAATAAGGCTCTAAATATGTGGGGCGTACTGGATCAGACCCTGAATATTATGGGACAGCAAAGCATTAATGAAGAGTTGAGTCAGGCCACTGTGGTGATTCAGCCCAAAGTCGGTCATATCGGTACTTTAGACCTGAAAGCCAGCAATGCCACCATTCTGGAAGGTGAAAAGGCCGCTCAGCTGAAAATCCGTACTATTGAAAAAGCCATTAGCAACTTTAAGCAGTCTCCCGCGGCATTTAAACCGCCACGTCAGGCAAAATTTTGATGTATGAATTTTTTATATTCATCTGCGGCCGCATCTGCTACATTGAAGATCAATCATATAAAGATGATGATTAATTAAATACTTAGCGATATAGGTCACGATATGGAATTAGTTCTTGAACCTTGGCACTGGTTTGTATTAGGCATTCTTCTGATTCTGTCTGAATTACTGCTGCCCGCATTTGCTGCCCTGTGGTTCGGGATCGGTGCCATCATGGTTGGCGTCCTGTACTGGATGTTCCCGATGATGGGACTGACGACCCAGCTCCTGACCTGGATCATACTTTCTGTACTGTGTACGCTGCTCTGGTTCAAGTTTATCAAACCGCTTTCCATTGACAAGACCAAAGCCGGTCTGTCGCGTGAGGCGACCATTGGTCAAGTGGGCATGGTGATTCAGATCAATCTGGATCATGGGCAAATCCGGGTGCGCTTTCCGATGCCAGTTTTAGGTTCGGATGAATGGGAATGCCGAACTCTGGACCCAGTTCAGGTCGGAGACCGCGTTCGCGTCGTGGATATTCTGGGTAATGACCTGGTCGTACAACCTTACAGCACGAATTATCAAAATCAATAAGGTGAATAAGCTATGTCTGGTGGTTCTATCATTGTTATCGCGTTTCTGGCCTTTGTTGCGATTACCATTTTTAAAGGTGTGCGGATTGTGCCGCAAGGCTACAAATGGATCGTACAGCGTCTGGGTAAATACCACACCACCCTAAATCCGGGCCTGAATTTTGTCATTCCTTATGTCGATGAAGTCGCCTATAAAGTCACAACCAAAGATATCGTTCTGGATATTCCCTCACAGGAAGTGATTACCCGTGATAACGCGGTTCTGCTGATGAATGCAGTGGCCTATATCAACCTGACCACACCAGAAAAAGCAGTGTACGGGATTGAAAACTACTCATGGGCAATTCAGAACCTGGTACAGACTTCACTGCGTTCGATTGTCGGTGAAATGGATCTGGATGATGCGCTATCTTCACGTGACCATATCAAGGCACGCTTGAAATCCAGTATTTCCGATGATATCTCGGACTGGGGAATTACCCTAAAGACTGTGGAAATTCAGGATATTAAACCTTCAATTACCATGCAGACTGCGATGGAAGAACAGGCCGCTGCTGAACGCCAGCGTCGTGCAACCGTCACCAAAGCTGACGGTGAAAAACAGGCCGCAATTCTGGAAGCGGATGGCCGTCTGGAAGCCTCACGTCGTGATGCCGAAGCGCAAGTGGTTCTGGCTGAGTCTTCACAACGTGCAATTGACATGGTGACTTCTGCCATTGGTGATAATGAAATTCCGGTCGCCTATTTACTGGGTGAACAGTATATTAAAGCCATGCAGGATATGGCCAAGTCGCCAAATGCCAAGACCGTGGTCCTTCCAGCCGATGTGTTAAATACGATCCGCGGTGTCATGGGTCGCCCTAACTAATTTATCTTTTGACTTTATACATAGGCAGCCCGAGGGTTGCCTATTTTTATTCGCGCAAGAAAATCTCAGCAAAAAATGTGAATTTATGGTTAAATTTCGCGTTTATTTTTGAAATCTACTGGATTCGATGTTGCCTGGCTTTCGGATTAAAGCTTTTCGCATCTGTCTTATTCCTTGTTTCGATCTACTGTCCAACTTAAAAATGGATACCGTATGAGCTCCCTAAATCCAACCTTAATTACTTTTCTTTTCTATATTGTCGCGATGGTGGTGATTGGCCTGATGGCTTATCGCGCGACAAGCAACTTTTCCGATTACATCTTAGGGGGCCGACGTTTAGGGAGTTTCGTAACTGCACTTTCTGCAGGGGCTTCCGACATGAGTGGCTGGCTACTGATGGGCCTGCCCGGTGCGATTTATCTTTCAGGCCTGTCTGAAATGTGGATTGCCATTGGTCTGATTATTGGTGCCTGGCTGAACTGGCTACTGGTTGCTGGCCGTCTGCGGGTGCATACCGAAGTCCAGCACAATGCCCTGACCCTGCCGGATTATTTCTCGAATCGTTTTAATGACCAGAAGAAAATCCTGCGTATTGTTTCGGCTGTCGTGATTCTGATTTTCTTTGCGATTTACTGCGCTTCCGGCATGGTTGCAGGCGCTCGTCTGTTCGAAAGCATGTTTGATATGTCGTATAGCACTGCGCTCTGGATCAGTGCAATTGCCACCATCAGCTATGTGTTTATTGGTGGCTTCCTGGCTGTGAGCTGGACCGACACCATTCAGGCCGGGTTGATGATCTTTGCCCTGTTGCTAACGCCAATCGTGACGTTAATGGCCTTCTCGGATCTGTCGCAAGTGACTTTGGCACTTGAAGCTGCTCGCCCTCAAGCAATGAATATTCTGGGTGATCTCAGCCTTGTTGCGATTATTTCCCTGCTGGCCTGGGGTTTGGGCTATTTTGGCCAGCCGCATATTCTGGTGCGCTTTATGGCAGCAGATTCAGTCAAATCCATTCCAAATGCACGTCGTATTGGCATGACCTGGATGATTTTATGTCTGGGTGGTGCAGTTGCGGCCGGCTTCTTCGGGATTGCCTATTTCCAGCAGCATCCGGAACTGGCAAGCGTGGTGAATGCCAATCCTGAAACGGTATTTATGGAACTGACCAAAATCCTGTTTAATCCATGGATTGCCGGGGTGGTACTGGCTGCGATTCTGGCTGCGGTAATGAGTACTTTAAGCTGTCAGCTGCTGGTCTGCTCAAGTACCCTGACGGAAGATTTTTATAAATCTTTCCTGCGTAAAAATGCCTCGCAAAAAGAACTGGTCTGGGTCGGCCGCTTAATGGTGCTACTGATTGCCTTGCTGGCAATCTGGATGGCGGGTAATCCTGAATCTAAAGTTCTGGGGCTGGTGGCTTATGCCTGGGCAGGTTTTGGTGCCGCTTTTGGTCCATTGATTATCCTGTCTTTGTTCTGGAAACGCATGACCTTGAATGGTGCCTTGGCCGGTATGATCGTTGGCGCAGTCGTCGTTATTTTATGGAAGAACATTTTTGCCGACACAGGTCTGTATGAAATCGTTCCGGGCTTTATCTGCTCAATGTTTGCGATTGTCGTGGTGAGCCTGATGGGTAAAGCGCCGACAGCAGAAATTACCGACCGCTTTGAACAGGCTGAACGTCTATATAACGAAAGCAAATAATTCTGTATCAACTAAAAAGAGGACTTCAAGTCCATTGCTGTCCCACAATTTTTCACAAGAGGAAGCTCATTTGAGCTTCCTCTTGTTTTATGGGTATTTTATCGGGTGAAAATAAAGCTTTTAAAGTTCTTCTTTCAAACAAATTCACTTGAATTATTCTGAGTAAACGTTGAACTGTCCAACCTGTTTTCCCTAAATGTTGAGCGAAACTCACCAATAAATAGGCGATCATCGCAATCCAGATTTGTGTCTGAATTGCGTTCCTGCTGCGGCCTAGAAACGCTTTTAATTTGAGATTCTGCTTAATCGCCTTAAAGAACAGCTCAACTTTCCAACGATCTTTATAAATCGCCGCAATGGTGGAGGCGGCTAAATGAAAGTTATTGCTGAGAAAGCTAAAGTGCTTGCCACTTTGCTGATCTCTATATTCAATTCTTCTTAACACTGGGGCTTTTCTTTTTAGGGCATGTGCGCTATTCAGCTGAATGGTTTCATCTTTTAGAATACCTTTGGATTCAAGCACTGGATGTTGCCGGATCACCTGATACACAGATTTAGGCCTAAAACGTGGGACAAATCCAATGTTTTGAGCAGTCAGATTTGCATACCATTGGTAATCGACATAGCCTTTATCAAAAACTACAATGCTGCCAGCAGGAAACTGGAATTTGCGGCCTTGTACCATGTCATTTTCTTTGCCATTTTCAACTGCAACAAACTCAGGAATATCATTGCTGTGATTCAATCCTATGCTGAGTTTCATGCTGGCTTTTGAGTCATGAACTTTGGCCCATTCACATAAGGAAAGCGACAGGTCAATATGACTGGCATCCAAGGAATACAAGGGATTCTTAAAGCGAAATTTATGAGCTACTTTTGAGTGTTCATAGTATTTAAGCAACTTGTAAAATAGCTGTTGATACAAGGCAGCAGGCTGCTGCTCATTGATTCGTGCCAGCGTGCTTCGGGGAATAGACTTTGCTCCGAGATGACTTAGCTTTTCCTGTTGGCACTCCAAATTGGATTGAATATCTCTCAGACTTTGCCTACTAAGAGAATTGAGACATCAATATGGCAATAAACTGATCCCACCGGGAAGCCGCTCTAAATTTCTGTCCAACATGGTGTACTTTAGCAAGTTGTTCAAAATCCTGTCGCACAACAGGTTTAATTAGCTCATGAAATACGGTATTCTGATGTGACAAAACCTGAATCCTGGTCGTTAAAGTGTTTGTTTGCACTCATATTTTAACTGTTAGGACTCAGGTTTTTTTATTTAAAGCAAACTATGGGACAGCAGTGACTTCAAGTCCTCTTTTTTTATGCGGTTCCTTTAAAATTTTTTAGAAAAATAATTTTTCAATCAGCTTTTGCGCGTGAGCAGGAACTGGGTAATTTGCCTCAACTCTTCCGCCCCTTCAAAATGGTTCAAGGCATTGATCGCCTGATCATGTAATTGCTGGGCATAGGCCTTGGCCTGCTCCAAACCCATCAATGCCGGATAGGTCGATTTTTCTACCTGTTCATCCTTGCCGGCTGTTTTCCCCAACACTTCGGTATCGGAAATAATATCCAAAATATCATCCTGTACCTGAAAGGCCAGACCAATCGCCTGTCCAAACTCACGTAATTTAGGAATGGCCAGATCGGTACCCTCAAAAATAGTCACCGCCGCCATCATGATCGCGGCACTAATCAAAGCACCGGTTTTATTGCGATGAATATTTTCCAGTGCTTGCTGATCGATTTTTTTGCCTTCAGACTGCAAATCTAAAACTTGGCCATTCACCATTTTCGAAGAAGCGGTTGCCAGAATCTGCATCTGCTTCAGTACAATGGAAGCTTCCACCGCTGGCCCCTGATCAAACAGACGGCTACCCAAAATTTCAAAAGCCATCGATTGCAGGATATCACCTGCCAAAAGCGCGGTATCTTCTCCATAAGCCACATGACATGTCGGCTGGCCACGGCGCAGCAAATCATTGTCCATACACGGCAGATCATCATGGGCCAGTGAATAGCAGTGAATAAACTCGATTGCAACCGCTGCACGGCGCACTGCAGCACTATTCTGATTGGGTTTTAATGCAGCAGTGGCATAGCATAGCGCTGGACGTACTCGCTTGCCACCAAGCATCACAGCATGATGGACTGCCGACCTTAACGGTTCCGAAATGGCAAAGGCTTCCAGAGCGGTCAATAAATCCTGTTGAATGCGGTGTTGTGCTTGAGTGAGTGCATGGGTTGATACGTCAGTGATAGATGACACATTCGCCTCGAATACGTAGTCCAGAAGAATAAAATGACAAGCGAATAAATGCCTGTACGGTGATCAGGCATTGTACCTAGAAATGCCTTGAATTTTCAGCCATAAATCGAATTGTTCTACTGAAATTTGCTATTCAATATCAAATAAGCAAGTCAGAGATTTTAAACCATAAAAAACCACCGCAGAACCGGTGGTTTTACAGGCTAAATGTATGCACGGCATTTAAACGAGAACATCTTCTGGTACGCGCACCCAGCCTTCCATCAATACGCGGGCACTACGGCTCATAATCGCTTTCTTCACTTTCCACTCACCATTTTCAAAACTTGCTTGTGCACCCACTCTTAAAGTCCCGGAAGGATGACCGAAACGCACCGCTTCACGCTCTACCCCACCTGCGACCCGGTTCACCAATGTTCCGGGAATGGCAGCTGCCGTACCAATAGCCACTGCAGCCGTGCCCATCATGGCATGATGGAGTTTACCCATAGACAAGGCCCGAACCAGAATATCGGTATCTGATTCGGTGACGGTTTTGCCACTGGATGAAGTATAGTTACTCGGTGGTGCAACAAAGGCAATTTTTGGCGTGTGTTGTCGGGTTACGGCTTCTGCAATATCCTGAATCAATCCCATCTGTTTGGCTGCATAGGCACGAATCGTTTCGAACTTTGTCAGGGCGGCTACGTCATTATTGATATGATCCTGGAGTTCTGTGCCCTTATAGCCTAGATCTCTCGCATTCAAAAAGACGGTTGGAATGCCGGCATTAATCATGGTCACTTCGAAACTGCCAATATTGGGCACTTCCAAAGTATCGACCAGATTGCCTGTTGGAAACATCGAACCGCCTTCAGCATCGTCATCAGCTGGATCCAGAAACTCGATCTGCACTTCCGCCGCAGGAAAGGTTACGCCATCCAGTTCGAAATCACCCAGCTCCTGCACTTGACCATTTCGCATCGGCACATGTGCAATAATGGTTTTCTGAATATTGGTCTGCCAGATCCGTACCGTGCATAACCCATTTTCAAGAATACGTTCGGCATCGACCAGACCATTGGAAATGGCAAATGCTCCCACTGCCGCGGTCAGATTGCCGCAGTTACCGCTCCAGTCTACAAAAGGACGGTCAATTGACACCTGACCAAATAAATAATCGACATCATGATCAGCGTGCAGGCTTTTTGACAGAATGACCGTTTTACTGGTACTGGAACTGGCACCACCCATACCGTCGATCTGTTTCCCATATGGATCTGGGCTACCAATCACGCGTAGCAAAAGCTGGTCACGAATCCGGCCAGGCTGTTGTGCTTCTACAGGCAGGTCATCCAGCTTAAAGAAAACACCTTTACTGGTGCCTCCACGCATATAGGTTGCAGGAATCTTGATTTGGGCGGCAAAACTCATGAATTATTTCATCCTTTGACTTGTCTTTGTTTTCGTACAGGTTATTCAATATTTATATTCAAAGTATAGTATGTTGAAAGCAGAACTGCTTGGCTGCCAGACCTTAGTATAAAAAAACGGCATTTGTATTTTATCCAAGAAAATAGAGAACTCATCAGTAACAGTTTCAATAAAATTAATATATTGATTCATTTATATTTTATTTCAGTTATTTATATGAATATTTTTTATTATTCCTCCAACAATATTTCATTCTTAGGATGGACTAGGCTTCTTTAGTCTGATCAATTACAATCAGCCACTTATCATTTTCCATTGTCGGGCTGAACACTTTGAATAACGAGTCTTCACAACTTCAGCGTGGCTTAAAGAACCGTCATATTCAGTTGATCGCCATGGGCGGTGCAATTGGCACAGGCTTATTCTTAGGTTCCGCACAGGTGATCCAATCTGCGGGTCCTTCTATTATTTTAGGCTATGCCATTGGGGGCCTGATTGCATTTTTAATCATGCGTCAATTGGGTGAGATGATTGTTCATGAACCTGTCGCAGGTTCATTCAGCCATTTTGCTTATAAATACTGGGGAAAATTTCCCGGTTTCCTTGCGGGTTGGAACTACTGGATTTTGTATATCCTGGTAGCCATGACCGAACTTACCGCAGTTGCGAAATATATCAACTACTGGTGGCCGCATATTCCAGCCTGGGCATCGGTACTGTTTTTCTTTATCGTGATTACACTGGTCAACCTCGGCAATGTGAAATTCTACGGTGAATCAGAATTCTGGCTTTCCATCATTAAAGTGACTGCGGTCATCTCGATGATTGTCTTTGGCCTGTATCTGATCCTGACTGCTGATGCTTCTTCAGGCGCATCTTTTAGCAATCTTTGGACCGCGGGCGGTTTCTTCCCGAATGGTTTTGAAGGTCTGTTCTACATGCTGGCCTTCCTGATGTTTGCCTTCGGTGGTATTGAACTGATCGGTATGGCGGCTGCAGAAGCTGAAAATCCGGAAAAAACCATTCCGAAAGCCATTAATCAGGTGGTTTTCCGTATTCTGATTTTCTATGTCGGTGCTTTGACGATTCTGTTGTCACTCGTGCCTTGGAATCAGCTTGAGCTTGGTGGTCTGGACAAAAGTCCTTTCGTGATGATTTTCAGCCAGCTTGGCATTGACTGGGCAGCACACTTACTGAACTTTATTATCCTGACAGCAGCACTGTCTGTGTATAACAGTGGTATGTATGCCAACAGCCGTATGCTATATGGTCTGGCTCAACAAGGAAATGCACCTAAAGTCTTCATGAAAGTGAATAAGCAAGGGACACCGATTCCCGCTGTATTGTTCTCTGCTGCGCTGATTTTCGGTTGTGTACTACTTAACTACTTCGTGCCTGAAGATGCCTTAAGTCATCTGATTTACATCGTAGTCGGTGCATTGGTATTGAACTGGGCCATGATTACCCTGACCCATCTCAAATTTATTCAAAGCATGAAAAAGCTGGGACAGAAGACTTCCTTCCCTGCGCTGTGGTCTCCGGCGGGCAATATTCTAGTTCTTGGTTTTATTGTTACGATTCTTTACATCATGTGGACGCAAGGATTCCAGGAATCCATTTTGATGATCCCGCTTTGGATCGTGGTCATGTTCGGTCTGTTTAAGTTACTTAAGCCTAAAAATACTTAGACAACTCCTGTAGCTATGAGTCCTTAAAAGTTATTGCTTCGGCAATAACTTTTTTTGTATTTTTTACAGTACAATAGCCTTCTTTTCGCGCCCTTAGCTTAACTGGATAGAGCAGTTGCCTCCTAAGCGACCGACGTGGGTTCGAGTCCCGCAGGGCGCACCATCCTTTCAAAATGTGATCTATACTTCAAAAAATCAGCGTTAATCTTCATATTTTTAGAATATTTTTTATACAAAAAATCATTTTTTCTTCATTATTTTATTTCTATTACTTTCAAATACTTATTTCAAAATGAGGCTATTTTTTGGTGTAAAAACTCTATTTTGATGCTTTTTTAGACTAATTAGTTTTTTCTAGAGCATTTACTCTTATTTTAATTGTGCTATTTTTGTCACATGGAGTAACAAATGATTGCGGATAAATACCCGAAATCTCCAAGAATTTAATAAGTGCAAACAACAACGCTAGATATAAATTTGTACCTCAAGGAAAGACGTAAATGAAATTAAAAACATTAACTACTGCAATGATTCTTGCAACTGTACCAATGACGGGTGCTTTTGCAGCAGCTTTAGATCGTTCAGGCCAATCAATGGCGGCCTTCCTGCAACCAGGTAATTATTTTGAAGCAGGTATTTCTGTCCTAGACCCAGATGTATCTGGTAAAGAAGCTGGTACAAGTGAAACACGCCGTAATATTGATGATATGGCTGGTGATTACTATTTCCCAAGTGCAGCATTAAAGTTTCAACCTACTGAAAAATTCTCAGTTGGTATTTTATATGATCAACCATATGGTGCTGATGCTGAATACCAAGGCACTAATGTCTTTACTTCAAACCCAGGTACAGACACTATCTTATCAACTGGTGCAATAAACAATATTGTACGCGCTAGAGCAGTTGCAGCTCTTGAAGCCCTAGGAGCACCAGTAAATGAACAAACGCTAGCAGGTGCTGAAGCACAAGTTAGAAGTAGTCCAGCTTTTCAACAGTTAACTGGAGCACTTGCTGCAGGTAATAATTTCTTAGGCGAAGGCAATACTAAAGTTGAAGTAGATACTCAAAACCTATCTTTAGTTTTTGGTTACCAACCGACTGAAAACTGGAATATCTATGGTGGTGGTGTCTATCAAACCGTTAAAGGGAATCTAAGCTTACGCGGTCAAGCATATAGCCTTTTCAATGGTTATGATGCGACATTTAAAGAAACAAGTGGTACAGGCTGGTTAGCAGGTTTAGCCTTCCAAATCCCAGATATTGCTTTAAAAGCTTCTGTAACTTATCGTTCAGAAATTGACCATGATATTTCAGCTTCTGAAGACTTATCACTTTTAAACTTCCCTTTACTAACAACTGTATTAGGTGGTCTAGGTGTTTCTCCTGCTCAGCTTGCTACTCTAGATGATTCTGGAAAAACCAAAATTACTACACCTCAATCTGTAAACTTGGATTTCCAAACAGGTGTAATGGCAAATACTGTAGCTTTCGCTAATGTACGCTGGGTAGACTGGTCAAACTTTTCTATTCGTCCTTACCAATTTGGCAATGTAAGTGAAGCTGTAGGCCCTCTAATAGGTCGTCCAGATGGCTTTAATCTGGTTGAATATGAAGATGACCAAATTTCAGCAACTGTAGGTGTGGGTCGTAAATTTAATGATCTATGGGCTGGTAACGTATCTGTAGGTTGGGACTCTGGTGCAGGCAACCCTGTATCTACACTTGGTCCAACTGAAGGTTATTGGAATGTAGGCTTAGGTCTTCAGTACAGTCCAACACCAGCTACTTTCATCGCGGGTGGTGTTAAATACTTCATGTTAGGTGATGCAAAAGCACAAACAGGCGCGCAAGCTGGTAGTTCTGAATACGTCGCTGAATTTGAAGACAATAAAGCATGGGCATATGGCTTAAAAATGGGTTACCGTTTCTAAGATATCCTTAATAAAAAAACCACCTTCGGGTGGTTTTTTTAACTTTTTTACTCTATTTTTATTCACTTGCATATCATTCGATTATTTTAGCACCAATTAAAATTAACAGAACTTCAATCCTTTCACATTATTTAAAGTTAATTTAATCTGATATTTTTCATATATTTATACCAACAAAATTAGTATAAAAACTCTAATCAAGCCCTTTCCTTAACCGCCTTAGTTCATTTCTTCGACAAAGCTGAGCATTTACTCTTTTTAAATTTATGTTACTTTTCCATCACATTTTTGTTACAGATGGCATCAGGGAACGTACCATGAAGCTTAATAAAATTTATTCTGCTATTTTACTTAGCACTTTACCTCTTTCTGCAGTTCAAGCAGCTGGCTTAGACCGTTCTGGTCAATCTATTTCTGCTTTTTTACAGCCGGGTAACTATGCGGAAGCAGGTATTTCTGTTTTAGATCCAGAAGTTCAAGGTAAAGACAATGCCGGCAATAAAGTCAGCGATATGGCTGAAGATTACTACTTCCCTACTGCTGCTATAAAAATTCAGGCAACTGATAAAATATCTCTGGGTTTACTTTATGACCAGCCATTTGGAGCTGACTCTCAATATGCGCCTGAATCTAATGCTTTTGCTACAGTAAATACCAATACTGGTGTATTGGAAGGCACTTCTGTTGAAGTAAAAACCAATAGCATTACAGCACTTATAGGGTATCAGCCAAATGAGAACTGGAATGTTTATGCCGGACCTGTCTATCAAAGCGTAAAGGCGAAAGTCTCCCTACGTGGTACAGCTTATAGAGGCCCGCAAGTTCTTGGCGGTTATGATATTGACCTTAAAGAAAGTGAAGCTTACGGTTGGTTAGCTGGTTTTGCATATTCTATTCCTGAAATTGCTTTAAAAGCTGCTGTGACTTATCGCTCTGAAATTAAACATGAATTAGATACCACAGAAACCTTCGGTTTTGGTACAGATGGGGCTTTATATATTCCTGGATTAACTGGCACATTATTAGGTAAACCAGTAATTCCAACTTACCATAAAGCGGAAATTACTACACCACAATCAGTCAACATTGACTTACAGTCAGGCATTGCAAAAAATACCTTAGCCTTTGCTAATATTCGCTGGGTACATTGGGATCAGTTTGCAGTAAAACCTGCTTATTTATCTCAGCTAACTGGCGCACTCACCGGAAAACAGCAGAATCTTGTCGATTATTCAGATGATCAATGGTCTGCAAATGTGGGTTTAGGTCATAAATTTAACGTTAAATGGTCAGGCTCTGCTGCTGTAGGTTATGACTCTGGTGCAGGAAACCCGGTAACCACCTTGGGTCCAACTGAAGGTTATTGGAGTGTCGGTCTAGGCGGCCAATACAGCCCTGCAGAAAACTATTTTATCCAGGCTGGGGTTAAATACTTCTGGCTAGGAGATGCACAAGCACAAACAGGTGGTGAAGTAAAAGGTAGCTTTGAAGACAACCATGCAATCGGCTATGGTATGAAAATCGGTTACCGTTTCTAATTGCGTTAAAAAATTAGTATTCAACAAGAAAGGGCGCTATAAGCGCCCTTTCTTTTATTACATACACTTAAATATTAAGCTGGAATATCACGTACTGAAGCATTACGAATCGCTTCTTTTAACGCATCATAACCACGAATTGGCGGGAATTGCGGGAATTCAGCAATCACATTTTCAGGCGCATCAAATAGGAAACCATGATCTGCTTCACCTAGCATCGTGGTATCATTATAAGAATCTCCTGCTGCAATCACACGGAAGTTCAAGCCATGTAATGCTTTTACGGCTTGACGTTTTTGATCTGGCTGGCGAAGTTTATAAGCCGAGATCATGCCAGCTTCATCCGTTTCCAATTTATGACAGAAAATAGTTGGCCAATCCAGCTGCTTCATTAGTGGATGCGCAAATTCATAGAAAGTATCTGAAAGAATAATCAATTGAAAATGCGTACTCACCCATTTCACAAATTCTTTTGCTCCCGGGAACGGCCCCATTTCTGCAATCACTTCCTGAATATCGTTCAAGCCTAAACCGTGCTGTTTTAAAATATTCAGACGTTGGGTCATCAATACATCATAGTCAGGAATGTCACGAGTCGTCACTTCAAGCTCTTTAATACCGGTTTTTTTGGCAAAGTTAATCCAGATTTCTGGAACCAATACACCTTCTAAATCTAGACATACGACTTCCATGAACATTCCCTCTAAGTTGTATTGAAAAAATTTTGTACTATCATAGCTGAAGCAACAGATTTTGTACTGTACTTTTTTAAATCTATTTTTTTCATAAGTATTTATTTTTTAGTGATAAGTCAACTAAATCAATTCTATTAAAATAGATGTGAAATTAATTAATATAGGCCACGTCCTTTCCAAGCCTATATCGCCAGGACTCTCATGACCATCATTCCTACTATTGATCGTATTGATGCTCTTGCATCTGAATATGCAGATAAATCGCCCAATGAAATTTTGGCACTTGCACTGGGCCAGCAAGGTGAAATTGCGATTTCATTTTCTGGTGCTGAAGATGTTGTATTGATTGATATGGCATCGCATCTCGGTAAACCGTTCCGGGTATTCAGTCTGGATACTGGCCGCCTACATGCTGAAACGTATCAGTTTATTGAACGGGTGCGTAAGCATTATAATATCGAGATTGAAATCTGCTTCCCTGAAACGGATGCAGTACAAAATTTAGTGACCGCTAAAGGTTTATTCAGTTTCTTTGAAGATGGCCATCAGGAATGTTGCGGTATACGCAAGGTTCAACCGCTACGTAAAAAACTGGCCACGCTGGACGGCTGGATTACCGGTCAGCGCAAAGACCAAAGTCCGGGTACACGCAATGAAATTCCAGTGGTTCAGGCCGATTCAGGTTTCTCCGGTCCGGGAAAACAGTTGATCAAGTACAATCCTCTTGCCAACTGGTCCAGTGCGGATGTCTGGAGTTATATCCGTATGATGGAAGTCCCTTACAATGCCCTACATGAGAAAGGTTTTGTTTCTATCGGCTGTGAGCCCTGCACTCGCCCTGTGCTGCCAAATCAGCATGAACGCGAAGGTCGCTGGTGGTGGGAAGAAGCTACCCATAAAGAATGTGGCTTACATGCTGGCAATCTAAAAAAATAAAGTTAAGTTTTATCGTTCCTATTGATTAAAAGACTATTTTTAATAAAGATAGTCTTTTTAATTGATAATTTTACATTTAGTGACAAGATATAAATTACCTTTTATCGGGATAATATTATTTTAATTAAAGAATTTATAAAATTTTAGCTCATTGATTTATTTGCATAAAATGTGAAATTGATCACAATGCTATTCTTTTAATAACACATAATTATTAAGTTACATTCCACTTCGCCTAGTAAATACTATTTTTAGAAAACTATTTTAAAACTAAAATTTTCACATTTCATAAACTTAGGAAGATATTTTGTTCTTGTCAATAGCCACTTTTTCACAGTTGAGGCAAGATAAAGCAGTTCATTTATATGCTAAAAAAGATATACTTTAAAAACTAAAGTAATAATTCTAACAAGGCCTTTTAGCAAAAAAGCCATAGAGAATGCAGTGAGGCAATCCACGCTATGCGTCCATTACATCCAATTGATTTTATTTTCTTAACTTTAGAGAAACGGCAGCAGCCTATGCATGTAGGTGGACTATTTTTATTCCAAATTCCCGACAATGCGCCAGCTTCCTTTATTCAGGATCTAGTCACGGATATCCAAAATTCGAAATGCTCTCCAATCCCACCTTTTAACAATTATTTAAACGGCCTGTTTTGGGATGAAGACCAAGAATTTGATTTAGATCATCATTTTCGTCATATCGCCCTGCCAAAACCGGGCCGTATCCGTGAATTGCTGACCTATATTTCTCAAGAACATAGTGCCCTGATTGATCGTGCCAAACCTTTATGGACCTGTCATATTATTGAAGGTATTGAAGGTAACCGTTTTGCCATGTATTTCAAAATTCACCATGCCATGGTAGATGGGATTGCCGGCATGCGTCTGGTAGAAAAATCACTTTCATTTGACCCCCATGCCAAGAGTATTGTACCGCCGTGGTGTGTAGAAGGGCCACGTGCTAAACGCCTGAAAGCACCTAAAGTGAACAGGTTTAAAAATGTCCTGCAGACCATTAAGGGGCAACTGGAATGTGCGCCACGAGTTGCTTATGAACTGTCGCAAACCGTCATGAAAGATATGGGACGCAATCCGGATTATGTATCCAGCTTTCAGGCGCCAAGCAGTATTCTGAATCAACGCGTCAGTGCTTCACGTCGCTTTGCAGCCCAGTCTTTCGAATTTTCACGTTTACGTCATATTTCTAAGGCATTGGGCGTGACCATTAATGATATCGTCCTGGCCATTTGTTCAGGTGCATTACGTGAATATTTATTATCGCAAAATGCCTTACCGAAAAAACCGTTAATTGCTATGGTTCCAGCTTCTGTTCGCAGTGACGATTCAGATATATCCAACCGTATTACCATGATTCTGGCCAATCTGGGTACGCATAAAGAAGATCCGCTGGAACGTCTCAAGATCGTACGTCGCAGTGTGCTGAGTGCCAAAGAACGCTTCAAACGTATGAATGCCAACCAGATTTTGAACTATAGTGCCTTTGTCTACGGTGCAGCAGGTCTGAATATTGCCTCCGGTTTAATGCCGACACGTCAGGCGTTTAACGTGATTATTTCCAATGTACCTGGACCACAAGAGCCCCTTTACTGGAATGGTGCACGTCTTGAAGCACTTTATCCGGCTTCTATCGTACTGGATGGTCAGGCTCTAAATATCACCATGACCAGCTATCTAGACAAACTGGAAGTCGGCTTGACCGCATGTCGTAATGCCCTGCCGAAAATGCAGAACTTGCTAACACATCTGGAAGAAGAAATTCAACGTTTTGAACTTATTGTAGATGGCGAACCTGTCCCAAAGTTACGAGCGGTAAGCTAACCGCGGATGAATAAATAAGATAGATGGACTGCCAAAGATGCTGATCATTTTTGCCAGTCTTTGAGCACAGAATAAAGGGACCGATCTGGTCACTGCTGTCCCATAGTTTGCTTTAAATAAAAAAACCTGAGTCCTAACAGTTAAAATATGAGTGCAAACAAACACTTTAACGACCAGGATTCAGGTTTTGTCACATCAGAATACCGTATTTCATGAGCTAATTAAACCTGTTGTGCGACAGGATTTTGAACAACTTGCTAAAGTACACCATGTTGGACAGAAATTTAGAGCGGCTTCCCGGTGGGATCAGTTTATTGCCATATTGATGTCTCAATTCTCTTGTAGGCAAAGTCTGAGAGATATTCAATCCAATTTGGAGTGCCAACAGGAAAAGCTAAGTCATCTCGGAGCAAAGTCTATTCCCCGAAGCACGCTGGCACGAATCAATGAGCAGCAGCCTGCTGCCTTGTATCAACAGCTATTTTACAAGTTGCTTAAATACTATGAACACTCAAAAGTAGCTCATAAATTTCGCTTTAAGAATCCCTTGTATTCCTTGGATGCCAGTCATATTGACCTGTCGCTTTCCTTATGTGAATGGGCCAAAGTTCACGACTCAAAAGCCAGCATGAAACTCAGCATAGGATTGAATCACAGCAATGATATTCCTGAGTTTGTTGCAGTTGAAAATGGCAAAGAAAATGACATGGTACAAGGCCGCAAATTCCAGTTTCCTGCTGGCAGCATTGTAGTTTTTGATAAAGGCTATGTCGATTACCAATGGTATGCAAATCTGACTGCTCAAAACATTGGATTTGTCCCACGTTTTAGGCCTAAATCTGTGTATCAGGTGATCCGGCAACATCCAGTGCTTGAATCCAAAGGTATTCTAAAAGATGAAACCATTCAGCTGAATAGCGCACATGCCCTAAAAAGAAAAGCCCCAGTGTTAAGAAGAATTGAATATAGAGATCAGCAAAGTGGCAAGCACTTTAGCTTTCTCAGCAATAACTTTCATTTAGCCGCCTCCACCATTGCGGCGATTTATAAAGATCGTTGGAAAGTTGAGCTGTTCTTTAAGGCGATTAAGCAGAATCTCAAATTAAAAGCGTTTCTAGGCCGCAGCAGGAACGCAATTCAGACACAAATCTGGATTGCGATGATCGCCTATTTATTGGTGAGTTTCGCTCAACATTTAGGGAAAACAGGTTGGACAGTTCAACGTTTACTCAGAATAATTCAAGTGAATTTGTTTGAAAGAAGAACTTTAAAAGCTTTATTTTCACCCGATAAAATACCCATAAAACAAGAGGAAGCTCAAATGAGCTTCCTCTTGTGAAAAATTGTGGGACAGCAATGCCGATCTGGTCCCTTTTCTTTATTTTTGGAAATCTTTTTAAATTATTTTAGAATTTTTGGAAGACTTCTCGATTTAAACGTCTATCCAAATCATTTTTGATAAGTTAGAAACAATGCACAAATGCAATCAGCTTTTAATGGTACGGCACTGTTGTAATAATTGATGGCAGACGTTACGGATCATGCTCGCGGTAATCTGAACTTCATTACCGCGCTCATCGACGATATATCCCGCATGTACAGTCTTTGGTTCTAATACGTGTTTTAGGCCTTTATGGATCACTGCTTTACTCATACTCATCACACACTCCTTTTGCTAAGCCTGAAACTGGGAGAAACGGCTTTGGCTAATTCATGCATCTAGTATTGTAAATAAAGGCCCGATTGTAAAATTTCAGATGTAACAAGTGTTTAACGATATTCTGTTACAATTTCAGCTGAGAATGATATCGTATTGCTCTTGCGTATACAGATTTTCCACCTGAAACTTAATCACGCGATTAATGAAATGTTCTAGATCAGCGACTGCAGGCGCTTCTGCTGTTAATAGACGATCAATAACAGCCGGATGCGCAACGACAGTAAAGCCACTCTGTGACTCATAAGCACGAGCATAACGCAGAATCTCCCTGAATATTTCGTAACATACTGACTCGGCTGTTTTGACATAACCGCGTCCTTGACAGGTCGGACAAGACTCGCACAGCAGATGTTCCAGCGACTCACGGGTGCGTTTCCGGGTCATTTCCACCAAGCCCAGTTCTGATACCTGAGTAATCTTGGTCTTGGCGTGGTCACGTTCTAACATGCGCTCAAACTGTTTCATCACTTCTTCACGATGCTGCGCTTCCTGCATATCAATGAAGTCGATGATGATAATGCCGCCGAGATTACGCAGCCGTAACTGACGCGCGATAACATCCGTCGCTTCCATATTGGTTTTAAAAACCGTATCTTCCAGCGAACGTCCACCAACATAAGAACCGGTATTGACATCAATTGTGGCCATGGCTTCCGTCTGGTCAATCATCAGATAACCGCCAGACTTCAATGCGACTCGAGTTTGCAATGCCTTTTGCAGGTCTTCTTCGACATTATACAAGTCAAAAATTGGCCGCTCGCCCGGATAATGCAGCAAACGGTCTTTCATGTTCGGAACAAATTCTTCGACAAATTCCTGCAACTTGGCATGAATTTCACGTGAATCTACGTAAATTTTGGCAGTTTCTTCATTGGCCAGATCACGAATCACCCGCTGCGGTAAAGGCAATTCTTCAAAGATCAAGGACGGCACTGCAATAATCTTTTGCTTGCGCTGGATGTATTCCCAAAGCTTGGCCAGATAAGCCATATCCTGTGCGATGGCTTCTTCTTCAATGCCTTCTGCCGCAGTACGAACAATCACTGAACCCGGCAGCTTATGTTCTGCCTGAATCCGCTCAATGATGGAACGCAAGCGATTCCGCTCTTCCTCGGATTCAATCCGTTGCGATACACCAATATGATTGCCATATGGCATCAACACTAAATAACGCGAAGGAATAGAGAGATCGGTAGATAGCCGCGCACCCTTGGTGCCGAGCATATCCTTCATCACCTGAACCGTGAGGACTTGTCCCGGTTGAAGCAGCTCAAAAACATTAGGCGTGGGTTGATTGCGTGGCCAGACCATATCATTGATATGTAAAAACGCAGTGCGAGAGAGTCCGATATCTACGAAAGCAGCCTGCATGCCAGGTAAGACCCGCACCACTTTTCCTTTATAGACATTCCCTACCAGGCCACGCTTGGCCGTACGCTCGACAAACAGTTCATTGACCGTGCCGTTTTCAATTAACGCGACCCGACATTCCATCGGCGTGACGTTAATCAACAACTCGTCAGACATAACTACACTCAAAACATTATAAGAATTCTTTTCAGCAGTTAATTTAGTGCCTTAACCGTCTGTAATAACTGTACTGTCTCATATAAAGGCAAGCCAACCACATTGGAATAACTGCCCTGTATTTTTGGAATATAACGTGCTGCAATTCCTTGAATTGCATAAGCCCCTGCTTTACCCAGTGGCTCACCTGTCGCCCAGTAACTTTCCATATCTGCAGCGCTCAGGATTTGAAATTCGACCTGTGTGCGTACCACTACACTGTATTTTTCATGCTTTGTACGAACACAGACACCGCTATATACATCATGCCACCGACCGGAGATTTTTGTCCACATTTCAATCGCATGTTGTTTGGATTCAGGTTTGCCCAAAATCTCCTGATCCACCCCCAAACTGGTGTCCGCAGCAATAATAATTGCATCAGGATAAAGCTCTGCCACGGCATCGGCTTTGGCACGTGCCAGACGTTCAACATAGGCTGCGACCGACTCGCCTGCTTGTACAGATTCGTCGATCTCGGGACTGTAAATATCGAAGCTCAGCCCGAGTTGTTGCAATAACTCGCGACGCCGGGGTGAGCTCGAAGCTAGAATTATATGCGCCATTTTTTGAGCATATAATAAATAGCAGGCCAAACCAGAATACTGGTCAGCATCGGAATCCAGTGCCGTGCATAAGAAAATTGCACGCCAGCTATAATCTGGGTAAAAAAGATCATCAGCAGATATGCGACAATCGCCAGCCCCATAATCACCCAGAGATTATTAAAGGTCAGGATACGGCGTTCACGGGTCAGAAAGCGGGCTAAGAAGGCAATAATGATAAAGCTCAGCGCATTCAGACCTAAAGGTGCATCCAGCAGCAGATCAATAAAAATACCGGTACCAAAGGCAAACCAGATCCCGCACCAGGTCGGCTGACACAACACCCAGAAGAGCATGATCATCAGCATAAACAGCGGACGCCAGCCCGAGAGATTATAAGAAAGTGGATAGACCATTAAAATGGAAGCCACAATCACCGAAATGACAATGGCCATTAAAGGGTCACGATGCTTTCTGGATTTCATCTTAGCGATTGACATGCGGTTGCTCCATCGCTAATGAATCGGAAAATAACACCACCACATGATGTCCACCGGCGAGTTGAGCCGCAGGCGTCACATCAATCTGGGCAAATTCACCAGAATTATGTCGTTGTACTTTAGACACCTGCCCTACCAGATAACCTGCCGGGAAATGTTGTCCCAAACCCGAACTATAGACTTTTTCACCGACCTTGATATTGGCGCTGGTCGGTACATATTCCATTTTTAAACGTCCCAGATCACCCGTACCCGAGACAATGGCACGCATACCGGTATGTTCCAGACGTACTGACAGTGAATGTTCTTTATCAGACAACAGCATGACCCGGCTACTATGCGGATAGACATTGATAATCTGTCCCATGATACCCTTGTCATCCAGTACCGTTTGCCCGACTTTCAGCTCATTATTCGAACCCCGGTTGATCACAATAATATGTCGTAATGGATCGGCATCGGTACCAATCACTTCGGCAATTTCAATACGTCCATCAATGATCAGCGGCGTGTCCAATAGGCCACGCAAACGGGTATTTTCAGCAGAAAGTTCAGAGATTTTTTGTAAGCGTACCTGTGCCTGTAACAGCTCGGCTTGCATCGCGGTATTTTCCCGACGCAATTGAGCTTCAGACTTGGTTTGTTGATTCAACCACTCTCGCGACAATACCGGATAGCTAGCCACCGCATAAATAGGATTATAAGCAGCGTACAGGACATCCCTTGCAGGTTGAACAACATGCGGCATGCGCCAATCAAAGAAAAGCACCACCAGGCATGTTACCAATGCAATGATAAAAGAGCGAAAAGATGGCGGTTGTCGAGAAAACAGATGTGCTTGCACCCGCCGAATCCTTTTCTTAGCCTACGAATAACATGTCATGATTTGGGTTGTCGAAAAATTCGAGTACCTTGCCGCCACCACGAGTCACACATGATAGTGGATCTTCTGCCACTACCACTGGCAGGCCAGTTTCTTTGGCAAGCAGCTTGTCCAGGTTACGTAGCAATGCACCACCACCGGTTAACACGATACCACGTTCAGCGATGTCTGAAGAAAGCTCAGGAGGGGTATGTTCTAAAGCAGATTTCACAGCAGACACGATGTTTTGCAATGGATCAGAAATCGCTTGGGTCACTTCGTCTGAATTGACCACAATCGCACGAGGCACACCTTCTGCGAGGTTACGGCCACGAACTTCAATTTCAAGCGGTTTAGCACCTTCATCAGGCAAAGCCATACCGACTTCTTTTTTGATCACTTCAGCCGTAGTTTCACCGATCACACAGCCATGCGCTTTACGCACGTAGTTAATGATCTGTTCATCAAAGACATCACCGCCGATACGTAAAGAATCGGCATAAACACAACCTTGTAGGGAAATGATTGCAATTTCAGTCGTACCACCACCAACATCGACGACCATCGAACCACAGGCCTGCTCAACTGGCATCCCTGCACCAATCGCTGCTGCCATTGGCTCTTCGATTAAACGCACATCACGTGCGCCCGCATTAAACACGGCTTCACGAATGGCACGGCGCTCAACCAGAGTCGATTTACATGGCACGCAAACTACCACACGCGGTGCCGGAGTGAATAAACGGTTTTCATGTACTTTGCGAATAAACTGATTCAGCATGGTCTCAGTGACTTCAAAATCCGCAATCACCCCGTCTTTCATAGGACGGATCGCCGAGATATTGGCTGGGGTACGACCTAGCATTTGCTTCGCTTCAAGACCGACTGCCGCAACAATTTTATGTGAACCACTATGACGGATGGCTACAACCGTTGGTTCATTTAATATAATGCCTCGTCCTGGCGCATAAATAAGTGTATTTGCTGTACCTAAATCAATGGCAAGATCGGGCGAAAACAAGCCTATTAGTCGTTTTAGAATCACGGGGACGTTCTCAGTTAAACTTTATATGGACGCAAGGTGGCCACTTTAACTAAATGTGATGATTTGGACAAGTCAATCGCTTATCATAACGCATGATAATTTGAATTTTTTTAATACTGATTAGGTAATATTATGTCTACATCGGATGCACAGCATTCTGCAGATTTAAGTGCAGAAACAGTTTCAGCTATTGCCAACCTTGCAAGGTTATCTCTCAATGATACGCAATCTGCTGAATATGCTCAAAGTTTAAATAAAATTTTAGGCATGATGGAAACCCTGAAAGGCATCAATACCGATGGTGTTGAACCCCTGAAAAGTCCTTTCGACCACCCTCAGCCGCTACGTGATGATGTGGTTACTGAAACCAATCATCGTGAGCAATACCAGGCAGTTGCACCAGCTGTTCAGGATGGCTTGTACCTCGTACCGCGCGTGATTGAGTAATTACTACCCAGTTCATTCTTTTTATTAAATTAAACGTAAAGAATTATTTCTCATGACAGATTTACATCGCTTATCCATTCGTGAACTTAGTGAAGGTCTGGCAAATGCCCAGTTTTCATCTCGCGAATTGACTGAACACTACTTAAAGCGCATTGCAAAAATTGATGCTCAGGTAAAGTCTTATGTGTCCGTAACTGCTGAACAGGCGTTGGCTGAAGCTGATGCTGCCGATGCCGCAATCAAAGCTGGTAATGCCTCTGCCCTGACTGGTGTGCCAGTTGCCCACAAAGATATTTTCTGTACCCAAGGCATCAAGACCACCGCCGGTTCTAAAATGCTGGACAATTTTATCTCTCCTTACGACGCGACCGTTGTAGCGAAAGGCAAAGCTGCGGGCCTGGTCACTTTAGGTAAAGTGAACATGGACGAATTCGCGATGGGTTCGACCTCTGAGAACTCATATTACGGCGCAACGGCTAACCCTTGGAACCTGGGTCATGTCCCTGGTGGCTCTTCTGGTGGCTCTGCGGCAGCCGTTGCAGCCGATCTAGCACCATTTGCAACTGGTACTGACACCGGTGGCTCTATCCGTCAACCTGCGTCATTCTGTGGTCTGACCGGCCTTAAACCGACCTATGGCCGTGTATCGCGTTTCGGGATGATTGCTTATGCATCATCACTAGACCAAGGCGGTCCAATGGCGCGCTCGGCGGAAGACTGTGCTTACCTGATGAATGTCATGGCCGGTCATGATGCAAAAGATTCAACCTCGATGGATCAAGCGGTAGATAACTATGTCGCGAACTTGAACGCTACCTCAGTAAAAGGCTTACGCATTGGTATTCCAAAGCAATATTTTAATGTTGCTGGTTTAGATGCTGAAGTCAAAGCACGCGTTGAAGAATCCTTAAAAAAACTGGAAGAGATGGGCGCAATTCTGGTTGAGATTGATCTCAACATGACTGAAAGCTATGTGCCGACTTACTATCTGATCGCACCTGCCGAAGCTTCTTCGAACCTGTCACGTTTTGATGGCGTACGTTATGGCTACCGCGCAGAAAATCCTGTGGACCTGATGGACCTGTACAAACGTTCACGTTCAGAAGGTTTTGGTGCCGAAGTGCAACGCCGTATCTTGATTGGTACGTATGCCCTGTCTGCAGGTTATTACGATGCTTACTATGTAAAAGCACAGAAAGTACGCCGTCTGATCCAGCAAGATTTCCTCAAAGCATTTGAATCTGTTGATGTCATCGCTGCACCTTCTGCGCCAACGACTGCCTATAAAATTGGTGCAGATTTAACGCCAGTTGAAATGTACCTGGGCGATATTTATACGCTTGCGGTAAATCTGGCAGGTCTTCCTGCGATTAACGCGCCTGTCGGTTTTGACCAAAATAACTTGCCAGTTGGCTTACAGCTGATTGGTAATTACTGGTCAGAATCTCAATTGTTGTCTGTGGTACACCAGTATCAACAGGCCACCGATTGGCATACAAAACGCGCTGCAATTGCTGAGGAGAACGCATAATGGCTCAAGCTCAAAAATCGGCTAAACCAAAATCCAACCTGATTGATGGTTGGGAAGTCGTTATTGGTATCGAGATTCACACTCAGCTTGCCACCAATACCAAAATTTTTTCAGGTTCATCGACTGTTTTCGGTAATGATCCAAACACGCAAGCCAGCCTGGTTGATTTGGCTATGCCGGGCGTATTACCGGTATTAAACAAAGAAGTGGTTGATCTTGCGATTCGCTTTGGTTTGGGCATCGATGCTTACATCGATCAGGCGTCTGTATTTGCGCGTAAAAACTACTTCTATCCGGACTCTCCAAAAGGCTATCAGATCAGCCAGATGGAGAACCCGATTGTGGGCTTGGGTCATATCGACATCCAGCTTGAAGATGGCACGGTTAAACGCATTGGCGTAACCCGTGCGCATCTCGAAGAAGATGCGGGTAAATCGATTCATGATCAGTTCGAAGGTATGTCAGGCATCGACTTGAACCGTGCTGGTACGCCGCTGCTTGAAATCGTTTCTGAACCGGATATGCGTTCGGTTGAAGAAGCGGTTGCTTATATCAAGGCAATTCACACTTTAGTGCGCTGGTTAGGTATTTCTGACGGTAACATGGCGGAGGGTTCGTTCCGCTGTGACTGTAATGTATCTTTACGTCGTCCGGGTCAACCGTTTGGTACACGTTGTGAATTGAAAAACCTGAACTCATTCCGTTTCATTGAACAAGCGATCAATGTTGAAATTGAACGTCAAATGGAAATTCTGGACTGGGATGGCACCATTGATCAGGAAACGCGTCTGTTCGACCCTGTAAAGATGGAAACGCGTTCAATGCGTTCTAAAGAAGAAGCGAACGATTACCGCTACTTCCCTGACCCAGACTTGTTGCCTGTGGTGATTGCTGATGAGCAAATCGAAGCAATTAAAGCGACCATGCCTGAACTTCCTGCGGCACGTCGTGCGCGTTTCGTGGCGGACTTTGGCGTGACTGAGTACGATGCGCACGTGCTTACACTTACTCGTGAAATGTCTGAATTTTATGAGGAAGTCGTTAAAGCTGCTGGTGGTGCTGCACAAGGTAAGATTGCGGCAAACTGGGTGATGGGTGAATTCTCTGGTGCTTTAAACAAAGCAGGCTTAGATTTGGCGGATTCTCCTGTATCTGCGGAAAAACTTGGCGGTATGATCGCGCGTATTGTGGATAACACGATTAACGGTAAGATCGCGAAGCAAGTATTCGGCTTTATGTGGGAAGAAGGCAAATCTGCGGACGAGATTATTGCTGAAAAAGGCTTGAAACAGGAAACTGATACAGGCGCGATTGAAGCGATTATTAAGGAAGTGCTTGCTGCCAACGAGAAGATGGTTGAAGAGTATAAATCTGGTAAAGAGAAAGCTTTCAATGGTCTGGTTGGTCAAGTCATGAAAGCAGCAAAAGGTAAAGCGAACCCTGCGCAAGTAAATGAGTTGATGAAGAAATTGATTGGTTGATTTAAACCATTAATTTGAATAAAAAAGCCTCGATTTATCGGGGCTTTTTTATATACTAAAACATCATAATTATTTGAATAAAAATAATGGAATCAATCGATGTCATCGTAGCTCTTATTGGCATAGTAGTAGCAATATTCTCTATTCCTAAATCCTTACATGCAATCGGCGAACACAAACGTAAAAAGTTTAAGGACGAATTAGATAATTTTATCGAATATTTTGAAAAATTTTATAAAGCAGATGAAAGTAAGTATCCCAAATTATTAAGAGATAAAGCTGCTCAAAATATTACTCGCTCCAAAGATATGAATGCAGAATTACTTCACTATTTAATCAATTTACATGAAAAGGGTTTAGTAAACTTTGATCAAGCCACAGATCATTACTACTGGGGAAGTAGATTTCTTACATATAACAGCAATAATAATGTAATTACTTTTAAAACAAAGAGATATACCTCAAGTACTGTATCCAAGTTAAATTATGTCTTGTATGCTTGTTTCCTTACTTTAGCTATATTTACATTAGTTGGATGGATTGAGTTTTTAAAAGTAACTTGGTTCGATAATATAATTAGTATCGCACTGATTATACTTGCTACAAGATTCTTAAATACTGCCGATGATATGAAAGAAGCTTTAAATTTTCTCAAGCTGATGAAGAATAGTGCTGATAAAGATGAATCTAAAGAAATGAATGAAACTGATAGTTCTATCGATTTGGCATCCTGAACCCAACTCTGCACAAGTAAATGAATTAATGAAGAAATTGATTGGTTAAAACTGATTAATTTTGGAATAAAAAACCCGCTTTAGAGCAGGTTTTTTATTTTTTCAATAATTTCTTTAATGTTGGCATTAATCTCTTCTACATGATTAAAAAACTGTTCTGATAAGTTTTCTCTAGCAATTTTTGACTCAATGATTTTATGATCGGCTTCTGTTCTATCTTTTTGCAAAAGACGTACTGCTTTGGTTAATTTTTTTGAAGATCCTATTTTTTCTTCAAACAATCCTAATAACTCTAACTTACTAATATCTCGTCCTGATTCATATACAAAATCCTTATCTAAACAATCTTTATTATTTCTAAGAAAATCTTTTAAAGTTTTCTGATTAATATTATCTGGTCCGACTAATTTAAAGAGTTCACTACAACTATCAAAATAAGATTTTTGAGTATTTTCGACTGGAGGACGGCAATAAATATTTTGTACTTTATTAAAAATATTATTCTCAAACAGTGAGTTTAATGACTCTAAGTTGTTAGTTAAATCTGATAATTCATCAGTATAGTTCACCCACGCACCTTCATAATTTCTATTAAAGAATTTTTCATAGGCTTCGTCATTAGGGAGAAAATCTAATTCATGGATATTAAGCTCGTGCGAATGCCAATATCTTTGTTCAAATTCGCTCATGTTAGCCAAATCTTTATATATGGCAACAATGGCTGATTTTCCATTTGCTAATGCTTTTCTACCATGTCTAACATGGATATATCTTTCTTCAGGTGTTTCTTCAGAACAAATAGAGATATGCCCACCTGATCTAGAATCATCGAGTTCATAATATTAAGGATAATCAAAATATCGAGCTAATACAGATTCATCAAAAAGTACCTGTGATAACTGATGAGCTCCTAGATATAATCTTTTCTTATACTCTGGAATACTTTTTCTAACTAAATCACTAGAGTAAAAAAATTCTTCTAGCATCTGCTTTGAAGGAAAATATATATGCACCTTAATCGGAGTAAATTCAAATTCTCTCGTTTCTGAGTCTATTGATATTTGAGACAATTCGACATTTGCATTGATAGTCCCATAGTTCGCAGCTACTAAATCTTCCATAGCACGCATGACAATTGAATTATCAATTTCAATTTTATTTGCTATTTCTGAACTAGCGGTTCCACCAAATGATTTATTCCAATTTTCTATTGAAATTTTTTCGATATTTTTCTGTATTTCATCTAGGGTCTGTTGACATTTACTGTTCATAATTAACCCTATAAAGGTAGCCATAAAAATATACAGGCTAAAGCAACAGAACTTTGATAATTTCTTTTGAGCTTGTCATATCGAGTAGCTATTCCTCTAAACTGCTTTAATCTACAAAACATATTTTCAACTAAATGCCTGATTTTATATAAATACCAGTCCATATGATCATTGTTCGATTGGCTATTTGTTTTCTTTGGTATATTCGCTTTAGTCCCTGTTTTCCTGATCTGTTCACGCAGTGGTTCTGAATCATAGCCTTTATCTGCACATACCACTTTTGTCTCTTTTAAATCTAATGTTGATATTAAATCAGGTGCAACTTTAACATCATGTGTGGTTCCATCGGTAATCATGAAATCAATAGGATTGCCATGTGCATCAACAATCAAATGTATTTTTGAGGAGTTTCCCCCTACACTTTTAGAAATAGATTGATTCGCTATGCCGGCAGAATGTTGATGAGCACGTACATGAGAGCCATCAATAAAAATCCACTCCATATCGGGACATGAGGCTAGTAATTTGAATAATCTAAGTAACTTACCGCTGCTTGACCAATGATTAAAACGTTTGAAAATAGAGTTGGAATGACCAAAACAACAAGGAATATCTCGCCACGGACAGCCTGTTCTAATTCTATAGAGAATAGCTTCAATAAAATTGCGTAAATTTGAGTTGTGGTGAATGGATAAATTACGCAGAATAACTTTCAACTTTTGCCAGTGTTGATCTGTCAGCATGGTACGAGGCATAGCGAATAGTAAAATTGGGTTTGGCGATTTGATTTTACTACTTCGCTATTTTTTTAAGCTAAAAGTGTCAACACACCCTAATTTCAAGGAAAAACTCTCACTTTTCTAATTATGACGGTATAACATGTTAATTTATAAAATCTTTCCAACTTTATTCAAGTGATAATTCTCAACGTAAAATAACATGACCATTAAAAAAGTATCCTCCATCACCAAACTTGAAGACTTAGGACGTATCCAGCTTCCCTAATCCCTCTAAATTTCCCTTTAGAAAAGGGAGACTTTGTCATGTGATTAATTGGATACGCGTAGTTCCCTCTCCTTTATTAAAGGAGAGGGTTAGGGAGAGGATTACTTTTATGCTATAAAATCAAAAAACTAACTAATAGAAAAACAAAAATGACACCTGAACTATTACTTACCATCATTCAAGCTTTCATTGGCATATTCGTGCTTGTGATCGTCATCATGCTCATCTATCCCAAATGGCGAAAAAAGATCACAGAACCTAAAGGCGATACCTCCAAACGTCAAAGAGGATCTGATTGGGCAGATGGGCTAGAACTTATTTTTATTCCCATTTACTGGCTAATTAAACTTATTGCAGGCATCTTCAAATAAAGCCTCATGACTTATCGCCTTATAGTCCCAACTTATTCAACAAATCTGGGGTTAAAAAAGTCTGTGCAACACGATTCAAATCGATATAACGCAACACACCTTTGAGCTGATTATTGATTTCAGGATTCTTTAAAATTTCATCGCCTGTAGCTCTACCTAATGCCTGAAAACTATCCCCTACAGCTTGCAAGCCTTCCGCCTGAATCACGGCTTTGGTTTGTGTAGAACATTGCTCTACAAGGATGCGCTGTAAAACGGTCGCCAGATTCTTATCTAATGCTTCCTTTTGAGTAGCGGTCACATTACTAAAAGCCTTTAAGTCCGGATGATTACCTAAAGCCACAAAGGTCCATTGCAAGACCGTGGTTTTATCGGTGGCTGTGGTGGATTTCATCAAACAGTCACTGAGCTGATCAACTGTTGGACCTGCTATGGCAACCTGAGTTGCACCTAATAATGTTGCCCTTATTAAAAATGTACGAAGCTTTGTGAAAGATCTATGCGCCATCATAATTTCCTGTTCTTCGATGTCCGGCCAGTGATATAAAACCAGTTATTTGTAGCATGGAACAGGGCAATAAACTGATAGAGCTCTGTAAAACCTAAATCAGATTTGCAACACTTGGATGATCATTCTGATGTCCATATTGCTATTCATCAGGTCAGGATATTGATCAGTCAAACTTAGCGCTATGATTTAGACTAAAACAATAAAAATAAAAACTTATAATTATGAATACCAACATATTTCACAGCATCATACTGTGGGGACTTGTCCTTTTTTTCGTCTTGATCGTATTTTTATTCATCCATCCGACATCACGGAAGGAGATTCTCGGGTCACGTGATCTCTCCGCTAAACCAAGCGGACTTTCTTCTACTCTCTCCCGTCGGATCGAACAGATTTTTGCGCCTATCTTCTCGATCGTCAAAAGGATCATACGGATTTTGGATTAAGTCTTTTGATCCCGCGCTTATTTTAACTGCCTCAAAAGATTCTTGGCTCCGGCATGATTATAGTTATTGGCCAAATTCTGCAAAATCCGCTTGGATTGCGCTTTAGCATTTGGGAAACGGCTGGCATAGACCGGAATACTGTTCAGACAGCGTGCAACCAACATCCCTGATTCAGTATAGACACGTGTTCCCTCAGTGCCCTGCAATTTACCGTAGTTATAGGCACGCTGGGCGTTGTTACAGGCATTATTCAGATTCTTGCCACTATTAATATCACGTCGCGCTGCCACATAAATCTTCATCTGATGTTGTTGCGGTGTTTCTGCTATTGTAGCTCGAGCTGATGCCGCTGCTAGCTGCTTTTTCTCTGCTTCTTTTTTCTCAAGCTCTTTTCTTTCTAATTCCTTTCGCTCTAATTCTTTCCTCTCCAGCTCTTTACGTGCTGATTCCTTCAGTTCATTTGTCGTCTTTGCGACAGGAGTCTTAGGAGGAGTCATGGTTTTTATCAATGCAGGGGTGGTTTTCTCCACAGCAACCCTGGCTTTAGTTGGACGATAAAAGTTTTTTGCTTGAGAAGGGCTCATGACCTGGGTGAGTAGTCGAACACTACGCGTCTGGCTAGATTTATCAACTTGTCGTTCAGAAGTTGGTTCAATCGAGACAATCCAGCTTTCAGTCAGGTCATCCATACGACACTGATAGGCACCGCTACCTTGTACAACACCCCGATTGGCACTCAGGCGTTTACGCTGGGCAACATCTGCCATGGCACTAAAATTACTTTTATACAGCAGGGAAAATTTACCGCCCTGTTCATGACAATATTGCGTCAGTATCGAACGCGGATACATGGCCTGAGTCGTGTTATTTTTCTGAGCTTGTCCCCAAAGATAAACATAATCTTTTGCACTACCATCACGTTGATTCAAAGCCCGTTTGGCAATTAGTTCTTCCGGACTGGCAAAAGGATGTAACACCTCTGATTTCAACCGATTCACGCTATTACATCCAGCTAAAGCTGCTGCCCCTATTATTAGAATTATTACTTTTAGCTTCACAGCAAATATCTCAACCCCAAAATCCCGTATAACATAGCTTAAATAGCACAAAACAACAAACACAAGATATTGATAACTATAATATTTAAATGGTAAAAAGGCACATATCAGCCTCAACTTTGCTGATTATGCCAAGCTTCATGTGATAAAAATTGACACAAGTATCATTTTTAAATCAGTTCAAATAATAAACAATTCCATTCAGGACTCAAGAAAAAGATAGAAAAAACACATAAAAAACCGAAGAAGGCGGTGAGTCCTTCTCCGGCGGCTTATTCAGGGAACGCTACAGGCCTTTATTATAATGGGTAATAAATTTACCTTTTATCCGCTGTAACATTGCCTGAACAAGATCAGCATAAGAATAATTTCCTCAACGTACACTTGTTATTTTTATACGTCAAACCACCGGAAATTAAACGCCATCTTGGCTGGCCCTTAGGATTCTAGACAAGAAAAAAATATCTGAATACCCCAATATTGGGAGGTTCTGACACGATTTACCCAAGTCATCTGACCAACGGTCAGATCGATATTTTCCATTGGATTTTGTAAACTAACTCGCCATAAAAAAAGCCAAACCTAAAACTGTTTGGCTAATAAAGCAGGATGATAATATGAGAAAAAATTAATCAATATGTGATTCAAATGCTTTCAACCGTTTATAGATCGACATCAGTTCAATAATCGTCGGCCAAGACAAAATCAGGTACTGGAAAGATTCTCGCACTTTGCCGAACACATTTAGGATTTGCATCATTAAACCGAGGGTAATTGCCCCTGCTGCAATACTTGGAAACAGAATAAATAATCCGTAAATATTGTCCAACTGCAAGTACCAGATCCGAACCATGTTGAAATAAGCATAGTGAAAATACAACCGGAAATAATTCCAGCGTACTCGGCTAAACAGTTCTTGTAATGTCAACGGATGTGCGCGATCAGCATAGTCTTCGCCATAGACCAGCTCTTTACGATAGGCTGCCTCAACTTTCTGGTTATTAAACTCCAGTCCGGGCAGCTTCATTCCCACGACCATCAAAATGACCGTACCCAATACCGCCCAACCAATCGAGGCCCACATTAAAGCATGCGGTATTTCCCCTACAATTGGTAAAACTTTCACATGACTAGAGAGCTGATATAAGATCGGCAGGAATGCCATCAGCAACATCAGCGCTTCAATCAAGGAAACACTTAACTGCTCCGTGGTTTTGGCAAAGCGCATGGTATCTTCCTGGATACGTTGTGATGCACCTTCAATATGACGTAACTGCTCCCAATGTGCGGTGTAATAATCATTCATCGCGGTACGCCAGCGGAAGACATAATGACTGACAAAAAACAGGTTAAATACCGCTAAAGTGACATAAACCATCGCAATATAAATAAAGGTTAATGCGCCTTGATACAGCAATGAAACATCCCCACCACCCTTAGTGAGCATTTGTTGAATCTGATCATAAAACGGGCTATACCATTCATTTAATACGACATTGACCTGTACCCCGAACCAGATATTAAACAGAATAAATGCCGAGCCCCAGACCGACCAGCGCTGCCATCGGTGTCCGGCTTTCCATTGCCAGAACAGCGCAAATATCGTAGTTGCAATGAAATACCAGAGATAGAACCAGATGAATTGAGCTGACCAGAAACGCCCGATACCGATTGTAAGCTTTTCATCAAAATAACCTTCAGGAAAACCCAGATAGGTTCCCCATCCTGATCCACCACTATGCCAAAGTACAAGATTAATGATAAACCACAAAATCAGGCTGCTAAAAAACCAGACGGGTTGCGGGAAAAATGACTTAAACATGCCGACCCAGTTCTCCTTATGTCTCTTGGTCATCCAAATGACGCATAGTTTATTCTTATTTTAGATTTTTACTGTTATAAAGCATTAATTTTCAATTTAGTGTAAAAAAGGATAGAAAGATATCGAGTCTCTAGAAAATTATTTTTATCATTCAGCTCTGCGTTATGATTTTCCTTATATTCTCGATTTTTATCATTCAGCCGAGCGATATCAAAAACAAAAAAATTATCATGTTTTTGACCTTTCGTTATTTTGATAGACTTTTTTATGCCTGTTATCTGTCGGGTTTATGTAAAAGAACCTCATGCTTCCGAGTACTGCAAGAATAGGATGAAAATCAGGCATACTGCATGTCTTCTAGGTGTCTTTTACCTAAATAGAGCACTTCTCCCTATTTGAATAAATCATTGATCAAGTTCTCAGTTTTTGAAGAAACAGTTAAATTTTCAAAAATCATGCTATGATTTAATTATCGAAAAGTAATCTTATTTTGGAAAAAACTATGGAAAGTTCGGTAATTGAATTACTTAAACCGGTGACTCTAGAAAAAGAAAACTGCGCCCCTATTAGTTTTGAAGCAGGTACTGTTTTGAAAGTGGTCATGCAGACTCCAACCAGTCTTCTGGTCAGTAATGATGATGATTTTAACTTTACCATTCCTTTAAAAGACGAAAATGAAGTGTGGCGAGAAATCTGAGTATTTTTCTTTCATGCAAATAGACGGGTTGTATCTGAGTTTGGTTTCTTAACTTATATGATACGACCCTGAGCTTCTCTCTACTTTAATTGCTCTTTCATTATTTTTTCAAGAAATTATTTCTTCCCTTTTCTCTCATCATTTACTGCTGTTAAATTGACTCATCCATTTGAGCAAAAAATTCTTTTTAATTGAAACATCATTTAGTTTTGTAACCTATGTAAGATCACTAATGATCTGTTTTCGGTTTTTTGTATCTACTCTGTCCTTGCGATGACACCTTTACATCTCTTCTCTCTGTTTAGCTCAACTTCATCTAACACCTAAGCTTCGATTCAAAAAAAGAATATTCAAGTTATTTTCAGAGTTTAGTCATAGAACTGGCGTTCATTTTTTTTCGATTTTTTATCCTCTGATAAAATTTACCGATAAGAATTAAAAAATTAATCTGAGATACTAAATTAACAGGCTATTTAAATTGTATATCTCTCCAATTGATCCTAAGAAAGTTTGATGGTACGAAATTTCCCTCTAGCCAATTTTAGTATTTTTGCTGTTAAGACAGCTTAGCCAATTGTAAAAAATATTAATTTTCATGAACTTAATTTACATTTTTTATTATATATGCTCAATTTTTAAATTTATTTAAATTATTATATTTAAAAAGATCTCAAAATTACATCTCCCTCATATATTTAAAAATAAAAAAATGAATTAATAATAAAACTATATTCTAAAAAATTAATTAAAAAATACATATTCAAAAATAAAGATTAAATAATAAATCTTATTATGTAAAATCCTGAAAAACAATCAATCCAAGAAAATCTTAAAATATAAAATCCTCATAATTTATTTTTAAAATTTATTAACAATACTGGATTTCTACCAAAATATTTCTAAATCTTACAAAGTAACTGTACTTGTTAAAAGTGTTTCGTTTCTGCACTTAAAGCCAGTCTGTTAAATGAAATATGTTATAAATTTAATCAAAGCAATGACCATTCAGGTAATTCTAACTTTTAAATCAATTTAACTTCAGAGGCTTAGGTAGTATTTATGTCGACTCTAAAAGAAGATCAAGACCTAGAAGATTCACTTGCTACATCTTCTTATATATTACCTCAAGTGATTTTAAATCAAATCAAACCTATTATTTATTCTCATAAAATTGTTTTATTTCTTGATATTGATGGAACCATTTCTGAATTCCACCCAGATCCAGCAAAAAGTATAATTAAGAGCGAAACCTTAAATACCTTAAAAGAGTTACAACAATATATTCAGCTAATATTAGTGACCGGTCGCTCAATTGCACAAGCACAAAAACTTATTTATCCATTTGACTGGAATATTGCCGGTTCTCACGGTCTGGAATTAAGCTATCAATCGCGTTTAAGCAAGTTAATTGATTTAAATCCTGAACAGTTTGAATTATTAAAAAATTATATTACAGAACATAGTAATAATATTCCTCAGACTCGAATAGAAATTAAAGACTATTCAGTCGCCCTGCATTTTCGTGAACATCCCTATTTAGAGCATCAAGTGCATGCATTTGCCTTGAATTGTCTTACTCATTTTCAGGATTTTGAACTTAAGGCTGGAAAGTTTGTATTCGAACTGGTGCCCAAAGGGGCAAATAAAGGTTCAGCCATCCAGCAAATCATTCAGCAATATCACTTAAGTGATCATTACCCCATTTTTATCGGAGATGACCTGACCGACGAAGCCGGTTTTCAAGTCATCAACACATTCAAAGGCTGCTCTATCAAAGTCGGTACAGGCAACACCGTGGCACAACATCGCCTCGAAAACGTGACTCAAGTACAGGCTTTTCTAGCAGAATTTTTAGAAATACTGAAAGCACAACAACAATTATTATTGGAGAAATTACATGTCGAAACTCATAGTGTTATCAAATCGTGTAAATCTACCTAAGTCAGACAATACACAGGCAGGTGGATTAGCGGTGGCATTGCAGGATGCTTTGCAGGATATAGGCGGTATCTGGGTTGGCTGGAATGGATCCCGAGTTGACCAGACGAAAGAGCAGAAGTTTCAAATCCTGAAGCATCAAAATGTTGAATATCACACGAGTCCATTGACTGAATCCCAATATCAAGGCTTTTATTGTGGTTTTGCCAACAATGCATTGTGGCCGCTGATGCACGACCAGCATCAACTTGTAGATTATCAGCCGCAGGATTTTAAGATCTATCAGGATGTCAATTTACGCTTTGCCAAGCACCTTAAACAGGTAGCATCTCCACACGATATTATCTGGATCCATGATTATCATTTTTTAAGCGTGGCGCATTATTGCCGTAAACTGGGCATGCGTAACCGTATTGGCTTTTTCCTGCATATTCCCTTTCCTGAACTAAGGCTCTGGCAGACTTTACCCGCCCATCGCGATCTGGCACATCATTTGGCCAACTACGATGTACTGGGTTTGCAGACCTCTCGCGATCAGGAAAACTGTTTAAATTTCCTTGAACAGACCTTAAAAGTGCAGCATCGTCACAATGAAATCCTGAATTATCAATCTCGAAAGATTCATGTGAAATGCTATCCGATTGGTGTGCATCCTGTGCAACTACAGAATCAGGCCTCAGATACCCATCTGGAAAAGCTTCCCTTTGATCTGGATACAGTGCAGCCTTATAAAACCATCATTTCAGTTGACCGGATTGATTATAGTAAAGGCTTATTGGAAAAAATCGGATCGTTGCAGAGCTTGCTAGAAGATCAACCGGAGTTTAAAAATCAATTCCAGCAATTACAAATTGCCTGTCCATGCCGACTGGATGTAAAGACCTATAAGAACCTGTATACGCAATTTAAAGCTGCTGTGCATGAACTCAATAGCCAGCATGGCACAGCGGACTGGTTACCCTTCGATTGCAGCTATGATACTTTGGGCCATGAGGCCTTGATGCAACTGTATCGTAAGGCAGATATTTGCTGGGTAAATTCGATCCGGGATGGTATGAATCTGGTCGCCAAGGAATATATTGCTGCACAGGATCCTTTAGATCCGGGTGTCTTGATTCTATCTAAATATGCCGGTGCTGCTGAACAAATGAAAGAAGCCTTACTGGTCGATCCTTATGAGCATGACAGTATGGCTAAAGCTTTGAAGAAGGCGCTGCGCATGTCTAAATCAGAACGTTTGGAGCGCTATCGTTATTTAAGCCAAGGCTTGAAAAATTTCGATATTATTCGCTGGCGTGATCAGTTTATCACTGACCTGAAAAACTCACAAAGCTTGCGGATCTATCGCCCGGTGGCTGCAGGAGCTTCAAACCAGTTCAGTGTGCATGCCTAAATTTTTAAATAAAAAAACACCAGCATTAAGCTGGTGTTTCGTTTTGAAGAGGAGCCACAATCTCTTCGCTGTGTTGCACTTCGCTTGGGTCTGCAGTGAGATGATTCAAAATCACAATACTCAATAGACCAATTGCAATGACACTAAATACCAGACTCAATCCGATAATTTCACTACCGAAGCCGACCAAGGCTGGTCCAATCAACGAACCTGTATAAGCAAATACCGATACATAAGACAATGCCACATGTGAAGCCAAAGTTTTTTGACGTCCTGCACGGGAAAACATCAGCGGTACAATGTTAGCGCTACCTAAACCTAAAATCGCATAGCCTACCAATACCACCTGCCAGACTGGCGCAAAGACTACGGTCAATAAACCGGTTGCAGCCAAGAGTGCGCTTAACAGAATCGTATTTTTTTCACCAAACTGCTGAATAATCAGGTGTCCACTAAAACGTCCCAGTACCATCAAACCAGCAAAGAAACTATAAGCCAGACCGGTTTGCGCCGCAGGCAGACTGAACTCAGTAGCAAGATAAATACCACTCCAGTCCATGGCGGCACCTTCCGAAAGAAAAGCCACAAAACAGATCAGACCAATACCTAAAATTGCCCAGGTCGGTGCTGCTTTTTTCACTGGCTGTTCTGATGATGTGTCTTCTACCGCTGTTTTTGGCTCAGCACCCAAGCTCAAAGGAACAGCAAATAAGGCAATAAGCAGCAAAATCACACTAACAATCACCGCACCAGTTAAAGGTGCCAAGCCGAATCCCATTAACATGGTCATGCCCAGTACGCCTGCTAGACCACCTAAACTACACACCCCATGAAAACCCGACATTAAACTTTTACCGAGTTTTTTCTCAATCTGTGCAGCCTGAATATTGACAGTCACGCCCAAAGCCCCGGCACTGGCACCAAAGAAAAACAGGCTGATTGCCATCATTAAATGATTCGGACTATAAGCCAGAGCAGGCAAAATGAACAAAAATGCACTGAGAATTACAGCCAAAACGGTACGACAACCTAAGGCATTGGCCAGTCGGCCAGCCAGTGGCATCGCCAGCATTGAACCGATTCCGGCACACAGCAATAACAGGCCAAAATCAGCATGATTTAATAACAGGCGCTGCTGTGCATATGGAATTAAGGGTGCCCAAGCCGCAGTACTAAAGCCCAAGCTAAAGAAGCACAACGCAGTCGCTATTTTCTGCCATAGATATGGTGATGGAGACTGAATTCGAGAAAGCAGTGTTTGATTGAACATTGTATTACCAAAAAAGAAGGCTCAGGCATCCATTACCGATCATCCATAGAAAAACCCCACAGACTTATAGTTGAAATATATAAGTATGCGGGGCTGAATTTGCGTGAATTATAAACAGAATAAATTTAAATGGAATAGTTTTTAGAACCGAATTTTAAGATTTTTTACAAGTATCTGATTGTATAAAATTTATAGTTTTATGCTTTTATTTGCACAGGCTGATCGGTTTTTTAGTGGCCTGCTTAAGCTCAAGTTTTTGCAGAAAATGGGCAAAACCTGCAGCAATTTTTGAGCTGAGACGACTGCTGGTGGTGACTCTCAGTTGATTCGACCAGACAATCTGCGCGCCGGCTTTTTCTAAACGACGGATGAAATCAACATCCTCATGACAGTCCAGTTGCTGAAACCCATTGACCTGTATATAAGCCGAAGCTTTAAAACACAGGTTTGCGCCATGAATATGCCGATGTCCCATGCTGTCCTGATAATGTCGGAGATAAGCCTGACGGGTTTTCCGGCTTAAATGATCCCATTGATCCAGCTCGACCACACCACAAATCGCATCGGTGGGTTGATGCTGTAACATCATCTGAAACCAGTCACACTGTACGAATGAATCGGCATCGGTACAGCAAATCCAGTCACAGCCCTGCTCGATCATTTGCTGAATCCCCAAATGGCGTGCCTTACCGACATTTCGGAAGTCGCAGCTCATAGCCGGAATGCCCATTTGCTGAACTTTAACGGCGGTGCTATCAGTACAATGGTCCAAGACCACGAGAATCTGGATTTCAGGAAGATTTTCTATTGTTTTAAAATATTGAAAAAAATAAGTTTGTGCTGATTTTAAGGCTAACAGACAGCGTTCAATATAGGCTTCTTCATTACAGGCCGGAATCACCACACCGATTTTTTTCATCTTAAGCCCTCCTGCTCTGCTACGGATTGTGCTGAATTCAGCCACAGATCTACCAAAAAATCGGAGTCCTGCAAACTTAAACGATGTGCATAGTTCAAATGCGCTTTAAGATATTGATGGACATCTTCACCATTTAAGCTAAATCCCGAGATCGGCGCACGCCAATGACAACTCAAGATACATCCGCCCGGTTCGAGTGCAGTATGCAACCATGTCAGCACCTGTTGCAGAGCAATCGGGTTCAGATAATATAAAATCTCACTGACGACAATGAGCTGAAATTTCTGTTTGGGCAAGTCATCTGGCACGACACGCTGTAACACCTGCACATGTGAATAATCTTGTAAACGCTGCTGCGCTAACTGGATCGCAGTATCATTGGCATCCAGACACGTTAAGCTATCTGTCCGCTGCGCCAGTTCCTGACTGAAGATGCCATTACTGCAACCAATTTCAATCGCGGAGTCAAACTGCAAGCTCGGCAAGACCGCCAGACAAATCTGGCGTTTGCGCTGTTCATACCAACGCTGTTCATATTGCCAGGGATCTCCCTGATTCAGTGCATATAAGGCATCGAAGTATTCCTGATCATAGGCTGCTTTACTATTCATATAGATACACCTCCCAGGGCTGTAAAATACGTTGCAATGCCTGCTCTGGCAGAATCGGTGATTGATCTATCGTCGGATCAAGCTCGATCTGGCTCTTAAAACACCGCGCAGCTCGAGACTTATATTGTAATTCTTCCTCAGTTAATTTGAGTTGATGAGCGACGGTCCAGGGAATTCTGGTATCTCCAGGTGTTGCCCAATGCCATGCCCAAATCAAGACCTGAATACAGGGCAAATGAAGTTCAGTGGCCAGCTGCTGTGTGACCTGCCCCGTAATTTCATGATCTGGATGTCCATCATGAACAAATGTGCTAATTAACACATCATTCGGTTGCAGATAAGATTGCAGATGCTGTTGCAACACATCCCGCTGTTCGGCCACCTTGCCATCTTGAATATCTAAAGCGATCCGCAAGATATTCTGTTTTAAAGGTAACGCTTCTAAAGCTGCTCGCGTTTCAGCAGGACGAATCTGGTTCAACTCTTCGGGAGTATATAGACTAGAGCCGGGATGACTGGCTGTCCCATTGGTAACGGCAAAAAGTATGATCTGATAGCCAAGTTTGTCCAGACGCTGAATCAGGCCTCCACAGCCCAAAATTTCATCATCAGGATGAGGGGCAATGATGCAGACTCTGGCATCTAGAGGAATAACCTTAGGAATATCAAATTCCGGCATCTGTTGCAGGATCTGACAGGAACGCCATTCTTCAAGTCTTGTGCCTTCACCATGGATGACACGATCCCCTACAATCTCATGTCTTATAACGTCCATAATTGTTCCTCCTGTGCAGTCAGCTCGCCAATCCGCTCCAAGTCAAATGCAGCATGACTTTGACGAATAAATACCGGAAGATCTGCTGCAAGCCGAGCGAAATGCGGATGCTCACAATACGGCCCAGCACCAAGTGCCTTACCTACATGAGTTAGTACATTTAAGGCAGTCGCTTCCACCTGAGCACGTAGGCTACGAATCTTTAACTCATGTGCGTGTTGCGGTTGCCGATCAATCAATGTAGCAACTTGATAAAATAAGGCTTGTGTTGCTAAAAGCTCCCGACTGACTTCACCGAGATACATGGCCTTATAGGCATGCGGTTTGAGCAATAATGCCTGTCTTAAATATTCAGCCAAACGCACAGTTGCGCCGTACCAGCAGGCGGCCACACCTGCGGCGCCGTGCCAGAATCCGGGCCGATCCAGATAGGCATTTGGAGCTGCGACTTTTTTCACCTTGACCTGATCCAGTTCAAGCCGGGCAGTCAAGGTATGCTGCATGCCCACTGCCTGCCAGGCATCCTGATGATGCTGAATGCCTTCTTGTGACAAATCTAGAATCAGTAATTGGGATTGTTGCTGCTCATCACGGTAAGTCAGCAGACCGTGTTGCACCCAGACCGATGCAGAACACCAGGGCTTAATTCCGCTTAGCTTTCCTGCTTGCAATGTTAAAGGTTTGGGACCGCCTTCTGCCGCCCATACTGCCCATAAGCCTTTTTGTTCTACCGGAATATTCAGTTCATGCAGAATAGCTAAAGCATCTAAATGCGATTCATACAGTTTGCCCAGGCTCAAATTGCTTGCCGAAACCTGACTAAGCATCTGCCAGCGTTTTAAGGTAGCTCCAGAAGCGGGATAAGGCACTTGAGCGGAAATCTCCACCAGCTCCATTAAAGTGTGGTGAATTTTTTCTTGTAGCTCCAGAGGAGAAGTTTCAAATCTTTGTAATATTGAACCGAGGTTCATGCATGCGGTTCCTCATAAAATTCGGAGAATATTTTTGTGTTTTTTTAAAGTCAGTTATTTCAGTTAGTGAGAAAGCTTACGCATTTGTTTCAAACGTGTAGTTAATCCTAATACCTTACGTCTTGCATTAATCTCTTCTTCATTGAAACAGAGTTGCTGCATCAGTTCAGTTAGAGGCAAATGATTATGCTCAATGAGATAGATATCCTGCTCTCTGCTCCATTTGGTTTGTTGTGCTTGAGCCAACAACTTTTTGACATCCGGTCTCACCATCTCTTCATCCATTTTAAAACCATCAGGATAGAAGCCGGAGCCTCTATCCTCTAAAATATAAATTAGATCGTTTAGGCAGGAATTGCTTCTGCAATCGCTTCACGCGCCCAGACACGATGGTTCAGGATCAAAGTCTTGAAGCTATCTTGTACTGCTGCAAACTGTCCGTTTGCCAGAGTTCCTTCATCGCTAACCAAGCGTAAATGTTCAATCAGCTTGCCTTTATCGCCCAGGAACACGATTGGTTTTAAATGCTTGTAGGCTTCCAGCAGATAATGAGTCGCCACACCATCTTTCATCACCACATCGTAATTATCACCGTCAGCAATCACCACAGCATCATAGGCGATGGATGGCTCGGCTTTTTGCATACCATCGGAAGGAATCACCTCGCCTTGCAGACCCAGTACCGGACCCGGTTTTGGGGTCAGTACATCGACCACAGCACCTTCTGATTCTGCCCAGGCTTGAACAGCTTTGATACTCGCCTCATTGGCCTTGTCGTGCACCAGTAGCGCAATTTTGCGTGCCTTAATATCTTCAGGTTTGAATGCCTCGAAAGATAAGCGTGGTGAAATCTGCACCTCTGGCAATTTTGCTGCTTTTTTCTCTGCTGGAATTTCAATACCCAATTGGTCAGCAACCTGCTGTGCCAAATCCAGATCGATATTGCAGAGCACTTCAAGCACTTCACGCTCACGAATATATTTGCGCTCCACCTTGCTCAGCTCGAAGACATAGGCATCGACAATGTGCTTTTGCTCATGTGGTGCCTGGCTGCGGTAGAAAAGACGGGCCTGACTAAAGTGATCACTGAATGATTCGCTACGCTGACGGATCTTGTGTCCATCAATACGCTCCTGATAGCTTTCAAAACCACCGCCTTGTTCAGCTGGCGGAGTCTCAGTCGGCCAGTTATTGTCAATCGAATTCGGCTCATAACTGGCTTGACCGGTATGTACAATACGCTGGTGTAAACCATCACGCTGGTTATTGTGGAATGGACAAACCGGCTTGTTAATTGGGATCTGGTGGAAGTTTGGACCACCTAAACGGCTGAGCTGAGTATCGGTATAAGAGAACAGACGGGCCTGCAATAATGGATCATTGGTAAAATCCAGTCCTGGCACAATATGTCCCGGACAGAATGCCACCTGCTCGGTTTCACCGAAGAAATAATCGACATTACGGTTCAGCACCATTCTGCCAATCGGCGTCACCGGCACCAGTTCTTCCGGAATAATTTTGGTTGGGTCCAGCAAGTCGAAGTCGTACTTCATCTCATCTTCTTCTGGGACGACCTGTACACCCAACTCCCATTCCGGATAGTTACCGGAGGCAATCGCTTCATATAAGTCACGACGATGGAAATCCGGATCTTTACCCGCCAGTTTTTGTGCTTCATCCCAGACCAGTTGGGCTAGACCCTGTTTTGGCGTCCAGTGGAATTTCACAAAAACCGCTTTATTCTCGGCATTGATAAAACGGAAAGTATGTACACCAAAGCCTTGAATGGCTCTTAAATTACGCGGAATACCCCGATCCGACATGGCCCACATCACCGCATGTGCAGATTCAGGCACTAAAGAAACAAAATCCCAGAAAGTATCATGTGCAGATGCACCGGTAGGAATCTCGGTCTGAGGTTCAGGTTTGACCGCATGTACAAAATCCGGGAACTTGATCCCATCCTGGATAAAGAATACCGGCGCATCATTCGCCACTAAATCAAAGTTACCTTCATCCGTATAAAACTTGGTCGCAAAACCGCGAATATCACGTACCGTATCTGCTGAACCACGCGGGCCCTGTACGGTAGAAAAGCGCACAAATACTGGCGTTTGCACACTGGTATTAGTCAAGAAGCCTGCCTTGGTCAGTTTTTCATTACCCGGATAAGCCTCAAAATAGCCATGTGCGCCGACACCACGGGCATGCACAATACGTTCTGGAATTCGCTCATGGTCAAAATGGGTAATTTTTTCCCGGAGAATAAAATCTTCGATCAAGGTCGCACCGCGAACGCCTGCCTTGAGACTGTTCTGGTTATCGGAAATTTTAACCCCTTGATTGGTAGTGAGTGCCTGTTCGGTCGCATCACTGCGATATGCGTCGAGCTGTTCACTTTTTTTATTGGTATTTTGTTTGTCTAAACCGTCTTTACCAGTCGCGGGGCTATTGGCCTTAATTTTCATGATGTATTCCTTGCTGAGCTTGAGTTTAGTTCAGATATTTTTGGTCTATCTCAAAGTCGCTTGAGCTTATATATTGCATGGCTTACCGAATCAAAATCATCCCGCAAGTCAATCTGCTACAGCCGATCCTGTATCAGCCTCACATTTCTTCTGAATATGCTGACTCGAAGCATTTTTGCTCTTCTGGGAATATTGTTATTGGTTTCGCCTGTGTCCTAACATAACTGCATTTGAGAAAGAGATTTATTATTGTTTGTAGTGCCTTGTTTAATTAAGGCAGCATTGTGTTATTTTTTATAAATTTCGGGTTTATTTATGATTTAAATTTTTATCTAAGTTATTTATTTAAAATAAAATATTAAAATTTCACAGAGATATTTCGAAATAAAGATTCAGTATGGTGATATGTGATCTTGCTCATAAATAGATGTCATACCCTAACACGATGTTTCAATCCTGAAATACTTAGGAGTTTTTTAGAAGTTGAATTTGCTATGAGAAATTAACGTACTACCGCTGAAGTATAGTCAAAATTTGACAGATTTAAATAGTTACAATCCCGCGCCCTGCTTATACATAATGACTAAACTTCCTGCCCTTATATTGATCTAATATCTATAACTTATAACCACTTAAATCTCTTAGCCTTTTCAGATCAAATACAAAGTCATAGAGATCATTTCATCTCTTGGCTCGGGCTTCGACTACATCCGACTTTATTTTAATACACCGTATCACGTTAAGTTTGAAGGAGTAAGAGCATGGCCTCTTCTAAAAAAGAATCTAAAGCAATGAAAATTGATATCGGGATTTCGCATGATGATCGCGCCAAAATTGTCGAAGGTTTATCCAGACTTTTAGCAGACAGTTATACCCTGTATTTGATGACCCATAATTTCCACTGGAATGTCACTGGCCCCCAGTTCAATAGCCTGCACACCATGTTTATGACTCAATACACCGAGCAGTGGAATGCGCTGGACGTCATTGCTGAACGTATTCGGGCTTTGGGTTTTGCAGCACCCGGCACTTATAAACAGTTTGTGAAACTCACTTCTATTAAAGAAGTCGAAGGTGTGCCTAAAGCTGAAGAAATGATACGTTTACTGGTAGATGCACATGAAACTGTGGCACGTACTGCCAGAAGTATTTTCTCGATCATTGAAGAAGCCAATGATCAGCCGACTGCTGACATTCTCACGCAAAGACTGGAAGTACACGAAAAAACTGCCTGGATGCTGAGAAGTAATCTGGAACAATAAAATCGGATCGAATCAAATTTGAGATCAGGCTCATGCAAGGATGAAGCGCAAACTTATGGTAGTGCCACTAAGTTCGGTTTCATCCTGACGCTTTCAATAGGTATGATTTACCGACGCTCAATGATTAGATCAAGCTAAAAGTCAGGATCATTAAAATTAAACCATCAAAATTTAAGGATGTAGGCAATCGCATACATCCTTTTTTAACAAACAGATTGTTTACAGATTATTTCAATCTCATATATGGATATCATTTTTTGAAAGCTATAAATCTGAAATATCTTTTCGATCGCTTCAAAAAATTAGCCCTCCTGGCTCCTTACAGTACAGCTTAATCTTGAGGAGAATTGCTCGAATCACTTTCAATCCGGCCATCGACCAGATTGATGGTACGATCACAAGTGGCAGACAGGCGCGGATCATGCGTGACTAAAAGTACGGCGCAGTCGCGTTCACGATGCACTTTACGAAACAGTTCAAACATATCAGCCGCGGTCTGGGTGTCCAGATTACCTGTCGGTTCATCGGCCAATAATAATGCCGGCTCAGTAATCAAGGCCCGAGCAATGGCCACCCGCTGCTGCTGTCCTCCGGACAATTCATTCGGTTTACGCTCGGCAAATTTTTCCAGTCCCACTGCCGCCAGTAAATCACGTGCGCGTTGCATTGCCTGCTGATTCGGTTTGCCATGCGCCATCATTAAAGGCATGAGAATATTATCCAGTGCACTAAAGGCCTGAATCAGATGGTGAAACTGAAATACAAATCCGATGCTGTTGCCGCGCAGCGCCGTACGGCCGGTATCATCCATCGCACTGGTAGGTTGTCCCAACAAATACAGCTCGCCACTCGTTGGTTTATCCAGCAGTCCCAGAATATTCAGTAAGGTACTTTTTCCAGAACCGGAAGGGCCAATAAGTGCAGCAAAGTCGTTGCGATCAATGCGCAGGTCAATGCCATGCAAAACCTCAACTTCATTGGGCTGTCCAATGTTATAAGACTTGCGTAGCGCTTCCAGACGCAGAACTTCCTGAGATTGCTCAGACATGACGAATCGCCTCCACTGGATCGAGTGCCGCGGCCCGACGTGATGGCACCGCTGCAGCCAGTACGCCTGTTAATGTCGCCAACAATAATGCCAAAATCACCAGTTCAATCGATATCGGAATATAGAATAATCCCGGACCAAAATTATTAAATACCCACACCAGGCCATAACTGACTATGCTGCCCAGAACTGAACCAAGTAAGCCAAAGATTGCGCCCTGAAACAGAAAAACTCGCAGGATTTGCGATTGGGTTGCACCTGTCGCCCGCAAAATACCAATTTCCCGGGTGCGCTGCACCACACTAACTGACATGACGCTGGCAATCCCGAAAGCCACCGAAATTGCGACAAAGACAATAATCATATTGGTGGACAGGCTTTGTGCGGTAATGGCATTCATCAGTTGGGCATTGGTTTCAATCCAGCTTTCGGCTTTTAATGAGGTCAGGCGTCCGACTTGTGCGGCAACCTGGTCTGCTTCAAAAATATTGGCAATGGTTAGGTCAATCACCGTTACCCCGCCTGGCAGGCCGAGTAAGGACTGTGCCTGCTTGAGATCCAGATAGACATAACGCGCATCCAGTTCGCGCACACCCAGTTCAAAAATACCGGCAATATTCACCAAAGCACTATTTTGTTGACCAGTATCCAGTCGCAACTTGCTGCCGACCTGAACACCGAGGTCTTTGGCCAGTTGACTGCCAATCAGCACATCATCCGCGCCGACCCGCAACTGACCACTGATTAAATATTCTTTTAATGGAATGATCTGCTGATAACGCTCCAGATTCATCCCGACCAAGGCCACGGATTCAATCGCATCACCGCGTTGTACAAAGGCCGGTCCAGACACCACCGGCGAGACAGCTGTCAGTACGGGTAACTGGTCCAGCGTTTCGGTAATCTGCTGCCAATTGTTGATCGAACGCAACCGCTGTGCCCGTTTATCTTCCTGCAATAATTGCACGGTCCCGGCGGGAGACGGCACAATCTGGTTAACTTCATCGGGTGACAACAGGCGAATATGCGCCTGTGTGCCTAAGGTTCGTTCGACAATATTGGCTTGTAGCCCCTGAATCAAAGCGGTGATAAAGACGATTACTGCCACGCCCACGGCGACCCCGATGGTGATCATGATGGACTGCGCGCAACCCTCACGCAAAAAACTGACCGCGATTTTCCATTCGATCCAGAGCCGCCCGAATAAATTTTTCAATCGAAGTTCACCGGTAATTCATTTTTACTATTGGCCATATCAGCAGAATTCTGTAATGAACTCAGTTGTGGTTTTAAGCGAACTCTGGTGCCATCCTCCAATGAAGATTCGCCATCTGCCAGCACCTGATCGCCCTCGCTCAGGCCGGATTTCACTTCTGACATGGCCAGGCCACGCAAGCCTAAAGTAATCTGCTGACGCTGTATTTTTCCATCACGTCCCATGAAGACCACGGCTTTATCTCCCTTAATACTGCTTAAAGCATCATTCGGAATCGCCAGTGCCCGTGCTCGTTTGGCCGTCTCGACATTCACCGATACCGTCATGTCCTGACGCAAAAAATCTGGCACGGGATTGACAGTAAGTCTGACTTCTACCGTACCTCGCTGTGGGTCGATACTTGGTGCAATAAAGTTAATCCGGGCCGGGAAAGACTGATCCGGATAGGCATCGCTAATCACGGTAGCATTTTGCTGTAAGGCCAGTTGCGGTAAATTCCGCTCATCCAGGGGTACCCGGATTTCTGTGTTCCCCGTTAATGCAATGGTAAATAAAGTCTGTCCTGGCTGAACCAGATCACCCGGTTCGACATCGCGTGTCAGCACTGTACCGGCGACTGCAGCCCGAATCTTAGTTTTGGCCAGTTGAGCCTGTGCCACCGCCAGCTGTTCCCGAAGCAATGCTTCTTCGACTTGACCCGCAGCCAATGCTGTTGCTTTTACCCGGGCTGTCTCATAATTATTGCGCGCGACTCGTTCCGCTTCCACAGCCTGTTCGACTTCTTCCCTCGACAGGATGCCGGCTTCTGCATTACGTCTACGTGCTGCTTCTCGGCTGGCCTGCTCCAACTGGGCTTTGGCACTGGCCAGTTCTGCTGCAGCCTGTGGCCGTCGGCTGCTTGCCAATTCAGTCAATGCCAGCTCAGCCTGTCTGACTTGGGCCAGCAATTCATCCGACTTCAATACCACTAGCAGATCACCCGGTTTAACCTGATCGCCTTCCTGCACCAGACGTTGCAGAACCACAGCACTAATTTCACTGCCTACCTGGGCACGTGATACTGTCGCAACACGTCCGGTCGCAACAACATTTTGTACTAGCGGCATGGCACTCAGCGTATAACTGGGCACCACTGGCCCCTGCCACCAGCGAAATAGAGCAAACCCTACTGCCAGTAGCAATACGATAACGAGCAAAATTTTATAGCGGGCAGCGCGCAATGAGAATCTCCGGTTGATTCGTCTAATTTAAAATAAGAAAGTCAAAACTGTATTTATTTTTTCCCCTAAGGTTTAATTTACAACAAGTTTCTAATTGGAATTATAGGTATTTTATTGAGTTTGAAAAGAATGTTGAGTTCCTGTCCACTTTTATGAGCTAGCTTAAGTCGGTGTCAGTGAATTTAATCAATAACAGATCCAGACACGGGATCAGGTAACAGAAAATTGTATTAAATTTCTCTTGAGTTCAAGGAATGGGAGCTTTCATTAAAAAACAGGCTAGATCATGATAGAGCTCGCCTGTTCAATCGCTTGGGTGTTTTAATTGGATATTAGTTAAATGTTAGACCGTACGACGCAATGGCTGATCACGTTGCGCCAGACTTTTGCCCATCGGCACGAGTCGTCTATCAGGATCAATCTTTTGCCAAGGCAGATCATTCGGGTCTGCTTTCATGGCACCAGGCGCTTTCGCGACCAAAATGGCAGCAGCCATGTCCTGAAAATCTGCACGAAAATGTACCGAGCTTTTCACTACGACAATCGTTTTATCTTCAGGCACAATACCAAAAATTCTAAACATATTACGATCGAGCAACTGAGCTTTATAGGAACTGACTGCAATTTCAATACCGTCTATTTCCAGTAATACACTCGGGCCGATATCCGCCTCGACGCCATGCATCATGGGTCCGCCATAGCTGAATTTTCCATCGCTATAGGCTTTGATTTTAAATTTAGCGCTAAATGGAGCATCCCCCGCAATACCCGATGTTCCGCCCAGTTGCGCATAAAAATGCTGACCAAGCCCAAGCTGATATGCTTGTTGCACCACCGCAGGATCTACGATGAGGCCAATCAATCCATTTTTAACCTGATGCCGATGTAGCGCCGATAACATCCCGGTCGTATTCGAATCACCACCGGCTCCCGGATTATCCTGAGTATCTGCAATCACCACAGGTTTGGTCGAATGATGCTGTTGATAAAGTTGAAGTGCCTGCAGCACGGCATGATCGGGTGATAAAAAATCCATATTCCAATGCGTTTCTTGTTGCAGCACATGGGCGATATAGCGTTGCATGGCCTGATCTAACTGCTCAACGTTTTCACTATAACCCCAGATACAACCACCACATTCCTCAAAATCTGCCGCCGGAAAACCCGGCGTGAAATTCATCTGGACAGAATTATTTTGCTCTAGCTGTTCCAGTAAATTCATGCATGATTGGGTAGGTTCCAGCTCGGTACATTGTGCATTCAGCGCAATCAAAAACGGCAGCTTATACATTTGCTTATGCAGCTTTTTACCCCGGAATATTTGATCCAACACTTGAGCGCAACGTTGTCCGGTTTGGGCCATATCTACATGCGGATAGGTCCGATAGCAAATCAGCACATCACTATGGGCAAACATCGCTTGCGTGACATTGGCATGGAAATCCAGACTGGCAATTACCGGAATATCCGGCCCAACTGCTTCACGAACCCGTCTTAACAATTCGCCTTCACCATCATCCACCTGTTCACTGACCATAGCACCATGCAGATCCAGATACACCGCATCTGCCGGATGCTGCTGGATGCTTGCAATAATTTCATCACAGATCCGCTGGTAAGTGTCCTGCTCTACATGCGCTGAAGGTGAAGTTCCAGCCCAGATCACCGGTAAAAGTTGATACCCGAATTGTTCTGCTTGTTGAATAAAACCGCCAATCGGAATGTTCTGTTCCCAAAATTTCAGGACATCTGCGCCGCGGCTGAGCGGCGGAAATCCCCCACCCTGGACAAAATCGACGTAGCTTGCTTTGGTCGGGGCAAAGGTATTGGTTTCATGTTGAAAGCCCGCAATGATGATTTTCTTCATATCCTGAATCCTTCCTATGCTACGTATTGATTATTTATCGACAATTAAGGCAGCGCGTGTTACTTGCTCGGGAACAACTTGCTTTTTCAGTCTGAAGGCATAAATCAGGAAAGCGCCACCGAGCATCATGATCACAGCAATCGTGAACCAGCCTGCCAGCATGGAACCGGTCATTGACTGTGCCATGCCCATAATATTTGGACTGACAAAACCACCGAGTAATCCAATACTGTTAATCAGGGCAATTCCGCCTGCTGCCGCACTACCGCTTAAGTATTTCGATGGAATCGACCAGAAAATGGTATAGGCACTAAACATAAAGGCCGTTGCGGTACAGATCGCAATAAAGGACAGCAGGAAATTCGCACTGATCACCGACAACATCAGACTGACTCCGGCCAATACCGTAGGCACTACACAATGCCATTTCCGTTCCTGCCATTTGTCCGAGCTGCGGGCAAAAATGATCATGAAAATTGCGCCGCATAAATATGGAATCGCCACCAGCCAGCCAATCATCTGCAAATTCTGGATACCGCCCGACTTCAGTAAAGATGGTAGCCAGAAGCCAATCGCATAGATCCCACAGATAATGGTGAAGTAGGCCAAGGCCATGAAATAAATCCAGGGATCCTTTAATACCGCTTTAAAATTACTATGACCAGTGGCAGACTGATGTTGGGAAATTTCTTTCACCAATAAGGCTTTGTCCTCTTGAGACAGCCATTTTGCTTGTGAAGGATGATCGGTCAAATAAAAGTACGCTACGCAACCCAATAGCACGGTTAGCACAGCTTCTAATAAAAATAACCATTGCCAGCCAGAAAGATTATAAATCTGATGGAAAGTACTCATAATTTGCGTCGATAACGGCGCACCTAACATGCCAGCGAGCGGCCCAGCCAGCATAACAATCACCATCACACGTGCCATGCGTGCACCGGAATACCAATAGGTCAGATAGAAAATCATGCCCGGGGCAAAACCGGCTTCGAATACACCCAACAAAAAGCGCAAGATATAAAACATTTGTGGGGTGGTGACAAACAGCATCGACATGGAGGTCAGGCCCCACAAAATCATGATACGGGTAATGGTTTTTCTGGCGCCGACTTTTTCAAAATACAGGTTGGTTGGTACTTCAAACAGCACATAACCTAAAAAGAATATGCCGGCTGCCATGCCATAAATTGCATCGTTAAAGCCCAGCTCCTGCTGCATTTGTAACTTGGCAAATCCGATATTGATCCGGTCCAGATAAGCAAAGAAATAACACAGCAATAAAAATGGCAGTAGCCGCCAGCTTACTTTCTTGTAAATCTGGTCTAACCGTTGTTGACGGGAAGTTATTAAATCCATCTAAAACTCCTTTTTATCTAGATCTTCTTATTGTTCAAAATCCATGTAAGCATGCTCCTGACTTGATAACAATGTAATTTATTTAGCATACTGATGCTTTAAAAGCATCAGAGTTTTTATGGACAGAAACTTGCAATTCCTTGCGCCACTGAACGGAATCAATGAAAAGCGTTTGCGTTATTTCTATACGGTGATGATGTTTGGCTCGATGTGCAAAGCGGCAGATATCCTGAATATTGAACAGTCCGCCATGAGCCGACAAATTCAACTCTTTGAATCAGAATTAAAAATAAACCTGTTCAAACGTAAGGGTCGGCATATTATTCCGACTGAAGCCGCCTATCTGGTACTTGAGTATTTCAAGGAAAATAAAAATCGTGAAAATGAATTATTTGATAGTTTATTTCAGCTGCAATCTTCTCAACTCGGCAAAGTGAACATTGTTTCAAGTGAAAGTTATATGCAACACATGATTTATGATGTACTTCGACATGTGCATTATAAATATCCAAATCTTGAAATCCAGTTAGAATTAATGAGTGCCCAGCATGTGGTACGACATATTGTGGACAGCCTGGCGCATATTGGACTGGCGTATAATCCTCCATTTCATACAGACATCAGCACCATTGCCCATAAAACAGAACCTTTTATTCTGGCTGTTCCTGCCGGTCCTCCTCTTGCCAAGCTCAAGCATCGCATTTGTCTTTCCGAAATTTCAGACTATAAATTTGCCTTAATACCCGTAGGGCATGGTTTCCGTCAGCTACTCGACAGTGAAATGGTGCGCTTACAAGTGAACCTGAATATTGGTCTGACCACCACTTCTATTTATGCCTTAAAAAATTATGTGGTGGCTGGACATGGGATTTCCGCCATGCGCTATGCAGATATCGCAGATGCGGTTAAAGAAGGTCAGGCCGTTGCCTTAACTATTGATTCCGAGCTGTGCAACACGGCTCAGACCCAATTGATGGTCCGCAAAAATACCCATTTGTCAGAGTCGAAACATTTATTAATTGAGCGTATTCGTTCTAGTTTTGATTTGCTCTTTTAAATTGCTTATAAAATTTAGGCAATAAAAAAGCCACTTAAATAAGCGGCTGATTTATAAAAAGAATTTTGGTGGAGGTGGCGTCAATTGAACTCAAAACCTAACTCATTCATTTTAAAGCTCTTTTATTGAATAAAAAAATTCATTGACCCAATTTTGACCCATATTAGATTTAGTGCATTGAATCACTTTAAAATCTTGTTCAAATCCGAATTCAGGATTTGAAGTGGCGTACGGCATTATAGCAGAAAATTACACCTAAAAATAAATGCAATGTTATAACATTTCAATTAGCTCATTATGATATTAATAATCACATCAACCTCAGTATAGTTCAATTTTTTAATTTGTACTTTTGCTTAGGACTCTTAGGCTTATCAGGAAGGGTACGTTCAATCACACCTGCTTCTAATGCTGGAGTTAAATAATTTTTTTGGAATGTGGCTCGATGGGACAAGTCTAATAGAGCCATAAGCTCAGTTAAGCTATATGCTTTCTGCTCCATATTCTGGATGAGACGTTTAACTTGATCGCTAACTTGTACGCTAGCTTGAGCGGTATATTGATCGCTGGCATCAGAACTAAGTATTGCATCTAGAATCATCTGCAAAATAAACTCAATAAAAGGTGCAGAATCTGAGCGATCTGTGCTCGCTTGCAATGCATCGTAATAAGCTTTTTGGTTTTGATAAATCAAGCTTTCTACAGGGATATTGAGAAAAATTGGATTCCACTGGCTTAAGATTAAAGTTTGCCATAAACGCCCCATCCGCCCATTGCCATCAGCAAATGGGTGTATAAACTCAAATTCATAATGAAATACTGAACTCTGAATTAATGGATGCTCATTACCCTCAGCCAACCAATGCAATAATTCTCCCATTAAACGGTGAACTTGATTCGCAGGCGGAGCCATATGCACGACCCGATCCCCTGACATCACACCCACACCACTATGGCGATACTGTCCAACCTCATCAATCAGTCCTGTCATCAATATTTGATGTGCTTTAAGCAAATGCGATTCTTGATCAGGATTCCAATCTTGAATTTCTTCATATGCCTTTAGGGCATTACGTACCTCTTGCACTTCTTTAGGTGGAGCGATAACGGTCTTGCCATTCAGGATTGCGGTGATTTGCTCTGTACTCAAGGTATTCCCTTCAATTGCTAAAGACCCTTGAATCGTTCGAATACGATTGGCTTTTCGCAATTTAAGGCTATCTTGGATTTGGGTTAATGCAGTCAAACGCCCTATTGATTCACTAATTTGTGCAATCAAGTGAATAATTTTAGAGGTGATCGTATAAGGCGGTTGATATTTCATGCCATTCCTCATTGATGTAAAAACAAAGCACAGTTGATTAAACTCTAAAATATTAATATTTCATAGCTTAGTGAGTAATATCTGCTATTAACATGCTTATCTTTTCTGAAACAGTGAGCTAACTAATCGCTATTTCTTTTAAAATAAACCTATGCATTCTCGTTAAAATACTTAGGTTTCTTCATTACAGGACAGCATTATGTTTATTCATGCCGACTTCTCACAACCCGTCATCATCAAACCAGAAGATTACCATTGGGTGAAATCTCCAGGAGGTGAAGTCGATAGAATGATGCTTGATCGTATTGGCGATGAGAAAGCACGTGCAACTAGCCTTGTGAAATACGCACCAGAATCTGCCTTTCCTGAACATCAACATCCTTTGGGTGAAGAAGTCCTCATATTGTCAGGCATTTTTACCGAGAATGCTGAAGATGATTATCCGGTAGGCTGGTATTTACGTAACCTCCATCATTCAACTCATCGGGTTTCCAGTAAAGCAGGTTGTTTAATCTTTGTGAAACTGATGCAAATGACTGAACATGAGAGAGAACCAACCCGGATTAACACCAATGACTTAGCGAATTAGAAGCTTACCCAACGTCGGATGATATGCCCGCTATTTCAATCTGAACATGAGCAGACCTATTTAGAAAAGCTAGAACCTGATCAAATTTTCGTAGAGAAATCAGAACAAGGGATTGAATTGTTCATTATTAAAGGTCAATTATTTTGCGGCACTGAAATATATCCAGCAGGTTCGTGGGTCCGTCTTCCCCTCAATAGTGCTGCTAAATTTCAGGCAGGTCCATCAGGCGCAACGCTTTATGTCAAAACTGGTCATCTACAACATGCCATAGATGCGTGGGTGAAATGAACAATAATGTGTTTCCGAAATGAAGCTGTCTCGTGTCTAGAATACTTGGAGCAGTCCACTTACCACTTTTAAAACTCATACAAAATGTAATGATATATCACTACATTTCTGATCTTTATTTTTTCATGTATGATCAACTAAGACAAATTCAGGGATAAGGTAATGTTTGAAACTATCGATGATTTAAAGAAAAAATTAGATCAACATCGCCCCCTCTCTCATTCAATTGTAAAAAATTTACAAGAAGACCTTATTCTTCGCTGGACTTATCATTCAAATGCAATTGAAGGTAATACACTTACTCTACTAGAAACAAAAGTAGTACTGGAGGGTATTACTGTTGGTGGAAAGGCATTAAGAGAACACTTCGAAGCGATCAACCATAGAAATGCAATTTACTATGTTGAAGATATTATTCGAAAAGAAGAACCTTTTTCTGAATGGCAAATTCGTAATATCCATCAACTCATTTTAAAGAATATTGATGATGATAATGCTGGACGTTATCGTCAACAAAACGTCCTGATATCAGGTGCTACCACTACCCCACCTGACTATACTTTGTTAAATGATAAGATGGCTCAATTGGTAGATTGGTATAATAGTGAAGCACATAAGCTTCATCCTATTGAACGTGCTGCTAAAGTACATGCGGATTTTGTAGGTATCCATCCCTTCATTGATGGTAATGGGCGTACATCACGCCTATTGATGAATCTAGAATTACTTAAAGCTGGTTATCCACCTTGTGTTATTACAGTAGAAAATCGTTTGGCTTACTATGAGGCTCTTGATCAGTGGATGGCTTACGGAAAAACCGAAGCCTTTATCAAGTTAGTCTCCGATGCAGTGCTAGAAGGATTTAAACCATATCAGGTGGTATTAGGTATTTAGCAAAGCTTGTACGGTAGCTCGGACAAAAATGAGACTGTAAATTAAATTGTGTAATTGCCTGAATTTGCTATGTTCATATTCACAACGGAGTCAGGCAACATGATGAACGAACAAAAACTAAAAGACCTTGCTGCAGAATTTGCTAAAGGAATCAAAACAGAAGAAGATCTCAATCAATTCACCCAATTGTTGACTAAACTCACTCAACATCATCCGACGGTTCCATCGAGTTCAACCACTGCCAAGGCCATCAATTACAGTCTGAAGCGTTGGCCAGCCTTAAGCCGCTATCTGGATGATGGCAATCTACCCATTGACAATAACTGGGCAGAGAACTCAATGCGCCCCTGGGCATTGGGCCGTAAGAACTGGTTGTTTGCAGGTTCGCTGCGCAGTGGACAGCGAGCGGCAAATATCATGACTTTAATCCAGTCAGCAAAGCTGAATGGGTTGGATCCGTATGCCTATCTCAGTGATGTGCTGAAAAGGCTGCCGACGCATAAAGCGACCCAAATAGAAGAATTACTACCACATCGCTGGAAATCCAACTCAAATTAAAAAATAGGCATGGGGTTCAGCGGACGCTTACGTTTAATCTTAGGTTTTTTCTTAGGAAGCGCGTGGCAAAAATTTAGTTACACCGATACGTGTTTGGATTTAGGTGGTGGGCAAAATCCAGGGAATTATCCAATTTGTGTGATTGATGCAAAGTAGGGGAAAATAGTATTAAACTCTTCATACAGCTCAAAAAACATGCTTAATTCGACAGTATTGTATGATAAAGTTAAAAATATTCACGCTCTTTGAAGTTAGAGGTCTGCGCTGTTGAAGGACTTGCTTTTATCTTTAAAATTAAATCTTCGTAAACTCATTTTGATCTCGACAATTTTGAGCGTGTCGGGTTTATTTGTTGTTAGTGTATTTATTTTAAATTATGTCATTAAACAGCAACTTATTCAAAACTCTCTTTCTGTAAATGAAAAATATGCTGAAAAAATTGCTCTTAGTGCAGATCAGCATTTTAGCGATATGCTTAAAGAATTAGAATATAGTGCAGCGCAGTTAGAAAAAGATTTAAATAACCCCGTTTTAAAATATAACGAAGTCTCTCGTTTAAAAAACCAGTCTGATAATTTCAATAGTATTTTATTGGTTAGCGCTAAACAACAAATGTTAGCCTATTCACCAAGTAGTTTGGGGTTAAGTTTTCAACAGACTTATGGTACTGAAGGGATTATTGAATCTTTACAAAAAAAGAAAACTTATATTTCCTCTCCATATTGGTCGGTGAATAACAACCTTGTAATTATGATGTCAAAGCCGATACATGGGAAAAATAATCAATATTTAGGACTGATTAGTGGTATTATTCATTTACATAAAAAAAATGTACTCAATGAAATGCTGTCTAATCAGTATGATTATAAAAATAGCTATATGTATGTTGTTGATCAACACGATCGAATTATTTTCCATCCAGATGAAAAACGTATTGGTGATAAAATTGTCAATAATACTGGTTTGGGCTATATAAGAAAAAATAAAAGTGGTTCTATAAGATTGGTGAATAGTCGAGGTGTTGATAACTTAGCAGGTTTTGCACATATCCCAAGTGTGAACTGGACAGTAATATCTCAACAGCCTACAGATGAATTGTTTGCTAAAGCAAATACTTTAATTTTAAAAGTATCTTTGGGTATTTTTATTTTCTACTTATTTATTTTTATCTTGATTTGGTGGATTTCTAATTTTATTGCTTCACCACTGAATCGTTTGGCTAGAATGGCAAGTATGCTGAATCAGCCAGATATTCAAGATAAAATTAAAGAGGTCGATCCTTGGTATTTTGAGGTTTTAAAGTTTAGAACGTCAATGTTGCTCAGTTCTGAAACGTTTAGTCACCGAATTTCAGAATTAAAGCAACATGTAAATACAGACCCACTGACAGGTTTGTATAATCGTCGTGGTATGCAATTTTTTTAAATGAATTAATTGATACGCGGACTGAATTTGCAGCCTTAGCCATAGATATTGATTTCTTTAAAAGGGTCAATGATCAATATGGGCATGCTAAAGGTGATTTAGTGTTGCAGACACTTGCACGATTTATGCAAGATAATTTCAGAGAGCATGATATTTGTTGCCGCAGTGGTGGTGAAGAGTTTGTTGTATTAATGATCACAGGCGAGCCAAGTGTGGCGTATAAAGCCGCAGAGCGTCTGCGCAAAACCATGCAGGAAAGCACTATTCATGACATGGGGCAAATCACGATCTCTATAGGCATTTCTTTCTGGCCTAAAGACGCACTAGATGTCTCTGAAGTTTTGGAGATAGCTGACAATAAGTTGTATGAAGCAAAACACAGTGGGCGTAACTGCACACGTTCTACGGCTGAGCTGGAATCTTAAGGTTATACCTGCTTAGCCTAACCGAGGAAGAAGATGGATAAAGATCAAGAAGCAACCATTGTGGTAGATGATGGCCCTGAACAAGTAAAATACGAGTTGCTCAAGGAAAAACTCAAATATAAACAAGCGGCCAGAGAAAACTCCAAGAAAATTGATCATAAACAGGTGCGTCTGAATATTCAGGCCGATGCGCTGCCAAGTAAAACCTTTTTTATTATGAATGCTTTGGCTGCTGTTATTGCAGGTTATGGCTTATTGTCAAATTCTGCTGCAGTAGTGATTGGTGCAATGTTAGTAGCAATGATGCTTGGGCCAATATCCGGGATTGCGCTAGCTTTTATTGATAACCGTTGGTTGTTGTTTAAAACAGCATTCAAAACCTTGGTGCTTGGCGTGGTTATGATTGTTGTGATTGGTGTGGTGTTGGGTTTAATCAATATTAATCTTCCTATTACCCATGAAATTTTATCTCGCACTCAACCTACCATTATGGATTTGATGATTGCGCTCGCTGGCGGTGCAGCGGGTGCTTTTGCCGCAGTTTCTCCACGTCTGTCGGTGGCTGTGGTTGGGGTTGCGGTCGCAACAGCTTTGGTTCCACCTTTGGTGGCGAGTGGTATTTTATTGGCCCATTTGGAATGGAAACATGCGGCCAATGCGGCATTATTGGCTATGACCAATATTGTTGCCATACAAATTAGTTCTTCACTTGTATTGTGGATGGCTGGTTTTAGACGTGGTTCAGATGAAGAAGTACAGAGTAATGTATTGGAATTCATAAAAAGAAATGCAATGAGTTTGATTTTTTTATTGGGTTTAGGAGTTTATTTAACATTTAATTTTCTTTTTATGCTCAATAAGCAAATTTATGAAAACCATATAGAAACGACCATTGCTGAACAATTGAATCAGCATAACAATTTAATTGATACGGTACAGTTTGACCGTCGTAGTGACATGACTTTGGTTCGGGTAGTTTTACGTGGTGATCTTGCTCCTCAAACACAGCAAATTTCAGATTTGAATCAGAAATTAAAACAAGACCCAAGAGGCAAACCAAGTATGGTACAGGTGCGTTTTATTCCAGTACAAATTATTCATGCGAAGGAAAGTCCTGAATTTGATATGAAAAAAGTGGAAGCTGAGCAGTTAGTGCAACCGTGAGTTGTTTTGCGGTAGGGTGATCCAAAACTTAAAATATTCTGATATTGAAAAAGGTGAGATTTTTTTCTAAAACAATGATTTTTAGATATTAAAAAGTTATAGATCCTAGTTTTTTTCAATATCCCACGATGGAACAAGAATTATTTTTAATAAATTAACCCCACTGCAATTAAGCCAGTTTTAAGATGAATCTCAACTAATAATCAGTTACATGTATCAGATGTATCAGATGTATCAGATGTATCAGATGTATCAGATGTATCAGATGTATCAGATGTATCAGATGTATCAGATGTATCAGATGTATCAGATGTATCAGATGTATCAGATGTATCAGATGTATCAGATGTATCAGATGGTTCTGCCATACATCAAAATTCAGTACAACACCCTTTATGGGGTATCGGTTTTGTCACTTTTTCAAATGAATCTTTCTTACGGATAAGATTCCCTGAAATTGATGAAACTAAAGAGATTCCCAAAAACTCAAAAGCTATAAAATATATTTAAAATGAAATAAGCCACTCAGATAGAGTGGCTTATTTTTATGAAATTGATATCGCTTTCCAACTGTAGGTATCTTTATCTCTTTGCTTACTGAAGATAGCCTGTACATTGATTAGTGTTTTATAGAGGTGGTCCCACTTGTTTGAACAACTAAAAGCTTATTTATAAGTGATATTCTGCTCTAGTTAAGCTACCTTATTTTGTTGTGGTAGCTGGTCATAGTAAAACTCATCTGGAGTCATTTTGTCCAGACTCGAATGAGGTCGTTTCAAATTATAAAATTCAAAATAGGCATTTAATTGCTTTTTCGCATCAAAAACATTGCTGTAGGCTTTGAGATAAACCTCCTCGTATTTAACGCTCCGCCATAATCGTTCAATCATCACATTATCAACCCAACGACCTTTACCATCCATCAATACAGCGCATCAGCTTCAGATCTGATGCACTCACAGGTTTTGGGCGATAGTAATAACAACCACGGGAGACTTTCAGTAGCTTAGCTTGCTTAGATACTGAAATCTGAAGTGAGTCGTCGATTAACTTTTGTGGTTGAAGCGGCCCAGTTTCTTCAACACACCTTCTAAAAAATCAATTTCTAATGCCTGCTCACCGATTTTTGCATGTAGTTTTTTTAGATCAATGGGCGGTTCGCTGGTCGAGAAAGCCACTTCCCTCTCCCAATAGGAATACCACCTTCGATTCTTAAATCAGTATTTTTATGATTCGACTCAGAAACACCCTTTCCAGCAGTAATACGTAATGCTGAATTAAATGACATTCGTTCTGAACAATACCATCTATGACCTAGCTTTAATGGCTTTTTGAATTCTCTTACGATTTTTTCAGAAGAACTTAAAATAATAGTGCTTTGATTTTTTTGAGGCCTTCTATCATCTTGTGTCCATAAACCTCCATAACTTTCACACAAAATAAGACAGCCTGAATCTAAAAGCTTTTTAATTTGAGGAGGTGTTCCATACTCTTTCAGTAATTGGCTAAAAGTCCCATGCCAAAAAGAGTTTTCTAAATCTGATCGTCTGTTACCTTTTGATATAAATACTTCATCTAGTTCATCACCATCCCACCCGCTAAAACTCACTGAAATAGACCACAACAATGTGAAGTGTCTAGGTGATTCTCTAGAAATTTCAACGAGAATAGTTTCAATTAAGTGCCAAAAATGATGTGTTTCTAAAGATTGATTATTACGATAACATCGTAATAAATCAGCTAAGTCTTCGCTCATGCGCTCAGGAAGACAATAAGACCAACTCTTTAAATAATTCAATAAAATATTTTGATTATCCAATGCCTTATCGGGTAATTCTTTGAGAATTTTTTTTAGATCAGCTCGATCCTTTCTAGAAGGATATGCTAATTTTGCTGCATACCCAATTAAAGTCCAGCTACCTGGTTCAGGAAGAACTATTTCTCGATATAAATCATCTTTTTTATTAATCCAAATAGCTAAAGCTTTCCATAGGTTATTTACACCATCGACTTTTTGCTCTGCTCCTTTACCATCATCTAGCAATGTACCTAAGCGTTCCCTATATTGTTTACTATCACCTGCGTTGGTCGTAGTAGCAGCAACCACACAAGAAAGAACAAGGTAATGAAAATTGTTATATGCATAAAGACCACTATATACATGATTTTTTTGCCCCAATACTATTTGTACAGAATTTCTGGTAAATAATGACATGAAGGCTTGAAGCACTGTCTCATCTGAAAAATTCTCAACACCAACTGCCGCAGCAAGACCAGCGGGAGTGACATCCAATGAAGTCAGTTTTGTAGTCCCATATGGCCCATCTGTTCTAAGGTAGTAATTCTGAAGACTTTCCAACCAATCATTAATTTTTAAATTATGGAGTATTGACTCCTCAGTTTTCTGCACAAATCTACCTATTTATAAAGACCATTTAGTAAAATGAATTTTTTAATTTAATGATCTTAAAGGAAATAAAAAATATTTAAAACTCTACTTTTATACCAAAAAACCGATTCGCCCTACCATCCAATTGCTTCTTGATTTTTCCCAATCTGGTATGACCTGAGCCATTAACTGATAAAAGCGTTCACTGTTGTTATTATCAGCTAAGGGTATTTTACATATATACCTATTACAGAGATGGTGGCAGCATAATTCATAATTTAACCCATTAAAATTTCTTATAAATTTAATAAAGTGATTACCCTTATTTACCCCTTGTTGATCTATTTCATTTGTTCCACTTTAAGTTTCAAATGACCAAATCGATATCCGTGAGTTGTATTTATAACTCCGAAATCATTACGATACTAAAGCAATGGCGGAATGAAGGTGGTGGCCGTTTTGATCAAAAATATCGTTCATGGAACTATTGGCAACCGTTCTCTACTACCGTCTTAGAAAGGTTAAAATAAATGCACACCCAAGGATATAAAGCACCACCAAGTGCTTTACTTCTTTAGCAATTTAAAACCCCACATAAAACTTTTCAATCAGTTTCTGGGTCTTGACCAGCAAATTGCTAAACACGTTCTCCCGCTCAAACAGCTTAACCTTATAGTTTGGTAAATCCTTTAGCTCTTCTTTCCTTGGTAAACGCTTTGTAAATTCGTAGTTTTCCAGAACAGTTCTCATTGCTTCAGGCTTCAAGTTTTCCTCTTGGCAGAGGTACTGATAGGCTTGTTCTTTCTCCGCATCCCAGAAAGCAGCAAAAGTGCTCTGGACACTTTGTCCATTGATCATCTTCGGCATGTTTTCTTCAATGAACTTCTGAATCAGTTCCTGCTTGTCATGCAAGGTAACTTCATTACCAATTAGATCATGTATCTGTGCTTCGTATTTCTTGCGTTTGGCCTCATCCCCGCTATCCAGAGCCATTTGCAGCAAATTGATAATATAGCCCACATTGATCCGGTCACTATGTAGCAGATCCAATTGGAAATCGACATCATCCAGTACAGAGACTTTTTCTTTTTTCGTAGTCTTGCGTACATCACGACATAAGTCAGCATACTTGGAAGCAAAATTGGCAAAGTGCTGTTTATCTAAAGCGGTCTGGTTCTGATCGTATTCGATAAAGGTTTGCAGCTGAGCGTTATAACGCATCACTTCACGGAAGGCCTTAATAAACTCCAACTGCTGATCTTCTGTCATGAGATCATCCACGCTTTGATAATCAGGCGTGATCTTGAGCAACTTCTGAACAGCAGCATCATAATCCTGCTTAATTTCCTCAAAGCTTGGAACCAGTACCACCTTTTGCGCATCTTTATTGGAAAATAGCGCCAGTGCTTCATCTGTCGCACGTTTCAGGTTACGGAAGCAGATAATGTTTCCAAATGGCTTCTTATCGTTATAGACACGGTTGGTGCGTGAGAATGCTTGAATCAAGCCATGATATTTTAGGTTTTTATCGACATACAAGGTATTTAACGGCTTAGAGTCAAAGCCCGTGAGGAACATATTGACCACGATTAGAATATCAATCTGTCTGTTTTTTACGCGCTGTGCAATGTCGCGGTAGTACGCATAAAATTGATCACCTGAATTGTAGTTGGTTTTAAACTGTCGGTTGTAATTGGCAATGTAGCGATCCAGCTTATCCCGACTGGATGAATTGACCTGACTTGGAATATCTGCGGCTTCTTCATCAATCAAGCCATTTAAGTCATCAGTCGGTACAGCCTCATTTGCAGCGTAGGAAAAGATGGTGGCAATGGTCAATGGCTTAAATATCCGACCTTGTGCTTCATCTTCAATTCGTTTTTCAGCCTGCACTTTTTCAAAGATGTCGTAATATTGGGTCAGTGTTTCGACCGAACTGACACAGAACATTGCGGTAAATTCACGATTACGGGTTTTGGTATCGTGGATATTGACAATGTAGCGGGCAATCATTTCTAGGCGTTGCGGGTTGTCATACAGTTCTTTGGTATCGATGCCTTCTACATCTTCCTCATAACTTTCATTCGTCGCCATGCCTTTGGCGGTGTATTTGCCCCGATAATCAATCTGGAACTGCAAGACGTTACGGTCACGGATCGCATCTACAATCACGTATTTATGCAAACACTCATTAAACAGGTAGTCTGTGGTGAGTTTTAAACCTGCTTTGCTTTGGCTGTTCTTTTCAAAAATAGGCGTACCGGTAAAACCAAACATTTGTGCATTGCTGAAGAATTTTTTGATGTTCTGATGAGTCTCACCAAATTGACTGCGATGACATTCATCAAAAATAAACACCACTTTTTTATTTTTAAGATAATCAATCGATTCTAAATAACGGTCGGTACTGATGGCTCGATTGAGTTTTTGGATGGTGGTCACAATCAGTTTGTCGTGGCGTTGATCCAGCTGTTTCACCAAGGTCGATGTGTTATCGGTGCTGTCTACGCTGTCGGCTTTAAAAGCATTAAATTCGCGTGAGGTTTGCGTATCGAGGTCATTACGATCTACCACAAACAAGACTTTTTCCACATCGGGCATTTGCATGATGATCTGACTGGCTTTAAATGAGGTCAGGGTTTTACCTGAACCTGTAGTATGCCAGATATAGCCGTTCTCATCGGAGTTTTGCACATGCTCCACAATTTTCTGTACCGCATAAACCTGATAGGGACGCAGCACCATTAGGCTTTTGGTGGTTTCTAGCAGCACCATGTACTGGGTCAACATTTGGGTCAGATGCTGCTGATTTAAAAATGCTTCGGCAAAGTCGACAATTTCATTGATGTGTTTGTTATGGACATCCGCCCATGGAAAGGCAAACTCGATGCCTGTTGTACCGTTTGAGTAATAACGGGTATTTGCGCCATTACTAATCACAAAAAGCTGAATAAAACCAAATAGCCCTTGCCCTGCCCAGTAGGTTTCACGAATATAGCGTTGGGTCTGATTGAAAGCTTCGGCAATTTCCATGCCGCGTTTTTTCAGCTCGATCTGTACCAAAGGCAAACCATTGACCAAGAGCGTGACATCAAAACGGCTGGTTCTGCCATTATAGTCACGGTGGTCGATGGTGATTTGATTGGTCACCTGATAGATGTTTTTGCTAGGATCATCAGACAGGAAAAAAAGGTGTTTACTGGTTCCATCATCAAATTTGACTGGGAACAGATCACGCAGATTTTTGGCGCGCTCAAATACTGTGCCCGTATTTAAAAAACTGATGACCTGTTTCCATTCAGTTTCTGACAGAGGCGCTAGTCCATTGGCACGTTCAATCTGGGTTTTCAGGTTAGACAGTAGTTGGCTTTCGTCCTTGAGCGTGACGGAGGCATATCCCAATTGCTTGAGTTGGCTAATCAGTTCATTTTCAAGTTGATATTCGCTTTGTACTGTCATTTCACCCTCTACTCTCTAAATTCTTATTCGCTTTATATTCAATATACTGATTTATCTTAAAGTTTTTTCAATCACATCTAACAAACTTGCTTTCTCCAAAATCAAATCTCGAATCGCTTCAAAATTATTTTCAGGTGCACGCCAATAGATACATAACCAGCGTTCAGCACCACCTTTATATTTTTCAATTTTCCAGTTGAGGTAGCGTGAATCATCGTTGCATTTCAAAATAGAAAATGCTTGCTCCTCTAATTCTTCTGGTAAATTCAAAATATAAGTATTCACCCCAAAGATTGTCTCGCCTTGATTTTCATAAATGTATAAAGTGTTATTTGTCAGGTTATTCCACGCATCGTTATAAAAACGAATCCCTCCCCATGATTCATATTTGTTTCTAGAGATATAACCATCAATGGATTGATTAAGAAGCTGACTGATACTATCGACAACTTCTTGAATAGTATTAGTTTTCAACTTTTGTAACTCTTGTATTTCTTGATAATGATCAAAAATAAATTGGATACGGTTCATATCTAGTTTCTGTGTACGATAATAACTTTCAAGATGCAGCAAAAACTCACGTGCAAACAAATTCCATTTATTCATGGGATTCGCCATCATTTGTTCTGCAAGGTAAGGTCGGACAGCATTCACCAATTGTTGGTAGGAAATACCGTGCCAATTTTTGGCTTCACTTTTACCAGAGATGCTGAGTATCAAGCCAAGGATAGTTTTGTCTTTTGAGCGTGTTTGAGCATATTTCACATAGTCATCAAATGGATTGTTTTGATGATGGTAAATTTTAGCTTCCAGTAAAATGAGATGCGTATCGGTATCAATCATTAGGTCGATACGATTACTGTTTTGTGTAACGCATTCTCGCTCCAAGTTTTCCATTTGACCTAAACTAGAATTCTCTAGAGTGCTAACTCCTACAACAACATCACTAAAGCCTTTCCAGAACACCTCTCCCAACTCATGGAATTCTTGAGGGTTTAAGAAAAATTCAAGCAATTCAGTGGTGGGATTTTCGAAATGGTTACGAATCGCAGTATCGAAAAAAGTTTTTTCTCGAGGCTTTTTTTTAAATTTTTTAGCCGATTCAAGTAATGACTCAAAATATTTGATTTTAGTTTCTAACAGCATAGATGTTACTTCAGAAGTTGTTTGATCAGGCTTAGTAAATATTCTAGATTTTCTGTATCTATAACTACAATTTCACAATCACCACTTCCATGATGGTCAACTCCTGTCATATCTTTGACTAATCCTTTAGGATCATCTATTTCACTGTACTTTCTATTCAAATAGATCTTGATTTGATTTTTCCTGATTGAGAAATAGACTAGATTTTTATTGTTAATTTGAAAGGCTATATAGACTTTTTTAATATTTAGTTCAAAGTTTGGAGAAAGATTCAAAATAGAATCCCTGAATCTTTCATATAACTCTCTAATATCATCAGATTTATCACCTAAATGATGTTCTTCATCATATTGCTGAATTTCTTTAGCAATCTTTTGAATTTGTTCTGACTCAATTTTTTGCACTTGCTTGATTGAAGGCGCTGATTTGGCTTTCTGCAATGGATTGACTGAAACAATTCCGCCTTGATAACGTTTGATTTCCCACAGCTCAATGCCTAAATCTTTAAAGTTGGTAGACTGCTTTTGAAAGTCGGTAAAGCTCGGTGAAACAAAGATGATTCGGCTCTGTGACCAATCCACATCCTGACGTTTAAGCTGTTTGCTCTGGCTCTCATTGTACTCAACGATAAAATCTGCCTTATAGTCGAGCATCAGATTCAGATAAGAAACGCCTTGATCAATCACGCTATAATTGCGTTCACGCTTGTATTCGATAATTACGAAGGCCTGACTTTCGGGATCGAAAGCCAGTGTATCAATACGGTTATTTTTAATGGTGAATTCAGACTTGATGAATTCCAGACCTGTAAAACTGTAAAGATTGCTTTCAAACAGGCTTTGAATTTCTCTTTCCAAACGAAAAGGATCTTCTGTAAGTTCTACTAATGACTGTGCTTGGGTTTGATAAAGCTGCATTAAAAATCTCGAATTATTTATTCTTCAAATGTTTGTCTAAGCGGATTACTCAAAGAAACGCTATATAAGAGTTTTAATCTCTTAATTGTCATTGGAATACCATTTTCGGTTTTATGGAGCATGGCATGACAGTTCGGGCATACAGGTCGAAGATCCTCTTTAGGATCTACTTCATACTCTTCGCCAATCGTGTTCAAAGGCTTAAGATGATGTACGTGGATGAAATCTTTAGCAAATGAGCCATACATATGTTCAAAGCTTAAGCCACAGACATAACAACGTGTTCCATGAATTTCTATACATTTAGCCCTTGCTTCAGGGTTACGCTCATATTTATTCACTAAAACCATTTGCTTAGCTCCTTCAGGAAAGGTTTCATTTTCTAAACCTGCTTCATCTGGATAGTCGGTATTCACACTATCAGTTTTAAACTCATTAAAAATATGAGTTAAAAAAATGCGGATTGGATCATTTGAAGCTTTATCTCGATCTGTGCGACGGCCTTGAATAGGAGCATCAGGAATTAAGTTTTCCTGTTTGAAATATTCAAAAGACAAAGTGGATTTATCCACTTTGTTTAACTTTTCAAAAATAGAGTATCCACCTAGATAACTTTCAATTTTCTTTTTATCCGACCAAAATACTTTCTGTGCTACTGGGTATTCTGAGTTTTCCGCATGTCCAATAACTTTGAATTGATACATCACCTTTGAGATGGGTTGGGTCACATATACATGAACAATATCATTGATTTGTAACCCTTTACCTTCACTAGTGGCTGAATTCTTCCAATAAATCTGCGGCAAAGCATCATAAGCTGCTTCTAAATCAAACTCAGCATAATTCACGGTTACTAGCCAACTTGCCATAACTTCCCCCTAGACAAACATCTGCTGCAACAAGCCCTTTTTCCAAGTTTTGGCTTGTTCAATTTGCTGTGCCACCACTTCAATTTTTTGGTCAATGGCAGATAAGAAATTGGCGATTTTAGTTTGTTCTGCTAGGCAAGGAAGATTAATTACGGTAGCCAATAAATCTGTTTTATTAATAAATTTAGTTGCATTGCCTGTCTGTAAATTATCAAAATAATTTAGTGCAGTAAGCCATCTTAAATATGAAGACAAATATAGAGGTGTAATTAAAGTTTCTTTGGGTGTGATGAGAAAAATATTCCACGCAATAAAAAAAGGATTCTTAGCATCAACTAAAACAACCTTACCAATTGTTCCAATGTTTGAAAAAAGGATATCATTAACATTCGGAATATACTTTTCTTTATACTTTTCATAGTCTAAGTCCGATAAATATCGAACATCTACTAAATCCAATTTTTCACTAGTGATATGCTTAGCTTGTAAAATAGGATAACCAGATTGCTGGTATTCAACCTTGTCAGCGACTGTATTAATACCTTGATAACTTCTAGAACAAAGAGTATTTAAAGCCTTATTTTCCCACTCCCCAAACTCACTCCCATCATCCGCTTTAAAACGAATATGTTGACTAAACAGCTTTTGCATCATGCCTTGTTTATACTGGCTAAGTAGTTCGTGTTTTTGGGTGAGTTGGCTAATCTTTTCATCCACTGCAGAAAGGAAAGAGGCAATTTTGGTTTGTTCTTCTGAGGATGGTTTATATAACTTAAGGTTTTGTAGGTCAGCAGTATCCAGTTTTCCAGCACCAATACCTGTAGCAGTTACCTTATTTTGAATAGTATTTTCTTTAGCATGTAACCATTGGAACAAAAATTGTGGGGCAACTTCCTGTTTCGGGCGAATGCATTTTACATCCTGATTAAAAGCGACATCACCTAATGTAATTCCCATAGGTATTTTATTAAACAACATGCTTCCTCTCACCAAAATTAAAATTGAATCTTTTGGTGCTAATTTGGAACCTTTCTGTAGACCTAACCTAGTAATCTTTACATCAGATTCATAAAGCTGATTTGTGTGCATGGAAGCACCACTAATCAATGGAATATCATCACCCCAATATTCAGGAATATCTTTTGCTGGTGTACCACCTGAAGCCCATAAAGTTAATTCAACAAGTTTTGATTCTGTTAAATCCCCATCAAACTCTTTAAAACGTAATTTAGGCACAGCCATTACTTCACCTCCGCAAACGGTGAAACAATCCCAAGCTCGGCACAGAAACCATTAATCACGGCATCAGTCTTTTTGCTTTCTACTTCCAAAGCTTGAAGCTGTTTTGCAATCGCATCTAAATCAATCTCGGCTTCCGCTTCAAAGGTATCCACATAACGCGGAATATTCAGGTTGTAATCGTTATCTTTCACTTCCTGCAAGGTCGCCACATGCGCATATTTTTCAATATTTTCACGCTTTTCAAATGCCGCAACAATCTTATCCAAATGCTCAGGCAATAACTTGTTTTGATTCTTCTGCTTTTCAAAATCATTGCTGGCATCAATAAACAGAATATTGCCGCTCTGCTCACGGTTTTTCTTCAATACCAAAATACAGGTCGGAATAGACGTGCCATAGAATATATTGGCGGGTAGACCAATAATCGCATCCACCACATTCAACTGTTCAATCAAATACTGACGAATCACGCCCTCGCTCGAACCACGGAACAAGACGCCATGCGGTAACACCACCGCCATGGTGCCATTGTCATCCAGTTGATACAGCATGTGCTGTACAAATGCCATATCGGCTTTAGAACTTGGCGCCAGTTTGCCATACGCGGCAAAACGTTCATCTTGTAAAAATAACGGATCGGCAGACCATTTTGCAGAAAATGGGGGATTCGCCACCACCGCATCAAACTTTTTATCTAAATGCTGCGGACGGGTTAAAGTATTTTCCTGCTTGATGTCGAACTTGGCAAAATGCACATCATGCAGAATCATGTTCATGCGTGCCAAGTTGTAGGTGGTACGGTTCATCTCCTGACCGTAAATCATATCGACATCTTTAACTTCACGTTTTACCCGTAGCAACAAAGAACCTGAACCGCAAGTTGGGTCATAGACTGAGCGTAAACGGTCTTTGCCTTGGGTGACAATTTTCGCCAATAAAGTCGATACCGTTTGTGGGGTATAGAATTCCCCCGCTTTTTTGCCCGCGCCTGATGCAAACTCACCAATCAGGTACTCGTAGGCATCCCCCAGTACATCGGCTTCGGTATTGGAAATATCAAAATCAATGTCATCTAAATGACTGAGGACTTTCGCCACCAGTGCATTACGGTCACTGGCATTATTGCCGAGCTTGGTCGAGTTTAGATCCAAATCTTCAAACAGGTTGGCAAAGTCATCGGCAGAGTCAGTGCCTAACGTGCTTTGTTCAATCGATTTTAAGGTCGCAGTTAAATCATCCAGAATGAATTCGCCCTGACGACCACGCTCGGCTAAGGTATGGAATAGCTGTTTGGGTGTGAGCGCATAACCGACTTCGGCAATGGCATTCTTTTTGATTTCTTCGATATAAGGCACATGCTCAGAATTGCTTTCATCCAGCTCAAGAAAGCTGAGGTCTTCGCCATCCAGCAATTCATTAGCAAAGTTCACCGATTTTTCTGATAAATATTTAAAGAAAATAAAGCCCAGAATGTAATCACGGAATTCATCGGCGCCCATGGTGCCACGTAAAGTATTGGCAATATTCCAAAGTCGTTTTTGTAATTGTTGCAGTTGTACGTGGGTCATTGTTATAGAAGTCCGATGAAAAGAATAAAACATGACTAGTGTACCGAAAATTAAAGTTTTTTCAGCAAAAATGAATGGAGAAATACAGGATTTGTTGCCCCAAAAAGCACTTATATTCGCAAAGAAGATAAATGCTTTTTTCAACATTAGGCTCCTTTAATCTCATAACTTTTATTTTTAAAAAGCTAAGGGATCTCAACCTGAACCACGACCAACGTCAAGGATATGAGAAGCTTTAGGTAATTCATCTATAAATAGCTGATAATTTATTGTTTTGATTACGAATACTTAGCCTAAAAATTACAATTAGTCTACTAAAAAACAAAAAATAAGGGAGCTAAGAGCGTCCCTTACTCTCGATTCGCCAACTTACTTTCAATCCATTGATGGATCTCATAAGCTGACCAGCCGATACGATTTTGAGTAATTTTAACTTTCTTTGGGAATGAAGGATCGTAATAAGGTGAGTTTTCATCCATCATCTCATAGATAGTAGAACGCCCCACTCCAACAAATTCCATGACTTGCTTGATACTGATCAGTTGATTCATTTGAAAAGTTTGACCTACAAATGCATTCATGATGTTTACTCCTATCTCATGATTTCGAGCAACTCGCTCATGAGATACGGCAATCTCGTAAGGTTTTACCTTGTCTGATTTAATTCAAAGCCTTCACAGATCCTTTCAATCCCTGTTGAATATCCAATGCAGTCTGAGTCTCTTCGATCTGCTGACCTTCAACAGGCTGATAAAACTGCTCAACCATATCCAAACCTTCCTCTATATCCATTTCAAACCGTGCATTGGCAAAACCCTTCCTTGCGGTAAAGTCCACAGCCTCCTGATAAAATCCCGCCTGTTTACTCTGTTCATCAATTTGCTTCGCTTGCATAATGGCTTCATTCAAGCTAATCCCATCTCTTAAAGTTAGATCCACGTAATAGACTGGCTGACGGTAACTCTGTGTCGTACTCTTGCCCCGCAATATCAGTTGCAATGGGAGGCATGACAACAGGCCATTTGATGCCGCATGGTAATAACTCAACCGTGCAGCCAAAGTCCGGATACTGTTAAAGCCCGTGGTTCTAAAGATGAATGTGCCAAACTCATCCGATTCATCTAAGTTCACATGCAAACGCCCATAGGGCTTGCAGTTCCCTCCTTGAGCCAATGGACACAAATCAGGGGATGGACAGGGAAGTTGCTCCACGCCTTGATTGGTTAAACGCTGGCAGGTTTCTCCATTACCGACACAGATAGGTCTTCCAGTCTGTCGGTCAAACAGGCTGTATTCTGCACGCAGGTTTAAATCAGGATCATTAAAGATCATTCTGACCGGGATTGAGCGCAACTTTTGATTGGGAGTATTGGCTCGAAGCTGATCATCTAATGGATGTTTAACCCAGCCTTCTTTGCTTTGAATCTGGGAAGTAATGGTGAACTGGTCATCCTTTTCAGGCAATCGCTTGCCATTCTTTTCGATCATACGACCGATACTGATACGCCCCAGAATTGGTGGAGTAATTGCTAAACCTTTAATCATGTTGATATTCCTTAATGTATTACCTTACAAATTTGGGTCTATGTATGTAGGTCGGAACAAGGACCAAATAAGTTACCCAAAGAATGTAGAGCCAGATAAAGTGCTACAGAAATCGCGACCGATTTGCTCTCTACCGAAGGGTAGAGAGCGGGGAGCGATTTTTGTGAATTTTTGATTTGGTGCTGTGTAAATAGGACTTAGTCGGTATAGATGTTGAATCGACGACTGCCCTGCTTTTGAAGTGGATAAAGGTCGATCAGTTCAGGCTGGTGCTGAAGCAATGCCTTAGTATTGAGGCTGATGGAATCCTTGGCTTTCTTCCAGACTACTGAGCCATGAGCAAAGACAGCCCTTTCCTTGTCTTGCATCATCATCTGAATTTCATGTTTAAGCTGGTCAAAGCGTTCCTGCTTGTGCTGAATCTCTTCTTTCATTTTGATGAGCTGATCAAACATAAAATTGGCATTTTCATTTTGCGAAAGATCCTCTACGGTTAAAGGTACATGCGCTGGATAAAGTTGTTGAATCGCTTTAGCTGCGGATTCACTGGCATCGACTGATGGTGGTGTATCCTTTTCCACGCATTCCCAGAAATATCGTTCTGCTTGAACAATATGTTCAATCACCGATTCTGATCGTGTCACTTTGAAGATCTTGGTTTCATGCCCACAGATCAAGACACAAACATGCGCTGCCTGTTTACCAGTTACGGCCAGTTGATGTTGCACCTGACATAGCACATATAAAGGCACACCATCACGCCACAATTTTGCTCCATGCTCACCTGCTGTTTTGCATTCCAAGATCTGAACGTCCTCACTACCGACCACGCTGTAATCCAGATTGGCTAACATAAAGTGTTTATCGGGATCAGGATGCTGAAGTACCGCATTGATCCGTCGCACCTTGTTATTGGTGTGCATGCTATAGAACTCTGCCACCAAAGGTTCCAGCTGCTTGCCCCAATACAGCGGTGCTACACCTGAGCTTTCATCTTCTATGGATGTAGTCTGCCGTCCGGTTTTGATCAGCCAGAGTTCAAGCATCGACATATAGGGATTGAGACCACAGGCAGTCGCGGCATCACTGCTACCGATACCTTGTTTACGAACTTCGAGCCAGTCCTGATATTCCATCCCTTTGGTGTTGACCAGTCGCTTGGCTGCTGTTGAGCGTTTGGTAGTGATGGTTGGATTGACTACAATCTTTGAGCCTACAGTCGTAGGCTGATGGGAAATAGGTACAATTTGATTCATGGAATTATCCTTATTAATTCTGATCTCTGTAAAAGAAATGCATAAAAAAGCCATACCCGACACGAGGTCGGGTATGGCGATATGCATGCTTATTAATTGAAAGGGGTTACATGAGTGCTCTGATGAGCATTTGTTTGGGGTGACTTGATTTCGACATAAATGAGTCAGTTAATTTCAGGCGATCAAAGCAAGTGCTTGCTCTAATCCTCGTTGCTTAAGACCTGCTCCTGCACCAAACCAAGCTGAATCAAGACGGTGATCTGTACTCATGGCACGTCGTTCATGATCCACAAATTCCGTGATCGAACACAGTAAGCCATAGGCCGTATCTTTAGCTGATGACAATTCGGCACCACGACCTTGACCATTGAACATGTCCAAGGCTTTATTCATGGCACGACCATTTGGTTCAGGCTTTTTCTCCTGAGCTTGATGCGCGACATTACGATAGAACTGAATGATGTTTTCTTCAGGATCGGAAATTGACATGGTGCTGTTATTGAACACGGCATCAAAGTAGGCTTTGGCTTCCTGCTGACTCACCTTACGCTGTGTGAGCTGTTTCATTTCATACATGTGCTCATCCCAGGCACGCACTGAAATACCTAATTGCTGCTTCACTTTCTCTGCGTCAAACTTGGTACTATGTGGAACCTTCACTACTCCAGCACTACTGCTCTGCCCACGTAACGCAATAGCTAAAGTGTTGTTACAGACTACTCGGATACTTGTGAACTGTGCTGTCGTTGCCAAGGTGCCATCACACGCAGTAGCCAGCAGGATATAACCATTACTGACATCCTTAGACTTTAACGCGGTACTTTGCCCGGTACGTGCCAAAGCCCAGAACTTCTTACCACCTTTCAAAACCCCTGCGGTTTCTAACTCAAAGCCAGATTGCTCAGTCAGATCCCGGTAGAACTCCAGAATCTCTTTAGGCTGAACTTCCTGATAACGTTGACTGACCACAGATAAAGGTGCATGTGTATCTGAACGGTATAACACTCGCTGCTCTTCAAAAGGCATGATGATGCTCTGACCACGTTCATTCTGTGCCATATAACTGACATTCGACGATTCAATCCGCCAGTCCATTCCAGCTTGCTGTGCCCAAACTTCGAGTGGTTGGTTCGGACTGAGTTGATTACCCAGACCATGCCAAGGGGTTTCGCCAACATAGGCGATTTGTTCGATTTGATGTGCCATCGTTCTTATCTCCTATGCTGATTCAACGAAAATTCTGCTGACAGTGATTGCAGTGATAGTAGGCCAGGGTGATCGGCTTTTTAGGCTCATCAAACACGCTGCTGAATAAACCACCAATGACCGCACCTGCAAGCCCGCCAAGCAGTGGTGATACAGGTAAAGGTAAACCCTTTGATATGGATGCACCGATGGTTGCGAACGAAGCTGATGCTGCTAGACCTGTAGACTCAGATCCACTCACCTGCTGATTAACCACTTGAATAACCTGATCGGAAAAACAATAAGGACAATTTAAACTCATAATATATACCTCTAGAAATGACAAAAGCTCACCGATGGGCAAGCCTTGCAAAGTTAAAAAACTCGTTTTCACCTAGATAATGTATATCTGAGATTATTTTGATTTAGCGTCTATCATACTGCGCTCTTAACTGACCCTTACCAAATACTCTTCGTCCTTTGGGCTTTACACGTAAGTATTGAAGGGTACGTTTGTGATGATCAGTGAGGTATTCCATTGCCTCAATGAAATTTGTCACTTGGGTTGAATCGCGACGATAAATTAAACCGATCCCCAACTCATCTCTACCTCGGAGCTCCTTTACGCGTTTGCGATTCCAACAATTATAGCCTTGACCATAATCTCGAGTAATCTCACTCCAAAGCGCGATAATTTTATTCCCCCAATATGCTGCGCTTCCATCACGAAAGGCAGTATCATAAATGATTGCTAAATGGCAATGAAAACCTTTACTTTTACCACCTTGCTCTACTCCCCATATATATCCGATCACATATTTAAATATGCCATCTTTATTTTGGATACGATTAAGCAGTATATCTAAGTCCTTATAAATATCTTCAACTCTGATTCGATTAGAATATTCTTGCAAATAACCCAAGTCTACACGAGCAACTAATATTCGACTGCATTTATTAAGTATTGACCTACAATATTCCTGCACTTCAATTTTATTTTCATCCTTCTGTTTTTCGATAATTTCATAATCTCTTTCGAAACTCTTAGATAACTTCAAAAAGTCCGATCTCAACGCTCTATACCCAATCATTTCCAATTCATCTTTAAGATCAAAATAATCGGAGTCTATTCTCTGTAAGTCATATCTCAGAATTACAAAGAATTGGAGATAACCTGGGTATTCATCATCAGGATTATAAATATCATCAAAGTCTAATAACAGATTGGTAAGCTGTGAATAGAATTCATCCCATTCCCTACTTCTTCTTTTTAGACATTTTAAGAAGCTCTCGATCTCAAGTGTAAGTTGTGCCTGATTAATTAAAGCTCTCATGTTTAAACCTAAGTGTGTGATAGTTACATAAGAGATAGGGAATTCTGTATATATATAATTTTTACTTCTCAATCAGGTGTTAGCTAATAAAAGATAATATATATAACCAAAGCTCTAGGGAGTCCAAATTCCTCCTGTAGTGCAGTACCTATTCTCCACATGAAAAACTTTTCCTCCCTGCTCTATGCTTAAATTCATGTAGGATCGAGTCTCAAAAAAGCTAGAGTTAAGCTAAAACCTAATTAATAGCTAATAAAAATGTCCATAAGCTAATATTTTTAAGCATTCAAGGTGACTTCAGTATTGAAAAATACTAGAGAAAATATTAGTATAAATACTACAAGAAATACTACAGGTAATTAATAAAAATGGGCTTAACTTCAGTAAATCACAATATCCGTAAAGGGCTTTTGATTGACAAACTTTTAAGAGGTTTTAAAGAGCATGAGTATGTATGGATAGCTTGGAAAGTGGCTAGCACTAATAATTACACCCCTCGTGATTTTTTCAATTTTTATAATGAAAAATATTCTTATGAATATTTATTTGATTATATAAAAACAACTTTATCTAAACTTGAAGAAGAAGAAATAAATATCTTTATTAAGAATTGTCATAAAGAACAGGAAGAATATACTTTAAATATAGATATTAATCTACACCTAAAGGATGACAGATTATGTTGGTTCTTAATTAATAGATTCACCCAAGACTACGATATACCTATTTTTATTAGAGAAAGTACATTTAAAAAATTAAAAAACTCAGAAACATCAAGTCAAATTAATAATAATATAATACACAAATCCGCCCACAACCCTAAAATACTTAGACAAAACGACAATCATAAAGTTCATAAAAACATTAATAATCCTAGAATTTTTATTTTAGCTTTGATTTATTTAAACCCCAAAATAACGCACAATATCATTCAAAAAAATTTAGACTTGGAAGAATATATTGCTGATTTTGATAAAATAATAAAAGAAAAAATAAATCTAAATAAATACATTAAGAATAAAGATTTTATAGAGTGGAGTAAAAGCTATATTGATAAAAATTTTGAATACAATGTTTTCCCTCAATTTCTTTTTGAAAAAGAAAAGTTACATGAAAATTATATCTATGCTTATTTTGACGATCTTTATATTCATAATAGAGAAAAGTATATTAATGATTTAAATAAACTTAAAAAAGCATGGCAGCAAAATGTTTTTAGATTAAAAAATAAGGATAATCTTAAAAAGAAATTTCACTTACCCTTAAGAAAAAATACAAAAGTTCGATTGAAAGAATTAGCAGAGCTTTACAATATTTCTGAATCAGAACTTCTAGAAAAATTGATTAATAAGGAATATGAAGAATATAAAGACTATAAGTAACTAGAAAGGAAAGGCTCAATACTGAGCCATCCATCCTTCTACCTGCTCCCCATACCACTGCATCAATCTCACCCGCTCATCCCAATATTGCGCTCGGTTATATGCCGAACGAATTCTATTTTGAGGCACATGAGCAAGCTGGCGTTCAATGGCATCTGGATTAAACAGATTCGATTCGTTTACGACTGTACTAAATAGCGATCTAAAACCATGTGTGGTCATCCGACCTGCATAGCCCGAACGCTTGATCACAGCCAAAATAGACTCGCTACGCATAGGTTCTTTGTTATTTAAACGATGGGGAAATAGCAGTTCCTGATTATGGGTAAGTCTCAAAGCCTGAAGCTCGGCAATCATCATGTCCGTCAACGGCACACGATGTGAAAGTCGGTTCTTCATCCGCTCTTCAGGGATATCCCACTTACGCCCCTCCAGATCAAATTCTTCCCAGCGTGCTTGTAGTAACTCACTGACCCGAACGCCTGTCAGCATAATCAGGACAATGGCATGATGTGTTTGAGCATCGGCAGGATAAGCCTTAATACGTCTAAGAAATTCAGGCATCTCAGAGGCAGAAAGCGAAGCCAGGTTTTTGACCCTTTTATTCTTGAGGGCGTAGACTAAATCACCTGCCGGATTGTCATAGCGATAGCCATGCGCAATGGCGTACTTCATGACCATACCGCAACGAGATAAGGTCCGTTTTGCAATTTCAAGCGAGCCTCTAGCTTCAATCTTCTTAATGATCTGCAGAATCTCAGGTGCCTGAATCTGATTAATACGCTTATTAGCAAGAGCAATATAAAGCTCATCCAATGAAGCTCGAACATTACTGATGTGTTTGGATGACCAGGTTTCTTTTTGATTATTAAACCAATCTTCTGCAACTTCTTCGAAATAGGGCTTTAAGTCTTCATGCAATACTGAACGTGAGTATCGATGCTTAAGCTCATATGCAAGCTCCCTTGCCTTTTTTAAGCTTAAATCTGGATATGGGCCAAGCGATTCAGACTTACGTTCACCATGGACAGTGACGCGTACATTCCAATATTTTTGACCTTTGGTGGTAATGATGAGGGATAAACCATGTAAATCCGAAAGACGATACTGTTTATCTTTCGGCTGTGCTTTTCTGCATTCAGTATCTGTAAGTGGCATGTCGATTACCCATAATTGATGTATTAATTTCTGGGTAAATTTTCCCAATATTTACCCGCAAAGAGCAAATATGGGGTCAAATAGGATCAGACAATATCGGACAAACAGGCATAAAAAAAAGCCTTTAAACATTGAGTTTAAAGGCTTTTTTAGATTCCGATGGATTACTTCGGAAAGAATTTTGGTGGAGGTGGCGGGAGTTGAACCCGCGTCCGCCAGCACTACGCTCGAGAATACTACATGCTTAGATATCGTCTATTGTTTTAACTCTTTGTGACCCGACGAACAGGGTACAAATCGCGATCCTCTTAATTTAGTACAAAGCCCCGAGGCTTGGCTTTATACGGACTTGTGTGCGTGCGCTTCAGTCGGACTCTCTAACCACAAGTATTCGGAGAGGCGGACAAGCTGCCCTTAGGCAGCTAGAGCGTATGATTCGTCGTTTGCGACTAAAAAATGCAAATTTGATTTACGAGAGAAAATGCGCTCTCGGCATGCATCTATGAGTTTCATCACCAGCGTCGAAGCCAGAAACACCCCCAAAGTACAAGGCAATCATAGCATAAATGTCAAAAATTACGATGTATTTTCTGAACATTTACACAACTTGATGCGCTTAATTACATTATTGCGCTAATATTTTACTTTTCAAGCCAAATAACAGAAAAATTATGAGCTATTTACTGGCACTAGATCAGGGAACTACGTCAAGTCGGGCCATTATTTTTAATGAACATGGACAAGTTCAGGCAACGGCTCAACGTGAAACGCATATCCACACCCCACATTCGGGCTGGGTGGAACAGGATGCTCAAGAAATCTGGAGCTCACAGATTGCCGTGGTACAACAAGCTTTGGCGACTGCAGGTATTCTGGCAAAAGATATTAAAGCCCTTGGCCTGACTAACCAGCGCGAAACGACCGTAGTCTGGGATCGTAGAAACGGCAAACCGCTCGCTCCGGCAATCGTCTGGCAGGACCGTCGTACATCTGACTGGTGTAACCGGCTGATTGAACAAGGCCTGATGTCCAAAATTCAGCAAAAAACCGGCCTACGGATTGATCCTTATTTTAGTGCGGGAAAACTGGTCTGGTTTTTAGAGCATGTCGAGGGGGTACGGGCACTTGCTGAACAGGGCCATGTGGCATTTGGCACTATCGATAGCTGGCTGATCTGGAATCTGACCCAAGGTGCAGAGCATGTCATTGAAGCCAGTAACGCTTCTCGTACCATGTTAATGAATCTGCAGCAACAATCGTGGGATGAAGAGCTACTCGAGCTGTTTAATATCCCGGTTTCGGTCTTACCGAAAATTATCTCTTCTGACTGTTATGTCGCTGACACGGCTTCTGGCTTACTGGGGGCCAATATTCCCATTACCGGAATTTTGGGGGATCAGCAGTCTGCACTCTTTGGCCAGTCCTGTTTTGAGGTGGGCAGTGCTAAAAACACCTATGGTACTGGCTGCTTTATGCTGTTCAATACCAGACATAACATTCAGCTTAGCCAGAACAAGCTGCTTTCTACTCTCGCCTGGCAAGCCCAGGGCCAAACTACCTATGCGCTCGAAGGCAGCGTATTTATGGCTGGTGCTGTAGTGCAATGGTTACGCGATGGCCTCGGAATTATTCAAAAAAGCAGTGATGTGGAAAAACTGGCGCATCAGGTCGAGCATAGTGACGGCGTGGTTCTGGTTCCCGCATTTACCGGACTGGGCGCGCCGCATTGGGATAGTGAAGCACGTGCCTTACTCTGTGGCATGTCACGCGGTACGACCAAAGCGCATATCGCTCGTGCCGCATTAGAATCAATCGCCTTTCAGGTATCGGATGTGCTCAGTGCGATGCAATCTGATATTGCACATCCCCTTAAAGAACTGCGGGTTGATGGTGGTGCCAGCAGCAATGACATGCTAATGCAATTTCAGGCCGATATTCTGAATGTACCGGTACTGCGTCCGAAAATGCTGGAGTCTACCGCTTGGGGAGCAGCAGCCATGGCCGGATTAAAATCCGGAATATTTTCCAGTCTGGAGGAAATTTCGCAGTCTTGGCAACTTGAACATGCCTTTGAACCGAAAATGCAAAATGATGAACGTGAAGCTCATTTAGCCAAATGGCAGAAGGCCTTAAATCGGGCCAAATCAGATCTATAACCTGTATCGATCTGAAGGTCGAAAGCTAAAAAAGCACTGTTCAACAGTGCTTTTTATTTTCTATCTCTTACCCTCAATAAGCATAAGATGCGATCGCTGTAGCAATTGGCTTATCTTCATCATTGACCATGGTCATACGCATGGTGCAGCCCTTACGCCCCAAACGTAAGGTTTCTGCCCGCGCGATAAAATATTTACCGCGCCCAGGTGCCAGATAATCCACCCGCATATCCACTGTCGCCAAACGCGAGACTTTTTTAATGGTATCGGCAATGGTTTCAGGTTCGGCTTTTTTATATAGCTCCCCCATCGCTACAATTCCACCGACACTATCGAGTACCGTGGCCGCAAGACCGCCATGCAAAATTTGAAACGCGACATTCCCAACCATAAAATCCTGCATTTCGACATAGGCTTCGATCTGGCCTTCCACCACCCGCATGCTCATACCATTATGCTTAAAAAAAGGAGAGCTATTAAAAGCATGTACCAACTGATTTAAGACCACATCAATATCCACCTTTGCCCCCAAGTGTATATTACCTGTCCAGCTTTTCTCTGTCTTAGTCATCACTCTGCTCAAATCCACCGCAATAAAAAACCGCTAATTTATGCCCAAAAATTTCAGTTAGGGCTACAATAGGTGCCTAGTTTAATACTGATTGCTGAGATTTTTATGACCTATACGTTCAATCGTCCCGCGTTTCCTGCAACTCGCATGCGTCGTATTCGTAAAAATGAGCATTTACGTTCTATGGTACGTGAAACGCATATCAGTGCAGATCACCTGATTTATCCAGTATTTGTACTGCCGGGACAAAACCAGAGTCAAGATATTCCCAGTATGCCGAATATCCAGCGCCTGTCAGCAGACTTGCTGTTAAAAAAATCAGAGCGTCTGCTGGAACTGGGTGTCAATAAACTGGCACTGTTTCCAGTCACACCACAAGAAGATAAAAGCCTGACCGCCGAAGCGGCTTGGCGCGAAGATGGTCTGGTCCAACGCACTTTGCGTTTATTAAAAAAAGAACTGCCAGAAATGGTGCTGATTACTGATGGTGCACTCGACCCCTATACCACGCATGGTCAGGATGGCATTATTGATGAGACCGGTTATGTCTTAAATGATGAAACGGTCGAATGTCTGATTAAACAGGGTCTCAGCCATGCTGAAGCCGGTGCAGACGTATTTGCTCCAAGTGACATGATGGATGGCCGGATCGGTGCAATTCGTCAGGCCTTTGAACAAAATGGGCATATCTATACCTCCATCATGGCTTATTCAGCCAAATATGCATCCAGCTTCTATGGTCCATTCCGTGATGCAGTCGGTTCTGCCAGCAATTTAAAAGGCGGCAATAAATACAATTACCAGATGGATGTCGGTAACCGTGCCGAAGCACTGCATGAAATTGCGCTGGATATTCAGGAAGGCGCAGACATGGTGATTGTCAAACCGGGCATGCCTTATCTGGATATCGTCCGTGAAGTTAAAGACACTTTTGGTGTACCAACCTTTGTCTATCAGGTCAGTGGTGAATATGCGATGCTGGCCGCTGCCATTCAAAATGGCTGGTTATCTGACAGCGTAATTATTGAATCACTGATGAGCTGCCGCCGCGCCGGTGCCGATGGCATCTGGACTTACTTTGCCGAAGAAGCTGCGCTTAAACTGAAAGACATGAAGTAAAAGGATTTCGGCGCAATGCATATCGCCATTATCGGCGCTGGCATCACAGGGTTGATGTCGGCGCTGGAACTGCTTGAACAGGGATGTTCTGTCACGATTTTTGATCAGCAAGTTGCCGGGCAGGCTGCGTCCTGGGCCGGAGGCGGGATTCTTTCTCCGATGTATCCCTGGCGCTACCCCGCTGCAGTCAATACGTTGGCCCGACATGCCAAACCGCTCTATCAGGACTGGAATCAAAAACTGCAGCCAGTGACCGGTATCGATTTCCAGATTCATGAAAGTGGTATGCTGATTTTTGATGAAGATGATTTTGAGCTTGGCTTGCGCTATGCGGAAAAATATCAGGACCCTCAGCAACAGGCCGAATTGCTTGATCAGACTCAGCTACAACAAATCAATCCTCGAATTGATCAACACAAGTTCCAACAGGCGATTTACTTTCCGGAACTGGCCAATATCCGCAACCCCCGGCTATTACAGTCGGTCATCAGCTATTTAAAACAGCATCCGCATGTCACCTGGCAAGAACATTGTAAAATCACTCAGCTCAATATTCAGCAAGGCTGGGTAACGAGTGTGTCCAGTGAAAGCGGCCAACACTTTCAGGCAGATCAGTTTGTAATCGCCACAGGCGCATGGTCTGCAGGCTGGTCAGAACAGCTTGGCTGTGAAATTCCGGTACAACCGGTGCAAGGACAAATGCTGCTGTTTAAAACCCCAGAAAACTGGCTACCGAGCATGTGCATGAACAAGGTCATGTATCTGATTCCACGGCGCGACGGACATGTTGTATGTGGTTCCAGTATGCGTCAGGTCGGTTTTGACACCTCGCCTTCTGCTGAAATCCGGCAAGATATTCTACAGGCTTGTCTGGGGATGGTACCGGAACTGGCGGATTTTCCGCTGGTCAAGCAATGGGCCGGATTAAGACCTAGCTCACCCGATGGTATTCCCTATATTGGCAAAATCCCCGAATTTCAAAATGCCTGGGCCAATTTTGGCCATTTCCGCAATGGCTTATGCATGGCCCCAGCCTCAGGCAAATTACTGGCTCAATTGATGCTTGCACAAACACCGACCATTGTAGATCCACAGCCCTATGCTCCGGCCCATCTATTGGAGCCAGGTCGCTTAGTGCTTTAGGATATTATGCAGCGCTTCTTTCAAGGTTGGATAATCAAACTGAAAGCCCGCATCCTGTAAAGCTTGAGGCTGTACATACTGACCGTTTAAAACCAGTTGCGATTGTTCTCCCAGCATCATTTTCAAACTGCATGCTGGCAGTGGCAGTAAAGGTTTGCGTTTCAGTAGCTGTGCAGCAGTCCGGGCAAACTGTGCCTGACTGACTTTTTCCGGAGCAACCACATTAAAAATCTGCCCGGTCGTCGTTTCAAGCATCAAGAATTCAATCGCACGCAATACATCTTCTAAATGCACCCAAGTGACTGGCTGACGCCCATGACCAATCCGCCCGAACAGATTCAGTTTAATCGGCAATAACATCTGCGGCAGAATTCCACCACCTTTGCCGAAGACCACAGCAAAGCGAACAATTTTGGTGTCCTGACTGCTATAGGACAAAGCCAGTTGTTCCCACTTCGCACAGAGCTCAGACATAAAAATATCTTGTGGCGGGCTTTGTTCCGTACAGACCTGCTCCCAGCGCTCGCTCGGGTCAATACCATAATAACCAACGGCTGAGGTTGAAATAATCCGTTTCGGTTTGATCTGGTATTTTTCTAAATAGTCAAATAACTGTTTGGTGGTGTCTAAACGGCTATCCAGCAATTTCTTTTTACGCGCTGCCGTCCAGCGTCCCTGACCGATGCTTTCGCCAGCCAGATTAATCACATAATCAATCTGAGGCTGTTTTAATTCATCCAGCTGATTGATCCAATGGAAGTCCGGATGTGGTTCATGTTTATTTTTCTGACGGGTCAGCCCAATCACCCGATAATCCCGTTCCAGTAAAAAACGCACGAGATGACTGCCAATAAAACCACTCGCTCCCGTCAACAGCACTACAGGTTTATACATTCGTCATTCTTCGCCTTATTATTTTCTTGATTTAAATTATACGCCACTCATCTTTAGCTTTTTAAACCGAGAAGATCTTTGTAGTGGAGAATTTGTATCTTTCATCATTCAATCAATTTATGAAGATCAGTCGTCACACAATGATTCATCTATACTCACTGAGGTGGATGGCCAAACATTTTCTCTGCCATACGCTGGGCCTGCTTGCCATAAAACCAGTAGGTCAGCAGATACAGCGGAATTGCGATCATCAGGAACATGATCAGCACAATACTCATAAATTGTGGCTGCTGTAGATACAACAGAAAGTCCTGCCAAGCATTCGGATTGGAACGGGTGGCGATAACAATACCGAGCAAGAGAAATAATAAATTATAGCCCCAGTAAATCAGGCTAAACCCGAGGGTGAATTTTTTACGCTCTGCTTGGGTCGGGGCACGTTTTTGCTGTTTTAAAAATTTAAAAAGCACCCAAATCATGGCTACCAGATACGGAACAATCGTCAAGACTGCACCCATGCCCATCGGCAGCAAGGCTGCGAGTACACCGCAAATACAGGTAAAAATAAAACATATAACGAAAAACCAGATAAAATAACGACTTAGCGGCAACATATGCATGACTCAGTGATCTTCAACAAGCTAGTATAAAAAAAATCAGGTTTTTTTTCATTTTATTGTCAACCATCCACTACAGGGTGACGTTATATAGGGTACAAGGTACAAAAATTTGGACTGGCATCCACGAATTTTTGCTGACCTTTAGAGCTAAAGCAATAAGTCCAGTGTACAGGGAAATTTTGAATAGCAGCCAAAATCTTCATGTAACACAAATTTGACCGACGATTTCATCATCACTCGAATCGTCGGTTTTTATTTTTTAAAATCCCTATTTCTAAAATCTGAGGGCTTGCAGAACCTTTAATATCTGATGATCTGGATACAACCGTCCATTAATATCCATACTGATCAAAATAAATTCAGCCTCCAAATCACAAACAATTCACTGAAATATCGATTTCAAGTAGATTTTTACCTGTGCTTTTTCCTATAGTAGCAAGGCAGATATCTTGGGGTTCATTACATGGCAGTTCATTTTCTTCACACTTCCGATTGGCATCTGGGACAATTTTTCCATAACCATGACCGTGAATTTGAACATGCGCAGTTTTTGACTTGGCTACTTGAGCAAATTAAAGCAAAGCAACCGCATGCCTTGCTGATTGCCGGCGATATTTTTGATGTGATCAATCCCGCTTCCAGTGCGCAAAGACAGCTGTACCAGTTTCTGGCCGATGCCCACGATCTGGCGCCACATATGCAGACCCTGATGATTGCAGGCAATCATGATTCCGGTTACCGGATTGAACAGGTTGAACCCTTGCTGGCCAAATTCAATGCCAAAGCTGTGGGAATCGTAGGCCGCACTGCAGAAAATACCCTGAACCTGGATCGTCTACTTATTCCTATTTATGATCAGGATAAAAATATCATCGCCTGGTGTCTGACCCTGCCCTATTTACGCAGTGCCGAAATTACCGGACTGAATGAACATACCAACAATAATCAGAACGCGATCAGTTATCTGCATCAACAACTGATTGCTGAAGCCAAAGCCCGCAAACAGCCACATCAGGCACTGATTTTAATGTCACATGCGCACATGCAAGGTGGTGAGACCTCGGACTCCGAGCGTCCGATTATTGTCGGCAATGAAGAAGCCCTGTCGACGGCGCTGTTTGATGACGTGATTGATTATGTCGCGCTGGGGCATTTGCATAAACCACAAAAAGTCGGTCAGCCGCATATTCGCTATAGTGGCTCTCCGATTCCGCTGTCATTTAGTGAGATTAATTATAAGCATCAAATAGTTGAAGTCAGGATTGACCCTCAATTAGAAGATGAGGCACGTTTTCAGTTTGAAGCTTTGCTTATTCCACGCAGTGTACGCCTGCATCGACTCCGTGGTGAACTCAATGAAATCTTTGAGCATATTCGAACCCTTGAACATGGGGAAATTGAAGCAATTGATCAACGTGAATATATCGATATTGAATATCATACGGCAACGCCTCCTCCACCCAATTTAAGACAAACTTTTGAAGATGCACTTCCGCCGAACCGCTATCGACTGGTGCGCATTTCACGTCAATATCAAGCTATTAATCTTGATGATGCACAAGCTCAGAAGATCCATTTAGAGCCGCCAACACCCAAAAGACTATTTGAACAGCTTTGGCTCAAACAGGGTTACAGCGCCGATGATTCGGTGCTGAAAGATTTCCTCAGCCTGATTATTGAGGCGGAAAAAAATATTGATGCTAATGAAACGCCATAAGGATATGCCATGAAAATTTTATCTATTCGTATAAAAAACTTGGCATCGCTTGCAGGTGAACATTTTATTGATTTTGAAAGCAATCCACTTGCCAGTGCAGGCTTAATTGCAATTGTCGGTAAAACAGGTGCCGGAAAGTCCACGATTCTGGATGCAATGTGTTTGGCACTGTTCAATCGTGTACCTCGTTTAAAAGATAGCGATGGCAAACTGACTGATATCGATGGTTCTGAACTTCTCACCAATTCCCCATTAACTGTTTTGCGTCGCGGTACAGGCATTGGTTTTGCCGAACTAAGTTTTGTTGCACAAGATCAAAAAGTATATTCAGCTCGCTGGGAAATTAAACGTGCACGTGAAAATCCCACAGGCAAATTGCAAAGTGTGCAACGTTCACTGAAATGTCTGAGTGATGGCAATATTCTTGCCGATAAAGCCAAAGCGGTAGAAGCTAAAATTCTGCAAATTACTCAGCTGAGTTTTGAGCAATTTACCCGTGCCGTTTTATTGGCTCAATCTGAAGTGACCGCATTTTTAAAATCACGGGATACTGAACGTGGTGAACTGCTCGAATATCTGACCAACTCCAGTATTTTTGGCAAAATTGGTCAATTGGCATATGAAAAAACCAAGGAAATCGCCAATCAGCGCAAAGCTTTAGAAGTCAGACTCGGTGATATCGAGACTTTGTCAGAAGAAGATTTAGCGACTATAAGCGATCAATTCAATACAATCTGTACTGAATACAAAAAATTAGAACAAGAAAAATCGGCACTCGAAAAAAACCAGCGATGGTTTGAACAAAAGCAAAAGCTGGAAAATGATGTTCAGCAACGACAGCGTCAGCATGTGGAGCAACAACAAAAATTTGATTTACTGAATACAGAACGTGGCCGTCTAAAACAACTCGAAGTTTTTGCATCCATCCGTCCAAGTATGATCCAGCAAGAAAAAACACAAACAGAATTAGCTCGGTTAAAATCTCAAATTCAAAGTACTGAACTACAGTTTCATACCATTCAGCAAGTTTTTGAGCAAAAACAGACTGCATTTAAACAGATTGATGAACAACTCAAAGCGCTACAGCATTTTGAACACACCCATCAGCACCGTATTGACCAAGTCCGTCACTGTATTCAAGAACGTGAATTCATTGGTAAACAGTTTGTTAAAGCAAAATCTGTATTGGACGAGTTTCAAAAAGAGTTACAGCCCTTAATCCTTGTACAAACTCAGCTACACAAGGAATTAGCGCAATTCAAGTCAGATCAGCAAAAACAAACCGAACAGTTGAATCAAACGATGCAACTAAGCAGTTTAGATGATGGACTTTCCGCGCATCTCACACAGTTACAACGATTTATTCAGCATTACCAAAGTTTTGAAAAACAATATGGCGATATTGCTTCTGCTAGAACTGATTTAAGTCAGAAAAAGCAGCAATTGGAATCACTACAACAACAGTATGGCGATGACCAAAAAATTGATCACCAACTATTAGAACTTCGCCGCGATCAGGCAAAAAATTTGGAGCAACAACATCAATTTAGTTTAATTCAAAATCAATTTAAACAATGGCTACAACAACGCTCTGAACAGCATCAACTGCAAACAACGTGCAATGCGCTCGCACAGCAGAGTGCCCAAAGTAAAATCCAAGTTGATTTGCAAGAACAGCAATACCAAACCCATAAACTTGAACGTGAAAACTTACAACGCATGCTGCAACAACAGCGCTTATTACATGCTGAAAATATTGAGAAATTACGCGAGCAATTGATTGATGGAGAAGCATGTTTAGTCTGTGGCAGTTTACATCATCCATTTAAAACTGACCTTTCTGCACTATCGAGTGAACTCGTCAATTTGCAAGAGCAACAAGAGCAGCAAGCGATTCAAATCGAACAAGACAGTTTTAATGCTTGGCAAAAGATTCAGCAATTACACACACAGCAAACAGCATCTTTGAGCGAACAGCAAAAACGTCTCGATGATTTAAATATTCAACATCAACAGCATGAACAGGCGCTTTATCAAAGCTTCAAAAATACCCAAATTCAAATAGACTTAACCCAACAATCTGAACAGATTGAACAACAACTGCTTCAAGTCAATCAAATCCTGCAACAAGAAAAAATAACACTTGAGGAAAATATCAAACAACTCGATGAGGTTGAAAAAACACAACGGAATTTAACCCAAAATATTCAGCAAATCTCACAACAACTGTCGATTGTTCAACAAGCTGAACAGAATATTCAATACCTTCTAGACCTGCTCACTGCTGATCAACGAAATGCTTGGCATAAGCAAACCTTAACTGTTGCACAACACATTGTGCAACAATTGCATGAGCGTCAGCATCTGTTGCAGAATCTTGAGACTTTAAATCAGCAACTGAATGAGAAAGCTCAACTACTCGCTCAAAAAAATAACGAGATTCAAGCCAAAAATAATCAGATTGAACTCGCTGAAAAAGATAAAGTTGAATTTGAGCGTCAAGGACAAGAGAACAAGGAACTTGCCGTTCAGCTTATTTTTGAGATGACTCAAACTTGGGTCGATAAACCACATGAATGGCTGACTCAACACGATGAACAGCGTAAAAATTTACAGCTGCAATATCAGAAAATACAACAAAGTTTCGAAACAGCTCGTCAACAATTTGATAGCCAACAACGGCAGCTTGATCAACTCAAAATTCAGTTGGCTCAACTTGAAACACAGCATCATGCTTGTGTTTTAGAAATCGAACACTGGTTAAATCAAAATTTAGATTTTAATCATGCTTTGATTTCACAATTAAGCCTCATTTCAACTGAAGAAACTCAAAAACTACGTCAACATATTAAAGATATCGAACATGCCTTTGTCGATGCAGCATCCGCACTGAAAACCACACAACATCTGCTCACACAACATTTACAAACTCAACCTGAAGTACAAATCTTACAGATTGAGCGTGCCATTGAACTGAACCTTAAAGCTTTAGCAGAGCGACAAGAACAGCGTGACCAACTTAAGACCAAGTTAGATGTTCACTACTCGAACCTAGACAAGCAAAAACAGTTTGCTGAACAAATTCAGCAAATTCAAACTGAAGAACATCGCTGGAATAAAATTTCCAGTCTTATGGGGGATGCCACAGGCAAAAAATTCCGTGATTATGCGCAGCAATATAACCTTGATATTTTGCTTGAATTTGCCAATCAGCAACTCGCGATGCTGTCTCAGCGTTACACCTTAAAACGTTTAGACAACTCACTCAGTCTTGCCATTATTGACCATGATATGGGTGGTGAAACCCGTTCTGTTTCATCGCTTTCTGGTGGTGAGTCATTCTTGACCGCCCTTGCCTTGTCTTTGGCAATTGCCAATATGGCTTCAGGCTCCATGAAAATAGAATCCCTGTTTATCGATGAAGGTTTTGGCACCCTTGATGCATCTTCATTACATATGGTGATGAATGCACTGGATCATTTACAAAGTCAGGGACGTAAAGTGGTCGTAATCTCACATATTCAGGAAATGCATGAACGGATTCCTGTACAGATTCAGGTCAAGCCTGTAGGTGCAGGCGCCAGTACCATTCAGATTATAGGTTAACGATGATTCACCCTGCCCCGAACACGCTCTCACCCTATTTCAGCCTACAGCTTGAGAGCCTACGGGGTATCAGTGCCATTGTGGTGCTGTTCAGTCATTGCTTTCAGGCATTTATTGCGCCTTTCGATACCAGCATTTATTCATGGATACGCCTGCTTGGACAGGCTGCAGTCATGATTTTCTTTGCCTTAAGTGGCTATCTGATCGGCTATTCGATCCAGCACAACATTCATCAGCATGGTCAGTTCAATCTGCACCGTTATGCTCGACAGCGTTGCAGCAGAATTTTACCACCCTTTGTGTTTGCCATGGGGTTGACCCTGGTTCTCTATCTACTCGCTCCACTATTATTTGCCAGCCATACTCATGCTTTTCAACACAGTTTTGGCATGATGATCCGGACTGACTATAATGTAGACATGATGGAATTTTTTGGTTCGCTGCTATTTTTGAATGGCTTTGTAACACCAACGGTTTCAGCCAATGCTGCACTCTGGAGCCTGAGCTATGAAGTGTGGTTTTATGTGCTGGCCGGATTCCTACCTTTTTTAAAAAATTCGGAAATCGCCAAAATCGGATTTTTTATGGTTCTGGCTATACTGTCATTACTGAACATCCAGTTTTTTATTTATTTTCTGGTCTGGCTTAGTGCCTTTGCCTGTTCATTTCGATATATCCAGCTACGTTTTTTAAACCGCTTACAATCGGTCAAATTAGCCCTAGTCGGCTTGGCATTTCTAATCGCCTGTTTTGATGCTTACCAGTTTCAGCTGATTGATGAGGCCCAGCAATACCGTGCTGCGAATTTTGCCCCTTTTAATTTCTGTGTGGGTTTGGCCTTTAGCTGCTGGCTGGTACAGCTCCAGCATCAATGTAGTCACTACCATCCGGTCTGGGTTCAATCCGCAGACTTTTCCTATACCTTGTATGTCACCCATTTCCCCTTACTTTTATTTATTTTGGGCTGTATTCCAGCAACTTTGGCCTATGGTCTGGGTGGAGCAGTTTTAGCCTTGCTTGCCAGCATGTGCAGCTTAATAGTTTTTGCCTGGCTGATGGCTAAATGGCTCGAACCAGCCAGAAAAAAAGCGTTATCCAATACCCTGCGATAACGCTTTGCTGCAAAAAACTGACATTAGTAGTTTATACATCTTTTTTAGGCCGTGCACCAAATAGGGCTGTGCCAACACGAACCATGGTAGAACCCGCAGCAATCGCTTCGGTCATATCCCCAGACATGCCCATACTTAAAGTATCCCAGTCTTCAGGATGAGCATGTTGTGTTTTTACTACATCAAATAAAACTTTGGCATCAGCAAAGGCTTGAGGATTATTCGGTGCTGGAATCACCATCAAACCACGTAAACGTACATTCGGCAGTTGGCTGATCTGTGCCACCAGATCTGCAACTTCTGCCGGCTGACAGCCATCCTTGGTATCCTGACCGTCAATATTGACCTGAATACAGATATTTAGTGCAGGCTGATCATCTCCACGCTGATTTGATAAGCGCTCGGCAATAATTAGGCGATCGACTCCATGTACCCAGGCAAAATTTTCTGCCAGAGCCTTGGTTTTGTTACGTTGCACATGTCCAATAAAATGCCATTCAATGTCCAGCTCTTTCAGTGCCGTGATTTTTTCCAGTGCTTCCTGCAAATAGTTTTCACCAAAAGCACGTTGCCCTGCCTGATACATATCTACCAGCACGCTACTCGGCTGGGTCTTGGAAACGGCAAGCAGTTGCACCGCATCTGCTTCGCGGCCGGCCTCAACACAGGCAGTTTCAATTTGCACTAAGACCTGATTTCGTGACTGTTGCAACATATTCATTGATGGGGTTCTCATTTCATTCATCTTTTTTTCCCTTGCCCATGAACTAAGTGTTGGTTAAGCTGTGGGAAAGCCTTATTATTCTATCAAAATAATTAACATTTTAATGAACTCGGGGACCTTATGGATATCACAGAATTGTTGGCATTTTCTGCTAAAAATGGTGCGTCGGATTTACACTTGTCTGCGGGCTTACCGCCAATGATTCGTGTCGATGGGGAAGTTCGTCGCATCAACCTGCCAGCATTAGAACACAAAGAAGTGCATAAACTCGTTTATGACATCATGAACGATAAACAGCGCCGTGATTTTGAAGAAAATCTGGAAACTGACTTTTCTTTTGAAGTGCCTGGCGTGGCACGTTTCCGTGTCAACGCATTTAACCAGAACCGCGGTGCCGGTGCGGTATTCCGTACCATTCCCTCTAAAGTACTGACCCTTGAAGATCTGGGCATGGGACAGATTTTTAAAGATATCTGTGAATATCCACGTGGTCTGGTACTAGTCACAGGTCCAACCGGTTCGGGTAAATCAACTACCTTGGCGGCGATGCTGGATTATATTAATGACAACCGCTATGACCATATTCTGACCGTCGAAGATCCGATCGAATTTGTGCATCAGTCCAAGAAATGTTTGATTAACCAGCGTGAAGTGCATCGTGATACGCATGGCTTTAATGAAGCATTACGTTCTGCATTACGTGAAGATCCGGATATTATTCTGGTCGGTGAGATGCGTGACCTTGAAACCATTCGTCTGGCTTTAACTGCGGCAGAAACCGGCCACTTAGTATTTGGTACCCTGCATACCACCTCAGCGGCCAAAACCATTGACCGTGTGATCGACGTATTCCCTGCTGAAGAAAAAGACATGGTACGTGCCATGTTGTCTGAATCCCTACAAGCCGTAGTTTCACAGGCTCTGCTGAAGAAAAATGGCGGTGGGCGTGTGGCGGCGCATGAAATCATGATTGGTATTCCGGCGATTCGTAACCTAATTCGTGAAAACAAAGTCGCACAAATGTACTCAGCAATTCAGACCGGTGCCAACTATGGCATGACCACACTGGACCAGACCCTGAAAACACTGGTGTCCAAAGGTTTGATCAGCCCGCAAGTTGCACGTACTGCAGCCAAACAGCCAGAAGCATTTTTATAAGAAAATTGAATTGTATTGGGGTTTATATACATGGATTTTAACGGCTTACTCGATTATATGGTGGAGAAAAAAGCATCGGATCTGTTCATTACTGCCGATGTCGAACCATCCATCAAGATTAATGGTCAGATTTTACCGATTGGCTCAGTAAAATTACCGGGTGCGGCAGTAGGACAACTGCTCAATTCCATCATGACCGAAAAGCAGCGTAAAGAATTTGCTGACAGTCGTGAATGTAACTTTGCCATCAGCACACCGGACAAAAGTGCCCGCTTCCGTGTCAGTGCCTTTCAGCAACGCGATCAACCGGGGATGGTTTTGCGTCGGATTGAAACTGTTATTCCAACTATGGATGAACTCAAGTTACCGCCAATTTTAAAAGAACTGGCGATGACCAAACGTGGCATCATTATTTTTGTCGGGGCAACGGGTACCGGTAAATCAACCTCGCTGGCGTCTTTGGTCGGTTATCGCAATGAAAATTCCAAAGGTCATATCATTACCATTGAAGATCCGATCGAATTTATTCACCAGCATAAGGGCTGTATTATCACCCAGCGTGAAGTCGGCATCGATACTGATTCATTTGAAATTGCCCTGAAAAATACCCTGCGTCAGGCACCAGACGTGATTCTGATCGGTGAGATCCGTTCACGTGAAACCATGGATTATGCGATTGCCTTTGCCGAAACCGGTCATCTGGTCTTTGCTACCCTGCACGCCAACAACGCCAACCAAGCGATTGACCGGATTATCCATTTCTTCGAAGCAGACCGACATAATCAGCTGTTCATGGACTTGTCCCTGAACATGAAAGCCATTGTGGCACAGCAACTGATTCCAACCATCGATGGTAATGGTCGCCGTGCAGCGATTGAGATTCTGATTAACTCACCACTGATTGCCGACTTGATTCGTAAAGGTGATGTGCATGAGATCAAGGATCTGATGAAGCGTTCCCGTGAACTGGGCATGCAGACCTTCGATCAGGCGCTGTATGATTTGTATAAAGCCAAACAGATCAGCTATAAAGATGCGCTGAAACATGCGGACTCACCCAACGATCTGCGTCTGCAAATCAAACTGTCAGAAGAAGGTGGCAGCCACTTATTACGTGCACATTCCAATATTACCTTTGATGGTCAGTCCTGATCATCTTGAAGGCATAAAAAAACAGGCTTCCCATGAAGCCTGTTTTTTTTGTTTGAACCAAGCTCAAATTATTTTTTACGAAACACTTCCTGACAGGCAGGCGCATCGCAGTAGCCATACAGATTCAGGGAGTGACCGGTTAATTCAAAACCAAATTTTTCAGCAACGTCATGCTGCTCTTTTTCAATCGTGTCATTAATAAATTCAACAACTTTGCTGCAATTTAAACATACCAGGTGATCGTGGTGATCTTCCTGCATAATTTCAAAAACTGAATGATTATTTTCAAAATTATGACGTTCGATGATGCCCGCTGCTTCAAACTGCGTTAACACACGATACACAGTTGCTAAACCTACATCTTCGCCCTGATCGAGTAAAGTCTTGTAAATATCTTCCGCACTTAAATGATGTTGTTTTGAATTTTCTAGTAATTCTAATATTTTAATTCGTGGAAGGGTAACTTTCAGCCCAGCTTTTCGTAAATCTTGGTTTGAAATAGTCATGTAAAAAGGTCTCTCAACAAAATCAAAGTTGGAATATGCAACAAAGTTTAGATGCAGTATGATCTATCCTTGGATCAAATGCATCATAATTAATTTGGGATAGTTTAGCAAAATGCAAAAAATCATGTTGACGTTATTCGTCACTTCATTGCTCGTCGGCTGTTCGACATTAGGTGTTTATAAAGTAGATATTCCACAAGGAACCCCTTTAACCCAAGCACAAGCCGCTAAAATTCAGGTAGGAATGAGCCATCAACAGGTGCGTTTCTTACTGGGCAGTCCAACAGTAAGCGATCCACTGAATCCTTTACGTTGGGACTACATCTATAACTATACCCCAGGAACCTACGCTAAAAAAGCCAAGATCCCGGCAGCCCAAGGCCAGCATTTGAAAATCTACTTTAACCAGTCTGGTATCGTAGAACGTGTTGAAGGTCTGGAGACGATTCCAGAATCTCAACCCGGCTTACCAGGATCAAAAGAAGCAATTTTAAATGCTCCTCCACTATAGTCGGTTTCTCATGAAAAAGCCCCTGAATCATCAGGGGCTTTTTTGATTAAGCTGATTGATTGAGCAGATCATTGAGGCTACTGCTCATTCAAGCCGCTTTCTATTCGGAAGACGGTTTCAGCTTTCTTAAAAGATTGCCTCTGGCATAACGACCCACCGGATTTTTTTCGGCACGTCTACGTCGAATATCCTTAGGATTGATGGTCAGTGCTCGGTAAATTTCCACCCGATCCCCTGCTGCCAATAGCTGCTGATGATCTTGCAAACGCACGCCAAAAATGCCCAGAGATAACGGTTCAGGCAATTCGACCTGCTCACGGATTCTACTTTGCTGAATCGCATCCAGTGCCGTCATGCCAGGCTGAAATGGCACGGCTAGATGAAATTGTTTTTCTGACGTCGCATACGCTACCCAGATCATCGCCTCACTCATCAGACGAATTGTCCTAAGACAGCAATGATTGCAAGAATAATCCCGACCGGCAACACCACACGTACTGCAATACGCCAGATGTTATAAAACGCTTCAGAGCTAAAATTCATTGATTTACGCAAATGACTGATCTTCATGATCCAGCCGGCAAATAATGCATAGATCAAACAAATCAATAGGCCCCAGACTAACAAGACCACATTGAAAATTGGGCTTAGATTTGGAATAGCCCAGATCAGTGTAACCGCTGCCACAATCGCCCATTGAATCGCACGATGAAGCTGGCGTTGCTGTAACTGTTCACGTGCCATTTGCAGAATTAATGCAGCAGCTGCGACCATCGCTACGACTAGAGTAAATGCAGGGATTTGCGCTTGTATAGCAAAGAAAGCAAATGCAATGACAGCAACTAGCTGCGCAATCCAGATCGGCAATACCGTCTTGCTGGCGACATCCTGTTGTTGTACAGCGCTCAGACTAGATTGCCAGTACAAGCCCATGCCCAGACCACTTGCGACCAAAGCCAATACGGTGGCATTGCCCCATTCCGAGAACTCGACTGGTGTGACTTGCCATGCAGGTAGCGCCGTTCCCATCACATTGGCTAGAACCAGAGACGCCAGTACGCCAATCGTGGTAACAGCCAATAAAATTTGACGCGGTAGCAGTGACAGGGCCAACGCTACTATTGCCAATCCAATCAACAGAAGATTGGGTGCAAGATCAAGTGCAGCAATCGCCAGAACATTGCTGGCATTGTTCAGCATGGCACCTGCCAAAAACGGAATAAAGATCACACTTAACCAGCCGACAATACGCCATTTCTGTGACGCATCAGCTTCACGGGTCAGCGTCGACAGCGCCTGTAATGGCGTTGTTTTAGAGCGCTTGGCCAAAGCAATTTCCAAGTAGCAGACTGGAAGCGCCAGAATCAGCATGGTGGCCAACCAGAGCATCCAGAAATCCAGCTGACGATCAATCTGGATACCGGTTATCGGTGCGAGCGTCGCGATGATAATAAACGATAAACAGAAAGCCATCAGCGGCGATAACCATTTTGACATAGCATTGTCCTGCATGATGCATTCCTATAAAAATCTAGCGCTATTTTGCCTTGTGAAGCGGTGAAAATCAAAAACAAAAAGCAAACCACCATGACAGTGATTTGCTGCGCAAAAATTATAATTAGATTTTAATTTTTGTTATCTCGTTACGTCTTTTATTATGAGAAGAAACGAGCGAACCAGTTTTTACCTGTTTTCTTTTCTTTTTCCTTGATGATCCCCATCATATTTTCTTTTACGGCACCGACATAATCGGCGTCATCGTGCTGAATATGGTTAATCAGCCATTTCGATAATACTTCGTGCAGCTCTGATTCAATGGACTGTCCCAGTTCAAAACGGTCACGATAAGACTCGATTTTTTTAATAAACAGGTCATGCACACGTTTATGCGGCACCCGATATTTATAGCCGGCTTCTTCCTGAAGAGATTCCTCAAAGGTGAAATGCGACTGGGTATAATCAATAATATTGTCGAGAATCTGTTTAATACGGGCACGCTCGGTATTGGCATCAATTTCGTTGATATAATCGAGAATTCGTTTGTGCTGATCGTCAATCACATCGATACCAGTATTATAATCTGGAACCCATTTCATTTTCATTACGACCACCTATAAATATTAAGGACTTATAACGTGAAAATGAGCATATAGCGTATTGATTCAAATAAAAATGAAGCAAATTAGTCGGCTTTCCGCCTAAATCCGGCTTTTTCATTTTAAGTTTCTGTTATATATAATTAAAAATAATTTATCCTGAGTAAAAGGCTAAGATATTAATTAACCAAAAACTGTAATAAACCTTTATTTATTCTTAGATTTTTTCCTATTTAAAAATATAAAAAAACGGAGTTTAAACTCCGTCTTTGATCGCGTTTTAATATTGATCAGCTCGCGTGACGCGTTTTAAGGAAGGATCAAGACGTTCACGTTCCAGACGTTCAACATGTGTCAACTGAGAACGTACTTTCGCCCCATGCTGAAACAGGATCATTTCACCGGGCTGGAAGGCAGTCCATTCTTCATTCTGGGTCAATGGTTCAGTGGTAATCACTGCGACGCGATCTTCAGGGGTCGTGACCTGACTAAAGTCCACTTCGACATCAATATCAATCAGCTGAGCCGGTCTAAACGGGTATTCACGTACCAGCCAGTGGAGTTTAGTAATCGCATAGCTAAACAGCGCCTGACCATTCGACAGGCAGAAATTAAAGGTGCCATGCTCCGCGATTGCAGGTGAAATTTCAGCTAGAAGATCGAAAACCTGATCCAGTTTCGGCTCATGATAGCCAAAGCGTTTCACCAGTTGATCCAGCAGGTAACAGAAGGCACGCTCACTGTCGGTATTTCCGACTGGGGTAAAGCGCCCTGACAGTTCAGGAAAATAATCATATAAATCGCCATTATGGGCAAAAATCCATTGCCGCCCCCAAAGTTCACGGCTAAAAGGATGCGAGTTTTCCAGATTAATTTTGCCTTGGGTCGCTTTACGGATATGGGCAATCACATTGCGTGATTTGATTGGATAATTACGTACCAGCTCGGCAATCGGTGATTCAATCGCGGACTGGTTATCGACGAACAGACGGCAGGCTTTATCTTCAAAGAAAGCAATCCCGAAACCATCCGCATGATCAGAGGTAATGCCCGCCCGCTGGGAAAACCCGCGAAAAGAAAAAGTAATATCCGTCGGGGTGGCACAATTCATTCCGAGCAGTTGGCACATGGTCTGGTTTCAGCTCTCTATTTACTTAGAAGCTTATTGTGCATGACTGTCCCAGTCCTTTCAAATAGGTGGCTATAAGAAATCCAAATAAAAAAGAGTCTCTATTGAGACTCTTTTTCGCAAAAATTGGCTTAAGAACGATGCGGATTGGCACGATTGGTAATGAGGGTGCCCACACCATGATCGGTGAAAATTTCTAGTAAGCTGGCATGAGGTACACGGCCATCCACGATATGTGCACTTACGACGCCGCCTTTTACCGCATCCAGCGCACAACCGACCTTTGGAATCATGCCGCCATAAATCACGCCAGTTTCGATCAGACGATCGACTTCTTGAGTGGTCAAACCAGTCAACAGGTTTTTATTTTCATCCAAGACACCGGTGATATTGGTGAGTAGAATCAGTTTTTCTGCACCTAGGGCTTCAGCGACTTTACCAGCGACCAAATCAGCATTGATATTATAGGTATTGCCTTCTTCGTCGACGCCTAGCGGGGCAATGACTGGAATAAAGTCACTATTGGTGAACATTTCCAGAACATCGGTTTTCACACCGACAACTTCACCGACCAGACCCAGATCAATTTGCTGAACCGAACCATCTTCAGCCACTTTTTCCATCAGCAGCTTTTGCGCACGAATCAGGTTGCCGTCTTTACCGGTAAGACCAATCGCACGACCACCATGCTGGTTAATCAGGTTCACGATAGATTTGTTAACGCTACCGCCAAGTACCATCTCGACTACTTCCATGGTCGCAGGATCAGTCACGCGCATGCCGTCAATACGGTCTGATTCGCGGCCCAGCTGTTTCAGCATGGAATCGACTTGCGGGCCACCACCATGTACCACGATCGGATTAATACCGACTGTTTTTAATAATACGATATCACGTGCAAATGAACTTTCCAGCTCAGGATCGGTCATCGCGTTACCGCCGTATTTTACCACCAGGGTTTTACCCGCAAAGCGTTGAATATACGGCAAAGCTTCTGTCAAAATCTGTGCTTTGTCGATGCCTGTTTGTTGATTTGGCATTCGCCTCTCCTTATTGAGCATCTAAAATGTCTTGAGCGATCTCTGGGTAACGGTCACGCAACATGGCTACAAACAGATGACGAATTTCATTCAGACCTTGGGCATTATTGGCATCAAAGCGCACCGTGAAATACTCACCTGTATTGGATGCTCGAATGATGCCAAAACCATCCTCAAAATCAAGACGTATCCCATCAATTTTACTGATTTGCGCATGAATTCTTGCGGATTGTTGTTCAACGAAGTTTAAAAGCTCAACTGGACGCACTTGGCGCGTTGAAATATAAAGATCTTCAGTACCATGTCGTTTTGGATAAGCTGCCAAGGCCTGTGCCAGAGTTTGTCCCGTTTGGTCGAGATATTCCATGACTCTGAGCGCTGCATAGAGGCCATCATCATAGCCCCAGCCGCGACCATCATTAAAGACATAATGTCCAGCATATTCCCCACCAAAAATCGCCTGATGCTGAGACTGGTTCAGATAGGTTCTGAGAAATGAACTGCCAGTACGAATCATCACCGGTTCCCCGCCCAGACGTTGCACTGTATCTCGAACTAGAGTTGAACATTTCACATCATAAACAAATTGGCATGGTGCTGAATCACTGAGACAAATTTCGGCAAACAGACATAATAACTGATCTGCAGTAATAATCTGACCATGTTCATCAATCAGAACCAGGCGATCTCCATCACCGTCCAAGGCAATACCGAGATCAGCCTGCTGTTGCATGACGGTTTGACGTAAAGTCTCAAGATGTTTGTCTTGCGAAGGATCCGGCGCATGATCCGGAAAATGTCCATTGGCCTCACAACGTAAAGCAGTCACTTCACAGCCCATTTTTCTGAGTACCAAGTCGGCACAACGTCCGGCGGAGCCATGCAGACCATCCAGAATCACTTTAAATGAGCGCTTTAATTGAATATCTTCTAATATTCCCTGCTGATACTGCAGGCAAAACTCTGGAATAATCTGATGCGGCAGTTCGGCTAAACCAAGTAGCTGGCTATCGCAATGCGACTTTGCCAGTTGAGCCACCTGTTGAATCATCTCAGGACAAGGTGGTTCACCATCAATAATCCATTTAATCCCATTATCTTCTTTAGGATTATGACTGGCGGTGACCATAATGCCATTGCCATCAAACTGGCGTGCGGTGAAATACAGCATCGGGCTGGAACAACAGCCTATAATAGTGGCTTCCAGCGAATAGTCTTTAAAAATACGGGCAATGATGTCGGCAAAAGCCGGACTACTGATGCGTGCATCATAACCAATGGCGACACGTGTCTGTCCCGCAGCCTGATACTGCTGGGCTAAACCGTGGGCAATTGCATCAATGATCCCGGCACCTAATAGACTGACTTTACCGCGTATGTCATAGGCACGAAAGATATGCATGGGGAATGGATGATTCATAGATCCCATAAAACTGTCTTTTCACTATTCGTTAAAATAAGGAGATTTAAAATGATGATTTCATCATAATGACTTTAAACATTTGTTTTTGTTTTAAGACCTGCTATTTTTAAACGATTTCAATGTAACAATCAATTATAAAAATATAATCTACAACTTTAGAATTATAGGACTTACGCATTGACGGATTCAAAAAAGTATTACAATAGTTTATAACGTATCTGTGATCAGACGAACTAAACATGCTTCTACAGCAACTTGTACATTACCCATTTATATGGGCTTTCTCATGACAGAACCGAACTCTATTAGCTGCACACAACTTGCCGAGACTTATAATATCTCGCATGATAGTGTAAATCGCTTTCTAGAGCGTGAAGACTACACACCTCACGACCTATATCAAGAAGCAATTCAACATATTGATAATAATAAGCTTATAGTCAGTATTGATGATACTGTTTTAGATAAACCATATAGTCAACATATGGACTTGGTTAGCTATTTTTGGTCAGGCAAACACCACCGATCCGTCAAGGGTATTAATCTCATTACCTTGTATGCGACAGATCAAAATGGTCAAAATATTCCAATTAATTTCCGAATTTATGACAAATCTGAAAGTAAAACCAAGAATGATTACTTTATGGATATGTTAAGTGAAGTACTTAGTTGGGGTGCAAAGATTCAATTTATTTCAGGTGATAGTTGGTATTCATCGACTGGAAATCTAAAAACCATAAGAAAACATGGTATTCGATTTATGTTTGGTATCGACTGTAACCGTAAGGTTTCCCCTGAAAAAGGACAATGGTTTCAACTGCGTTTATTGCCAAATTTCCATCAGGGTCAAGTGGTCTGGCTCAAAGATTTTGGCTTTGTACAATTATTTAAGACTCAGTTAAAAGAACAGCAGAGGTTTTATATTGTGTATCAAGATGAAGATGATTTATTATCCTTTGAGGGTTTTCATGAATTACATTCAAGTCATTGGAAAATAGAACAATATCACCGGGTGATTAAACAGGTTTGTCATATTGAAAAGTTTCAGGTAAGACGGTCTAAACTGATTTTGAATCATATTTTTTCAGCCTTGATGGCCTACGTTGAGATACAAAAGAACCAGTTTGAGCGGATCTTTGAAAATGTATATCGTTGGCAGAAGAAATTATTTAGACCAATTATCAAAAACTTCATTGATGACTTTATTCTCGATAAAAATCATCTGCTACCACAGAGAGTCTATAAATAACAGTGCGTAAGTCCTAAATTATAAGGTTCTTGTAATTAAATAATGATTATTTAATTATATTTATTTTGAGTTTCATCTGATTAGATATTTGATCACTACATCAATTTTAGATTTAAAGAACTCTATTTGGCCAGAAAATAAGGTTTTATTTTTAAATATATTTCAACCCACTCATTTTTTTAATATTGAATCTAATCAACTAAAAATGACTTACATCCAGTTAATGAATGTAAGTCACGATTAAAACTTAGTTTTTACCCGTATGACCAAAACCGCCAACACCGCGTTCAGTGGCTTCGAATTCATTCACCAGATCGAATTCAGCCTGCATCACAGGAACCAAGACATACTGCGCCAAACGTTCACCTGGCTCTAAGCTGAAAGCCGTCTGGCTACGATTCCACACAGATACCATCAATTCACCCTGATAATCAGAATCGATTAAACCCACCAGGTTACCCAACACGATCCCGTGTTTATGCCCCAAACCCGAACGTGGCAAAATCAGACCAGCAAATGCAGGATCTTCAATATAGATTGCTAAACCAGTTTTTACCAAAACAGTCTGGCCTGGTTCAATGATCGTAGTTTCTGTAACACACGCACGCAAATCCAGCCCCGCTGAACCTGTCGTAGCATAAGTCGGTAATGGCCATTCCTGACCAAGACGCGAGTCAAGGACTTTCACCTGAACTTTCATGTATTCATTCCTGTTGTTTCATTTAAAATAAGAGCAAGCCTTGCGCCTTATCGTTTGATAAGATTACGCAAATTATCCAGATAATGTTGGGCTTGTAATTTCGGATCGATGTTGCCTGCCAGCTTTTTCTTACGACCTAACCATTCCAGCTCATCTTCTGGTAATTCATCCAGGAAACGGCTTGGGGTCATTTGCTTCATCTGCCCGCCCGCCTTGCGTTGTTCTGCCAAAGTAATGGTCAAGCCCTGACGTGCACGGGTAATCCCCACATACATCAGACGGCGTTCCTCTTCGACGGTTTCCGCAGCGATCGAATTTTTATGCGGCAGAATTTCTTCTTCCAGCCCAATTAAATAGACATAAGGAAACTCAAGACCTTTGGACGCATGCAAGGTCAATAAGTTGACTTTATCGGTGTCTTCTTCTTCCTGTTGCTGCTCCAGCATATCCAGCAACACCATTTTACGAATCACACTTTCAATATTTTTTTCGTCGACATCTTCAGCGCGGTTAATCAGGCTCTGAATACTGCTGTAGAGCACTTCGATATTGTCGAGCTTGGTTTTTTCTTGTGCTGGCGTGGCTGCAGTTTCCTTGATGTAATCGATATAACCAGCTTCAATCATCATCTGGCGGATGATCGGGACTGGTTCATCATCATCCAGTAAATTGCGGGTAAAGCCCTCAATAAAATCGGCAAATTCAGCCAATTGGGTGGTGGCCTTTTTCGGAATCGCCATAGTCAGACGCTGATCCGCTGCCGCAGCCAGAAGTGACAGATTATTTTCCTGAGCAAATAAGCCGAGCTTTTCCAGCGTTACCGGACCAATCGCCCGTTTTGGCGTATTGATAATTCGTAAAAATGCACTGTCATCTTCAGGGTTAATGATCAGGCGTAAATAGCTCATCATGTCCTTGATTTCAGCACGCGCGAAGAAGGACTGTCCACCAGACAATTTATACGGAATCTGCATCTGACGTAAATGGGTTTCCAAAATACGCGCCTGGAAATTGCCGCGGTACAACACTGCATAATCTTTCCAGCTTTTACCATTCATTAATTTATGTGTGATTAGGTCTTTAACCACGCGTTCTGCTTCATCATCATCATTGCGGCAGGTAATCACACGAATCACTTCACCATGGCCTTTGTCCGACCAGAGCTTTTTATCAAAAATATGCGGATTATTGCCAATCACCGTATTCGCTGCTTTCAGAATACGACTGGTCGAACGATAGTTCTGTTCCAGCTTGATCACTTTCAGATTAGGAAAATCCTGCTGCAACAAAGCCATATTTTCCGGTTTAGCCCCACGCCAGGCATAAATCGACTGGTCATCATCTCCTACGGCGGTGAACTGTCCCATCACGCCAACCAGTAATTTTACCAGAATATACTGCGCCGTATTGGTATCCTGATATTCATCGACCAGCAGATAACGCACACGATTTTGCCATTTGTCACGGACTTCGGCATTTTCCTGCAGCAAGCGCGTTGGCATCACAATCAGGTCATCAAAATCCACGGCGTTATAAGCGCGCAAATTACGTTCATAAAGCTGATATAAATGCGCGAACTGTACATCTTCGGCAGTTTCACAGGTGGTATGGGCTTGCTCCGGTGGAATCAGATCATTTTTCCAGTCCGAAATCATTTTCATGGCTTTGGCGATCAGTTCTTTGCTTTCTGCACCGGATAAATTGTCACGCTGCATCAGATCCATCAGAATGCGTTTACAGTCGTCAGCATCCAGAATCGAGAAATTATTTTTCAGTGGGGTATGTTTCAGCTCCAGGCGCAGCATATTCAGGCCAAAGGTATGAAAGGTCGAAACTGAAACCCCTTTACTTTCTTCACGCGTCAACAATTTGCTGACACGCTCTTTCATCTCACGTGCCGCTTTGTTGGTAAAGGTCATCGCAGTAATACGATGTGCAGGAATCCCGCAATGCTTGACTAAATATGCGATTTTTCGCGTGATCACTGAAGTCTTGCCTGAACCCGCTCCTGCAAGTACTAACAAGGGTCCTTGAGTGTATTTCATGGCTTCAAGTTGCTTGTCATTTAACTGACTGGCGAGTGACATATGGCTTCCTCTTCTAGATTCGGCTCCGATTATAGTCATCTCTGCGTCAGTTGCCTAATTTAAAATACGATTAATCAGGTCAATGTTCAGATATAAAAAAACCACCCGAAGGTGGTTTTTTCTTAAGCGTTCAAGAATTATTGAACTGCATATACCGCGATTTCTACACGACGGTTTTGTTCTTTACCCGCAGCAGTTGTGTTATCTGCGATTGGGTTCGCTGAACCTAAACCTTGAGCATTAATACGTGTACGTGAAACACCTTGGCCTGCCAAGTAAGTCGCTACAGAGTTTGCGCGTGCTTGAGACAATGGCAAGTTAATTGAGTCATTACCCGTACTATCTGTATAACCAGTCACAAGAATACCGCTCTGGTTATCTTCAGTTAATACTTGCGCCACTTTGTTCAAAGTGCCATAGAAGTTTGGTTTGATATTTGACTTGTTCGTATCAAATGTAATGCTGCCTGGCATTACAAGGTTAATCGAACCATCTGCATTACGGTTAACGTCTACGCCAGTACCGGCCGTTGCTTGACGTAATTTTTTCTCTTTGTTATCCAGATAGACACCCGCTGCACCACCTACAACAGCACCAATTGCTGCTGCACGGTTGTTTTGACGGCTAGTATTTGCATTACTTTTAGAAACGCCGTAGCCAGCTGCAGCACCAATTAAAGTACCTAGAGCCGCTTTATCATATTCCACACCACCGATGTTATTACCAGTTGATTGACAACCTGTAAGTGCTACGGCCCCTGCTACAGCTGCTGAAATGACTAGTGCACGCATCGCATGACTCCTTGTTGTATGCTTTGTTGTTAAGCGAGATAATGATTTAAATTGAATGGGCTAACCATTGAATTTTTGTTAATAATAAATCGTTTAGTAATATTTTGTAATGTTTATATGTAACTAAAACCAAGTAGTTCGTCACAATATCTTCATAGTTTCCTGTTTAGGCTTTTTTATTTGCCTAACTGTCTCTATATTACTCAAAATATGAAAAAATTTAAGTGATTAATCTGTGGGGACTGTTTGGATATGTCATCGAATAGCAATAAGCAACCGACTTTAAAAAAACTGGCACGTGGCCTGACGGTCACTTCAGTCATGACTGGCAGTACTTTTTTTCATGGCCCCCCGGTGCTGGCCTTGGGTTTAACCAAAATTTTTAAAAAATCCGCAAAAGTGGATGAAACCAATATCAAGATTACCAACAGCTGGTTAGGGGTCAATAACTGGCTGATTGAGCATGTGCTGAAAAACACGCAATGGCAAATCAGCGTAGATGAATCACTGGATTTGAATATGCAGGGCCGTTATTTGATGACCTGTAATCATCAAAGCTGGGTCGATACTACTGTCAATCAATACTTCGGTCTGACCCGTATGCCCCTGACGCGCTTCTTTACCAAATGGGAACTTATTTTTATTCCTTTTGTGGGTCAGGCCTTTAAAATCTTAGGCTTCCCGATGATGAAGCGGCATAGCAAGGAACAGATCGCCAAGAATCCTGCGCTGAAATACCGGGATATGGAAGAAGCACGCAAATCTTGTGAACAGCTGATCAGTCAGCCTTTTACCCTGTTAAATTATCTGGAAGGCACGCGTTTTACCCAAGAAAAGCATGATCAGCAGCAGTCTCCCTATACACATTTACTGAAACCTAAAGCCGGTGGTCTGGCATTGGCACTGAGTATTCTCGGCGATGAAATTGATGCGCTGGTCGACATGACCATTGTTTATCCCGACGGTATTCCGGGCTATGGTGAATTTTGGTTAGGTGAAGTGCCACGTATTGCGGTAAATTTAAGAAAAATTGATATTCCTGACTGGGTACTGGGCGGCAATTATGAAGATGATTCTGAATATCGTGCACGTTTTCAAAAATGGATTGATCAAATCTGGACTGAAAAAGATCAGCTCATCGCACAAATGCAGCAGAACTTTGCCCAAGCCCCGGTCGGATCTGTAACCGAGTAATTATGAAGAACGACAACCCGGACATTACGTCCAGCTCATTTAAATTTGTTCGTAAAGGAACCTGGGGCTGGAAAATTGCACTGATTTACGACATTTTCATGATGGTTTTGATCGTCATCAACCTGTTCTGTCTCAGTGCCAACGCCATTTTAATGAGCGATTTTGGTCAGTGGTTGTTTGACTTCATTCGTTTACCCGAAGTGTTGCAGTTTTATAAAAGTGATTTACGCCCTTGGGTCATCATTACCGAGGGCTGGTTTACCACCTTCTTGGTCTGTGAATTACTGGCCCGCTGGGTTATCGCAATTGTCCTGCGTCATCATCGACGCTGGTGGTTCTTCCCTTTTGTGCACTGGTATGAAATTTTATCCATTATCCCTCAGCTACGTTTCCTGCGCCTGCTGCGTGCGGTCGCGATTGGCTACAACCTGCATAGCCATGGTTATAAAGTAATTCCCAATCGCTGGTATCGCCAAGGCAACTTTTATTACAACATGCTGATGGAAGAGCTTTCCAGCCGGGTGGTACTGACCGTACTGGACAGCATCAAGCGTGAACTGACCACAAGTACATCACATAAACAGTTAATTGATGATTTAGTGGAACATCACCGTAAATTACTGGCCATTGCCTTGGCAGATATCTTGCAGGAGTCTTTAGGTAGGGAATTACAGTCACAACGTTCCATGATCGCTAAAAATGTAGGGCAAGTAGTGAATCAGGCGATTGAAGATACTCCAGAACTGACCCAATTATTACGTTTGATTCCAATCGTAGGTAGCCGGATTGAACAGCAAATTCAAAGTATTGGTCAACGCCTCGGAGAAAATATCACGCAAGGACTGATTGAACCATTTACCCACACAGGTCAAAAAGAAAATCCGACTTTTACCCTAATTTCAGATAAAATCAGCCAGATTCAGATTGAACATAATCCACATATTGATAAATTGGTCGAATCGGCTGTTTTTGAAACACTTGAAGCAATCCGAAAACAGGTAAAAGTCAAACAGTGGCAACAGATTTTAGAAGAACATGAGCAAAATCAGAGCTCAATAGATAAGTAAAGTTTAAAGTACAGAATCAGATCAATCCGTCCGGTTCTGTTCGCATAAAAAAATAACTGAGATCGCTAGAGAATTACTGCAATTTGTTCTAGGATTTGCACTATTTACAACATTGCTTCGACACAAAACCAGCACGTCAGAAGTATTTAAGGAAGAATTATGGCTGATATACGGATAAAAGGCAGAATGGTCAATGCGATACGCATTAGCCTAGATACCAATGATCATGATGCAATCCGCCAGCAACTTAGCCCAAAATTACAAGCAGCATTTCCACCCGGCACTTTGGCAGTCATTGAAAGTTCAGTTGAACAGGAACTCATTGCGCTGATTCAACTATTAATCAGTCTGGATGTACAGCCTATGGCTGTTACTGAAGGCTTACTTGGAGATCAGGCACGTGCCATTCAGTTCCCGGTACTGCCACCTGATCGCCAGTTAGAAGAAATTAAAGCCACCAAAGAACAGGTCGTGGAAGTTAAACCAGAACCTACAGCGGTGAATGATAATCAAGCACCTGCTGCTCCGATCGTCGCGCATATCACCTCATATCATGATGAAATCCTGCGTACCGGCCAATGTATCGTGCAGCATAATGGCGACATTATTATTAATGCCGGTATCAACAGTGGCTCAGAAGTGATTGCTTCAGGCAATATTCATGTTTATGGCAGCGCACGTGGTCGGGTCATTGCGGGTGCGGGTGGCAATACTGCAGCACGCATTTTCTGTCATAGCCTCGAAGCAGAACTGATTTCGATCGCAGGCACCTATTGCGTAGCGGATGACATTCCTCCGCATGTGGTCAAAAAATCAGTGCATATTTACTTGAATGATCAACAAGAGCTTGTATTTGAAGCTCTACAATTTTAATGTATAAATAAACACCAAAAACCCCATTTTAAACAGGGGATTTGAACCATAACAGGAGTGGATTCGGTGGCGAAAATTGTTGTCGTAACATCAGGCAAAGGTGGTGTAGGTAAAACTACAACAAGTGCATCTTTTGCAACAGGTTTAGCCCTACGTGGTCACAAAACTGTTGTTATTGATTTTGATGTAGGTTTACGTAACCTTGATTTGATTATGGGCTGTGAACGCCGTGTAGTTTATGATTTTGTGAATGTTTTAAATAACGAAGCACGATTACAACAAGCACTGATTCGCGATAAAGATATTGAGAATTTATATATTTTACCTGCTTCCCAAACACGTGATAAAGATGCCTTAACCGATGAGGGTGTAGCACGTGTAATGGATGAGCTTTCGCAGGAATTTGACTATATTATTTGTGATTCACCTGCCGGTATCGAGCGTGGTGCCATTCTGGCCATGTACCATGCGGATGAAGCGATCATTGTGACCAACCCTGAAATTTCTTCAGTCCGTGACTCTGACCGTATCATTGGTATGCTCGATAGCAAAACAAAAAAAGTAGAACAAAACGAAGGTCGCATCCGTAAGCATCTGTGTATTACCCGTTTCAATCCGGAACGTGCCGATAAACAGGAAATGCTGACGATTGACGATATTTCTAAGGATATTTTACGTGTACCGACCCTAGGTGTTATTCCTGAGTGTCCAAGCGTTTTACAAGCATCAAACGAAGGTAAGCCAGTGATTCTTTTCACTGAGGCTTCAGCGGGTCAGGCTTATGATGACCTGGTGGCGCGTTTCCTTGGTGAAGAGCGTCCTTACCGTCATATTGAGGTAAAACCTAAGGGCTGGTTAGCACGACTATTTGGAGCGTAGACATGGCAGGATTCTGGAGTAAACTTTTTAGTGGTGAGGAGAAGCCATCAAGCGCACGGACTGCTAAAGACCGTTTGAAGGTGATCGTTGCATCCGAACAAGGCTTGGGTCGTCGCTTGAGCCAGGACAAAATTGACCAGATGAAGACTGAAATCATGCAAGTGGTCAATCGTTATGTTCGTGGTGTCGATGAACAGCATATTCAAATGCAGGTTCGTTCTGAAGCCAATATTGAAATGCTTGAAATGAATATCAATTTACCTGAAGAACGATAATCTGATTTTTGATTGGTCAAGTAAATTGATTCAAGGCAAAATATGAGAGTGGTAGAAATAGTAGTTTAGCTATATTCCGCACACTTGAAGCATAGCTTCAAGTCTTGCGACTAGGCAAAGCAGTGCTTTGCTAATCTAGTCTCATATTTTGCCTTTTTTCATGCCGAAAAAACTACATTAGATCAAGGAAATTGCGATGGCATTATCTCAACCAGCGACCTTTAACGAAGAATGGTCAGATGAGCGTGTATTTGCCTATTTAAATCAGCTTCCTCCTGCAGGTGTTAATGCTGATTTTCACGTACTCTATCATGCTTTCAAGCATATGCGTCCATTCGATTATGAACGCCTGTTGACGAAATTTGTCGCTGATGGCCGTGATGTCAATGCAACCAATCCGGAAGGACAACGGATTCATGACGTGATTGCCACTTTCCCGCGTCAAAGTGCCGAATTTCTGGATGTATTGGCAAAATTTGCCTGAGTCAAAAATACATAAAAAAGCCTGCTTTGAAAGCAGGCTTTTTTATTGAAGATACACTGAAACTAAACCAGAATCTCGCGTTTGCCGTTGGCACCCATGCCGCTGACAATGCCATTTTCTTCCATCTGGTCAATGATCCGTGCAGCACGGTTATAGCCCAAACTGAATTTTCGTTGTAAGGATGAAGTGGAAGCCTTCCGGGTTTCCAAGACAAAAGCTACACACTGGTCATACAGCGCATCACGGTCTGATCCACCGTCGCCACCATCTTCAAAACCACGGCTGGATGGTTCTTCATCAAATGGTGTCAGGATCTCTTCGACATAATTTGGTGAACCACGTTCACGCCATGCATCACAGATCCGGTTGACTTCATCATCGGCAATAAACGCACCATGTACACGCTCAGGTTCAATTTTACCCGGGCCGAGGAATAGCATGTCACCATGACCGAGCAAGTCTTCTGCACCACCTGCATCCAGAATGGTACGCGAATCGATCTTGGAGTTCACACGTAGCGCGACACGCGTTGGAATATTGGCTTTGATCAGACCGGTGATCACATCTACTGATGGACGCTGGGTCGCAAGCAACAGGTGAATACCGGCCGCACGTGATTTTTGTGCCAGACGGGTAATCATTTCTTCGGCTTTTTTACCGACCTGCATGATCATATCCGCGAATTCATCCGCGACAATCACAATAGAAGGCAACGGTGTTAACCGCGGCGCACGTTCACCGACAACAGAATCGCTGGCTTTCCAGGTTGGATCGATCAGGTCTTCACCATTGGCAATTGCCTCTTCCACCTTGCGGTTATAGTCGCTCAGTTTACGGATTTTCAGGAAAGACATCAGTTTATAACGACGTTCCATTTCATTGACACACCAGTTCAATGCGCTGACCGCATCTTTCATATCGGTAACTACAGGCGTCAACAAATGTGGAATATCATTATAGTTCGCCAGTTCTAGCTGCTTCGGATCGATCAGAATAAGACGCAATTCATCTGGGGTATATTTCAGCAACATCGATAGAATCATCGAGTTGACCGCCACTGATTTACCCGAACCTGTGGTCCCTGCCACCAGCATATGCGGCGCTTTCCCCAGATCAGCAATCACCGGATTACCGGAAATATCCTTACCCATTGCCATAGAGAGAATACTATTCGGATCAGTAAAGGCTGGAATGGTCAAAAGTTCGATCAAACGGACCATTTCACGGGTACTGTTTGGTACTTCAATTCCGATATACGGTTTGCCCGGAATGACTTCAACCACACGCACTGATGCCATCGACATCGAACGTGCCAGATCACGCGAAATATTCGTCACTTTAGAGGCTTTTACCCCTGGCGCCAGATCCAGTTCAAAACGTGTCACGACTGGGCCTGGCTGTGCTTCTACCACCTTGGCTTTGACGTTGAATTCCTGCAACTTGATTTCAAGCAGCTCAGATAAACGTGCCAGCTGCTCTTCGGTAAAATTCACTTTTTTATTAGGATCGACCTCATCCAGTAAATCCAGGCCTGGAAGCGGCGATAAATCTTTACGGCGCTCTGCCACCTGCATGGCACGTGACATCGGACGGCCTGAAGCATCGGTTAAAGGTGCATCAAAATCAAACTCGTCTTCATCATGTGGTTTACCAGCCGTTTCTTGCCAAGCTTCTACAAATTCTTCTTTAGATAAAGCCTCGCGTACTGCTGCATGAGTTGCAGAAGGAGGAGATGCTGGTTGCTCTATACCCTGATGCTGAATCGGGGCCTGAACAAAAGCAGAAGACTGGGCATAGCTAGAGCTGCGTACCGGCTGGCTTGGCTCTTCTTCAATCAGCAAATCACCCAGGTCATCCAGATCGGCCTGTAATGCGCTATTTTTCACGACATGTGCCGTTGTCATAGATGCCATGACAGGTGCAACATTGGTCATGTCTTCTACAATTCTTGACGTTTTTTCAGGCGGCGCGGTATTGAATGGGCTATGCACATCTGTCGCAGTTTTGCCTTGCGGAACTGCAGCCAGAAGTTCATCAAAGATTTCATCATCATCCCAGTCCAGGCCTGTATGTGGAGCCGATGCGGTTCTGGTGTGAGCATGAGTCTGTGCTGAAACAGGTTGAGGAGCGGTTATATGTGAGACTGGAGAATTAAGCTGTTCTTCTTCGGCTGCTTTGAGTAAGGCATCAATATCCTGTTTATGGCGCTGATCTTCATTTGAATGTAAGGCACGCCACACCTCGCCTGTCGCTACCACACGATCCGGCTGTTGAGGCACTTGCTGTACTTGCTTAAATGTCTCGACTGGCTCAGGAGCCTGCTGCTCAGCCTCAGGAATATCCTCATAAAACTGCGGTTGTTGTGATTCTTTATCGGCAAAATCATCAAATAAGCGTTCAGCCACCTGATCGCGCACCACCGGATCTATTTCTACCAGTTGATGCTCAGGCGCAGGTGTTACTGCAACCGCTACTTTTTTTGCACTAATGACTGGCTCTTTTTTGGCGACAGGTGCAGTCCGGTCAAAATCAGACATGCCTTCAGGCACATTGCGGTAGAACAGGTCTTGTAAATAAGCAGGGGTTGCTTTGAGGCTGCTCCAGGTCTTGTTCCACTTCACCCCAAAAGCCAAAGTAAATAACACCACCCAAAGCACCAGCAGGAAGAATGCTGCACCATAGACTGTCAGCAGTTGTTCCAGACTCTGACCTAATTCATAGCCAATAATACCGCCGGAAGAATTATCCAGCGTATCAGCAGGAACTTGCCAGAATAAAAACAATAGCGCTGAGGTGGTCAGTAACAGGAAGAATTGCGCAGCATAGCGAAATGGCCGGTTCAGGAAGCTGCGCGGCCACCAGACCTGAATTGCTTCCATAAACAGATAGACAGGGATCAGCAGACTTGCCCAACCGAGAAAGCCAAACAAAAGGTCTGCAATCCAGGCACCCGCTACCCCACTGGCATTCGAAACCGTCTGCGTATCACTCGAGATATGCATCCACCCCGGATCAAATGGCGTATAGGTCACTGTTGCAAGAAACAGATAAATCCCAAATGAGACTAAAAATAATGTCATTACTAAGCGCTGTGCATAGGCACTCGACACCGCTGTCATATACTGTCCTGTAACCAATTCTTCATGAATATTCTTTTGCTTCAATGCTTGAAAAAAGCGACGCAATAAAATGTATATTATGCACCTGTTCTGTGAAAAAAGATGCACTATTGTGCAAGCACAATGTTACTTATGCTATATAGCCCAAATCGATTTCAATGATCAATAATATCGACTTTAATCTCACACCACTGTTATACAGTTTCACGTATAATTCAATAAATTTCTAAATAAAAAAGGATACAGCTGATGAGCGCACGTCACTCACGACTGATTATTTTAGGTTCTGGCCCTGCAGGCTATAGCGCAGCAGTATATGCAGCGCGTGCAAACTTGAAACCTACCCTGATTGCAGGCTTGCAACTGGGCGGTCAGCTGACCACGACGACTGACGTCGATAACTGGCCGGGTGATCCCGAAGGTTTGACTGGTCCCGCATTGATGGAACGTATGCAGGCACATGCAGAGCGTTTTGGCACTGAAATCGTGTATGACCATATCAATGAAGTGGATCTTAGCCAGCGCCCGTTCGTGTTAAAAGGCGATATGGAAGAATTCACCTGTGATGCCCTGATTATCTGTACCGGTGCAACTGCCCAATACCTCGGTCTGGAATCTGAAGCAGCCTATATGGGTCAAGGTGTCAGTGCTTGCGCAACCTGTGATGGTTTCTTCTATAAAAACCAGAAAGTAATGGTCGTAGGTGGTGGTAATACTGCTGTTGAAGAAGCGTTGTATTTATCTAACATTGCTTCTCACGTGACTCTGGTTCACCGTCGTGATTCCTTACGTTCCGAAAAAATCTTGCAAGATCATTTATTTACCAAAGAAAAAGAAGGCAAGATCAGCATTATCTGGAACCATCAGGTCGATGAAGTACTCGGTGATGCACAATCTGGTGTGACCTCAGTTCGTATTAAATCAACGCAAGATGACTCTACTCAAAACATTGATGTGACGGGTATGTTTGTGGCGATTGGTCACAAGCCAAATAGCACCATGTTCGAAGGCCAGTTAGAACTTCGTGACGGCTATATCCAGGTGCAAAGCGGTACTGCAGGTAATGCAACACAAACGTCGGTACCGGGTGTATTCGCAGCCGGTGATATTGCAGACAGCATTTATCGTCAGGCGATTACTTCTGCGGGGTCAGGCTGTATGGCTGCACTGGATGCGGAAAAATATCTTGATGCGATGGGTAAACTAGACTAAGCAGCAAGAATAAAAACGCCGTCCATTATGGGCGGCTTTTTTATTGCTAGAATGAGATGATGATTTATCTATAGATTTATATCGGGTCTGCCATGTCTTTACTTCCTCCCTCAGAATTCATTTTTCCCAATCCGGTCGAGGTTGATCCTGAAGGTGAAGGCCTGATTTGTATTGGTGCAGACCTCTCCCCTTCCACACTTTATGAAGCCTATACGCATGGATTATTTCCCTGGTTTTCAGAAAGTGATCCGATTTGCTGGTGGAGTCCGGAACCACGCTGCATTATTCGCCCCGAAGATTATCATCCGAGCAAATCCCTGCTACGTAATATGAAAAAGCAGGACTATAAAATTACGGTCAATCATGCTTTTGAAAGAGTGATTCGTTCCTGCTCCCTACCTCGTGCTTATGCAGACGACACCTGGATCAGTGAAGATATTATCGCAGGCTATTGCGACATGTTTGACGCAGGATATAGCTATAGCATTGAAGTCTGGGATGAAGATCGCGTCGTGGGTGGACTTTATGGTGTGACCATCGGTCAAGGCTGTTTTGGTGAATCCATGTTTAGTACGCAAACCGATGTTTCTAAAATGGCTTTCTATACTTTAATGCTGATTGGACAGGAAAATAAACTACCCTGGATCGACTGCCAACTGGTCAACGATCATCTTTTAAGCCTAGGTGCCTGCACACTTTCTCGCCAAGCCTATCTTAATTCTTTACAAGATATTGTAAAAAAGCCTGCGATTGATTGGAAAAAGTATCAGGAAGGTGTATTTTCAAGTAAAACAATAGCGCAAAACGCGCGCTTAAGTGAATGAAAATAACAGAGGGTAGTTGTTATGAACTCTTATCAGCCAAAGGCCCTACTGAACGATTTACAGTATTATATTACGCCGCCGCATGATTGCAGCTATCTGCCCAACAAGTCGGCGCGCATGGTTTTTCTGGATCCCGCACATCGAATTGATGTCGTAACTTTATCGGAACTGTCACGTACCGGTTTCCGTCGCAGTGGTGATTTCGTGTATCGCCCCGAATGTCATTTGTGTCGTCAATGTCTGTCTTCGCGTGTGCCTGTTGCTGAATTCCGCATGAACAGTTCACAAAAAAAAGCCTGGAAACGTAATCAGGATCTGGTGATAAAAATTACCAGTCCAGAGCACGCCGGGGACCTACATTATGCGCTGTATGAACGCTATATCAATGAACGCCACGCAGATGGCGATATGTTCCCACCCACCCGGGATCAGTTCGAAAAATTTTTATTGCAAAGCTGCACCGACAGCTTCTTTCTAGAATTATGGCAAGGTGAGCGTCTAATCAGCGTTTCCACTTGCGACCTGCTGGATGATGGCATCTCTGCCGTTTATACCTTCTTTGATCCGGATGAAAATCGTCGTTCACTCGGTGCTTTTGCAATCTTGAAACAGATTGAACATGCACAAAAGCTGGGCTTGCAATTTATCTATCTGGGTTATTGGGTGCCACATTCCAACAAGATGAATTACAAATCTCAGTATCTGCCACTGGAACTCTTGATCGATGGACAATGGCGACGTTTAAATCATGCATTGAGTGCCACGGAGATTCAGCACTTGGGAAACTCATTAATGACGACCTTACCCAGCGGATGGAATCACCAGATTATTAAATAAGGTCGTCAGTTTGTATTATTTAAATAGACTAGCAAAATCATCTGTACATGCTTTCACCATAATGATGGCATGTTCACGGCTTCCGTTGGCATTTGGATAATAGTTCTTACGCAGATCAATCTGATGAAAGCCTGATTTTTCATAAAGCTTGATCGCAGCCTGATTACTCTCGCGCACTTCCAGGAAAATCTGCACCGGATTATTTTTTAGCATCGTCACTGAAGCCTCCAGCAACTGATAGCCCAAACCCTGACCTTGCTGTGCCGGATCAATTGCCATGAGCAATAAATTGGCTTCATCCAGCACCGGTTGTAAAATACAAAATCCGGCCACCTGCCCTTGCACTTCAATCACGGTACTTTGATAAGCCGTTACAGCATCTTCGAACTGTTTGAAAGTCCAGGGATGTGATTGAACTGATTTTTCAATCTTTGCAACGACTTCTACATCCGCTGCTTGCATTAAACGAATCATCTTCGTTCATCTTATATAGAATCAACCTCCGCATTATAGAAACTTCATCCAAAAAATCGAGCAAAAAAAAGAGCGATTTTAGTCGCTCTCCAATCTTCAGTTCTGTCACAAACCCAATTTGGCTTTCCAGGTCGCCAACAGTTGATCTGTATAATGATCATTCGGATGGAATCCCGGTTTAAAATACATCAGCATTTCTTTCGCCATACCCGTAATGACACCTTTAGAAGGACTATAGGCATAGGTATAAATGGCTTTTAAGGACTCAAGATTAAACTGCTGATCCTGTTTAAGCAAACGGGCGAGGAAATAGCTTTGCACCACAAATAAGGTTGCCATTGCGATGACCAAGGAAGACGTACGCAATGCATAGGCTTTTAATCCTTTGCCAAAAACCCCTTCGAAGACATCATAAGCCACTGCCTTATGTTCATTTTCCTCGATAGCATGCCATAACCACATGGTTTTCATGGTTTCATCTGTCATCAATTCCTGAATGTGGCTATTGGTCAAAAGCTGTGAGGCAATGGTTGCAGTGAAATGCTCAAGTGCCGTAGTTGCAGTCAAATCTACCATTTCTTGGGTAATTCCCACAGGCTTACCCAGTTTAGCCATGACTTTACGTGTCGTTTGAATGACTTTATCGGTATAACGATCAAGCGTCTCGACATCATGCCCATGTTTTTGCGCAGAAGTATTAAAGCCGATATGCTCGTGAGTATGCATGGCTTCCTGACCAATAAAAGCAGAAATTTCTTTTTGTAATGCTTCATTATTGGCAATTGCAGGATGGTTACGTACCGCGCGGACTGAATCTATAAAAAACTTTTCACCTGCTGGAAATAGCGCAGATAATGCGGTCATAAAATGAGTGAGACCTGCTGAACCATTCATCCAATATTCCGGTACAGCATCAAAATCAAAGTTCATGCGACGAACTGGAAAACTTGCACCCGCACGATTGGTAATATTTACTTTCGCATTCATGTGACCACTCCCATCAGGCCAATCCAGGCCCAAAAATGTAAGATTCATATTCTTATCTGTATATTACGTGGTAATTTTTTTTACATAAGTGCAGTTTAGGTCAAGCCAATATCAGATAAGGACAGCTTTTAAAATCATTGTCCGACAATCTATTTTTAGTTTTATAAAAAGTTTGAATCAAAAAAAAGCGCCTCAAAGAGGCGCTTTTCTTACACAATCAGCGATTATGCAGTTACTTTAGCAACTACACCAGCACCAACCGTACGACCGCCTTCACGGATCGCAAAACGTAGACCTGGGTCCATTGCGATCGGGTGGATTAGCTCTACTGACATCTCAACGTTGTCACCAGGCATAACCATTTCCACGCCTTCTTTAAGCGCGATCGCACCAGTTACGTCCGTAGTACGGAAGTAGAACTGTGGACGGTAACCGTTAAGGAATGGAGTGTGACGACCACCTTCTTCTTTAGAAAGTACGTATACTTCTGCATCGAATTTAGTGTGTGGCTTGATCGCACCTGGTTTAGTCAATACTTGACCACGTTGTACGTCTTCACGCTTAGTACCACGAAGAAGAACACCACAGTTCTCGCCCGCACGACCTTCGTCAAGAAGTTTACGGAACATCTCTACGCCAGTTACTGTAGTAGTTTGAGTATCACGGATACCAACGATTTCTACAGACTCACCTACTTTAACGATACCAGTCTCTACACGGCCAGTTACTACTGTACCACGACCAGAGATTGAGAATACGTCTTCAATTGGCATAAGGAATGGAAGGTCAATTGCACGCTCTGGCTCTGGAATGTAAGAGTCAAGTGCTTCAACAAGCGCAACTACCGCTGGCTCGCCGTATTGGCTGTCATCACCGTTAAGCGCAAGAAGAGCAGAACCACGAATTACTGGAGTGTCATCACCCGGGAAGTCGTAAGTAGAAAGAAGTTCACGAACTTCCATTTCAACTAGCTCAAGAAGCTCTTCATCGTCTACAAGGTCGCATTTGTTCAAGAATACAACGATGTAAGGTACACCTACCTGACGAGAAAGCAGGATGTGTTCACGAGTCTGTGGCATAGGACCATCAGTCGCAGCACATACAAGGATCGCGCCGTCCATCTGAGCAGCACCAGTAATCATGTTTTTAACATAATCGGCGTGGCCCGGGCAATCTACGTGAGCGTAGTGACGAGTTGGAGAATCGTATTCTACGTGTGAAGTATTAATTGTAATACCACGTGCTTTTTCTTCTGGTGCAGAGTCGATTGCAGCGTAGTCTTTCGCTTCGCCACCGAATTTCTTCGCACATACAGTTGCAATTGCAGCTGTTAAAGTTGTTTTACCATGGTCAACGTGACCAATTGTGCCCACGTTAACGTGTGGCTTATTACGTTCAAACTTAGCCTTAGCCATGAGATCTTCCTTTTTAAACTACTCATGCAGGATCACTGCATGAGCACTTGGGTTTAACTATGAATTAGTTTGGGCTTATAGTAATCGAAAGATTACTCGTCGTCACCTTTTTTACCGCCAGATTGGAACTTAGAAATGATGCCTTCAGCCACGTTACGTGGAGTTTCAGCATATTTAGCAAATTCCATAGAGTAAGTCGCACGACCTTGAGACATAGAACGCATATGAGTTGCGTAACCAAACATCTCAGCCAATGGAACTTCAGCACGAATGGCTTTAGTACCACCAGGAAGATCGTCCATACCCTGAACCATACCACGACGACGGTTTAAGTCACCCATGATATCGCCCATGTAGTCTTCTGGAGTTTCTACTTCAACTTTCATGATCGGTTCAAGAAGGATAGGATCCGCTTTCATGAAACCATCACGGAAGGCATAAGAACCCGCCATTTTAAACGACAATTCGTCAGAGTCGACGTCATGGTAAGAACCGTCAAACAATGTCGCTTTAATGCCAACTACTGGGTAGCCAGCCAAAACGCCATTCTTCATACGTTCTTGAATACCTTTGTCAACCGCGCCGAAGAATTCTTTAGGTACAACACCACCTACAACTTCTTCAACGAATTCGTAATCTTTTTCAGATTCAGGATCCATCGGCTCTAAACGTACATATACGTGACCGAATTTACCTTTACCACCTGTTTGACGTACGAATTTACCTTCTTGCTCAACAGACTTTTTGATCGTTTCACGGTAAGAAACCATTGGCTTACCAATGTTCGCTTCAACACCGAATTCACGCTTCATACGGTCAACAATGATGTCAAGGTGAAGCTCACCCATACCAGCAATAATCGTTTGACCAGATTCTTCGTCTGTACGAACGCGGAATGATGGATCTTCTTTCGCCAAGCGACCTAAAGCAACTGACATTTTTTCTTGGTCAGCTTTAGTTTTAGGCTCAACTGCAAGTGCAATTACTGGCTCTGGGAATTCCATACGCTCTAGTGTAATTACGTGGTTTTCATCACATAATGTATCACCAGTAGTCGTATCTTTAAGACCTACACATGCCGCGATGTCGCCCGCACGAATTTCTTCGATATCATGACGATCGTTTGCGTGCATCTGTACGATACGGCCAACACGCTCACGCTTCATTTTTACTGGATTATAACACGGGCTACCCGCTTTAAGAACACCAGAATAAACACGTACGAACGTTAAGTTACCAACGAATTTGTCGTTCATGATTTTGAACGCTAACGCAGCAAACGGTGCTTCGTCAGACGCTTCACGAGAACCTTCAGACTCAGCTTTGTCATCAAGGATACCCTTGATCGCTTCAACGTCAGTCGGTGCTGGCAAGAATTCAATTACTGCGTCCAACATACGTTGAACACCTTTGTTCTTGAATGCTGAACCACAAAGCATTGGTTGGATTTCGTTCGCCAATGTACGCTTACGGATACCACCAACGATTTCTTCTTTAGTCAGCTCTTCGCCTTCTAGGTACTTGTCCATGAGTTCTTCTGATGCTTCCGCAGCAGCTTCAACCATGTTAGTACGCCATTCCTGAGCTAGCTCAAGTAATTCAGCAGGGATTTCGCCATATTCGAACTTCATACCTTGAGATGCTTCATCCCAGATAATCGCTTTCATTTCGATTAGGTCAACAACACCCTGGAAGTTTTCTTCTGCACCAATTGGAACAACGATTGGCACCGGATTACCGCCAAGACGTGTTTTAACTTGTTCAACTGCACGGAAGAAGTTCGCGCCAGTACGGTCCATTTTGTTAACGAACGCAATACGTGGAACTTTATATTTATTTGCTTGACGCCATACAGTTTCTGACTGCGGCTGAACACCACCTACAGCACAGTAAACCATGCACGCACCGTCAAGAACACGCATAGAACGCTCAACTTCGATCGTGAAGTCAACGTGTCCCGGGGTGTCAATTACGTTAATACGGTGTTGTTCGAACTGGTTACCCATACCTTTCCAGAAGCATGTTACAGCTGCTGAGGTAATGGTAATACCGCGTTCTTGCTCTTGTTCCATCCAGTCCGTAGTTGCCGAACCTTCGTGAGTTTCACCAAGTTTATGGCTCTCACCTGTGTAGAACAAAATACGTTCAGAAGTGGTTGTCTTACCTGCGTCGATGTGCGCAGAAATACCAATGTTACGGTAACGAGAAATTGGGGTTTGACGTGCCATGATTTCTAGCATTCCTAAATTTTGTTGTTTAAAACAGGACGCTTTAAGCTGCATAGCAACTTAAAGCGCTTTGGTGACAAAACCATGACGGTCTTATCACCCTCCTGAATAGGGCCTGTTTTATCTGCTTAGAAACGGTAGTGAGAGAATGCTTTGTTGGCTTCAGCCATACGGTGCACATCTTCACGTTTCTTAACCGCAGCGCCTTTGCCTTCAGATGCATCAAGCAACTCGCCAGCAAGACGTAAAGCCATAGTTTTTTCAGAACGCTTAGCAGCAGCATCTACTAACCAACGCATCGCTAGAGCAGTACGACGGGATGGGCGTACTTCCATAGGAACTTGGTATGTAGCACCACCAACACGGCGTGCTTTTACTTCGACCATAGGACGAACTTTTTCAAGAGTAGTCTCGAAAAATTCAACTGGGTCTACTTTAGATTTTTCTTGAACGCGGTCTAAAGCACCGTAAACGATACTTTCAGCAATAGATTTTTTACCATCTTGCATTACGTGGTTCATGAATTTAGCGATTGTTTGGCTGCTGAACTTAGGATCCGGAAGGATTTCACGAGCAGCGACTACGCGACGTCTTGGCATTTTAAACTACCTATAAAGATGACACTTCAGGTTTATCCAGCATGAGTACAAAGTGTCATGTACTACTCGCTGGCCTTACTATACGTCGCTTGGAATTTTCACAAAATTAATGCAGAAATCAGACAAGCGAGACGATAAAGGATTGCGGTTCTACGTTCTTAAAACTTAATTCTTAACGAATTATTTCTTAGGACGTTTAGTACCGTATTTAGAACGAGACTGGTTACGATCTTTAACACCAGCACAGTCTAAAGAACCACGAACGGTATGGTAACGTACACCTGGTAAGTCTTTAACACGACCACCACGGATAAGAACAACACTGTGCTCTTGTAGGTTATGGCCTTCACCACCGATGTAGCTAGAAACTTCGAAACCTGAAGTTAAGCGAACACGGCAAACTTTACGCATTGCTGAGTTAGGTTTTTTAGGTGTAGTTGTGTAAACACGTGTACAAACACCACGGCGCTGTGGACAAGCCTTCAACGCAGGAACTTTAGATTTTTCAACTAAAGTCGTACGACCCTTGCGGATCAACTGATTTGTTGTTGCCATTTGGCAATTCTCCCGTTAATAAAAAGCCCCAAAAAACTACTACTTTTTGAGGGCATGCAATTGTAATTCAAGATGCAAAATTGGTCAACCTACTCAAGCCAAGCAAATGCCGTTTCTCACGACATTTGCTTGCTTTTATTTACCTTCAAAATTCGCTTATTTTTTTGAATTTTTACCAGCTTTTTTGATCACGTCTTGAGCTTCAGATTTAGTTTCCGAGTTTTCTTGATCCTCTGCACCCTGCTGTGAAGTCTCTGTAGCAGCTTCTCCCTCGTCAGCAGCTTCTGGATGCAGTTCAGCTTCGATTTCCGGGTCAAATGAAGTTTTGGTTAAAGCCGGCTGTTGCGACTGCTTGTCTGCCGCAGGTTCAACCAACTCATCGTTGAGCGCCTCCAGCCCTTCACTCACCTTTTCATCTTTCTTCACTTCTGCTTCTTCAGAACTCAGATCATTCTGCTCTTTTTTGACCAGCTTGACTTGGGTAATCGTGTTATTGCCTTCAATCGCAATATCTTTATCCATGATCAGATTATCTTTCGCAGGCTCAACTTCGTGAGAGGCACCATTTAGGAGTTTCGGAGTTGCCTGTTGCAACAAACTGACTGCTTTTTCATAGGCAGCATAAGGAGACAATTGCGAATCCTGATGCTGAATCAGGTATTGGCGTGCATGCGAGAATGCTTCCTGAGCTTTCTGATTTACATCCTCGACAAAACGATGGCTATATACAGCCCCAATACCAGCACTCGCCAGAGGCGTCAGTTTGGTTAATCGCTCCAGAATCGAAATTTTTGGCAGATGATTCATCCATTCCCATTTAGCCTCTCCCTCATGACGACTTAACCATTGCTTGATGGCGCTGACATCATTATCAGAACCTAGCATGGCTTGTAACTGCGAGATATCATGAGTTTTAAGTGTATTACTTAAAGCTTTTAAACCTAATAATAAGGTCTGTTTTTCCGCAATCAGGCTCAGGTCAATCTGTCTAAAGATATGCTGGACGATTTCCTGATCATCTTCTTTGCTCAGGTCAAAACCATAAGAGCGACCGACTTGATAGATGGTGCGCAATGCCATCAGTAAAGAAGCAGGAATATCGATCGCGGTGCCAAGCATCCCTGAAGCGCCACTCACTGCCCCCTGAACCGTCGCAATCCATTTGTTTTGTTCACCCAAAGCCTGTGAAATTCGCTTGGATCGATCGACGTCCTGAGTCAATTCCTCTAAATCTTTCGCTCCCGCTTCATTCAGAATGGCATCAACCGAACTGGTTTGATTACTAAATTGATTCAGACGATCATAAAAGTAGTTAGACACTTTTTCGGTTAAATCGGGAGAAACAAAATGCGCGACATTATTCACGGTATTAAAACGGCGTCCGAGAAGTTGGCGCGATACATTTGGAAGATGCTCGCGAAGCATTTGCTGAGGATTATCATATTTTTTAGCTGAAAAAGCGCTTTTCGTCTTCGCCGAACCATCAATCAACTGATCGGAGCTGGAAGGCTTCAGCGCTTTAGTCACCGAATCCGGCGCAACATGATTCAATAAATCCAATCCAGTTGAACTGAACTTTTTCGCCACTCCAAAGGCATTCGAAATCAGACCATTAGATTGTTTATTATTAGCATTTACCATTTTTTACCTCAGCATTCATGTGCTTGTATTTGGTATAAATACTAGGTGTAGTCAGCGTTTATCTCAACTTTATTCTGTTTCATTTAGTAAAACCCGTACACGCCGACTCACAAACTCAACCGACTGTCACACGGCATAACATTTGCCATAAGATTTCAAAAGTCTTTCTGCTATCATGTTCCCCATCATGAAATAAGGCTAAGCGCTGGATTGGGCGATTTTAAAACCCAGATATCTGCCGCTGAGCATAGAGCAAACTATAAGGATCTGTAGATGAAACGTGTTGTCATCACTGGCATGGGTATTAACTCATGTATTGGTAATACATTAGAGGATGTAAACCATTCTTTACAAAACGGGATTTCAGGAACACGTTTTAATCCGACTTATGCTGAACTCAATTTCAAAAGTCATGTCAGTGCTGCAGCCGAGCAGGATTTTGACGGGATCGACCGCAAACTGAAACGCTTTATGGGCGTATGTGCAATGTATGCATATAACTCAGCCCTTGCTGCAGTGGAACATGCCGGTTTAAAGGTTGAAGACCTAGCTGGCAACCCACGCTATGGTATTGCGGGTGGTTCAGGTGGCGGTTCAACAGCTTCCGTTATTGAAATGAACGAATTATTGCAAACCAAAGGTGCGCGTAAAGTCGGTCCTTTCTTTGTACCGCGTAATATGACCAACACTATTACAGCTAACGTTGGCGTTGCATTCAAATTACAAGGCGTGGCACATACCATTACCAGTGCATGTGCAACCTCTGCGGATGCGATTGGTTATGCCTATAACCTGATTCAACTCGGCAAACAAGATTTAATGCTGGCAGGTGGCGGTGAAGAAGATCACTGGTCACAAAGCTTGTTGTTTGATGCCATGGGCGCGCTTTGCTCTAAATACAATGACAGCCCTGAAACAGCATCACGCCCTTATTCTGCGGACCGGGACGGTTTCGTGATTGCGGGTGGTGGCGGTTTTGTGATCCTTGAGTCTTTGGAACATGCGCAAGCGCGTGGCGCAAATATCTTAGCTGAAGTGGTTGGTTATGCTGCAAACAGTGATGGTGCTGATATGGTTGCACCATCTGGTGAAGGTGCAACACGTTGCGTACTGATGGCTTTAGAAGAAGCCAAACAACACGGTGTCGATAAAATTGACTATGTAAATACACATGGTACTTCTACTCCAGCGGGTGACATCACAGAACTTAAAGCAATGGAACGTGCTTTCGGTGAAGGTCAGGTTCCTCCACTCAGCTCAACCAAGTCAATGACGGGTCACAGTCTGGGTGCTGCTGGTGTTCAGGAAGCGATTTATTCGGTTCTGATGATGCAAAATGACTTTATTGCTCCAAACATCAACGTGACTGAGCTGGATGAAGGCGCAAAACCGTTTGATATCGTGCTTGAAAAACGTGACGCAAAATTGAATACTGTGATGAGTAACAGTTTCGGTTTCGGCGGCGTAAACGCTTGTCTCATTTTCAAAAAATGGGAAGGCTAAGCTGCCCAGTTTAGGGTGACTTGATGGATGCTCCTTCTGATGCTTTCTTGTGGGTAAAAGCATTACATATTATTGCAGTAGTTTGCTGGTTCGCGGCTTTGTTCTACTTGCCACGTTTATATGTTTATCATGCCATGAGCGAAGATGCCATCAGTCATCAACGCTTTGAAGTCATGGAACGCAAGTTGTACCGTGGCATCATGTGGCCAGCCATGTTGGCCACCTTGATTACGGCACACTTTCTGGTGGATTGGGGTGATGCAACGCGTCATTACCATGAAGCCTTATGGTTTTACCTTAAAGTCGGCCTGGTCGGCTTATTGGTGATTTACCATCTGGTGTGTGGTTATTACCGCAAGAAGCTGATTGGTAATGCACACTACAAGTCACACAAGTTTTGGCGTTATTTTAATGAGACGCCAACCTTGATCTTATTTGCAGTGGTGATTTTAGTCGTGGTTAAACCTACTTTCTAATTCACCTGCATAATAAAAAAATCCCCGATCAGTCGGGGATTTTTTTATGTCTGAATATTTAAGGATTACCACGCTGACGCATACGCGGCTTATACAGCAAACGATAGGTCACTGCCAGAATAATTAACCATAAAGGACTGATCATCAGAGCCTTTAAGGTATCGGGTTCCAGACTTAAAATAATCAAGGCGAATAACAGGAATGCCAATACCACATAAGACATCCACACTCCACCCGGCATTTTAAAGGTCGAGGCGGCATGCTTTTGCGGTTGCTGCTTACGGTAACGGATGTAGCACACCATAATGATGCTCCAGATACTAATAAACAGGATCACACACAGCGAACTCGCCAGAGTAAAGGCTTCCATGGTGTTTGGCACAAAATACTGAAATGCTGCCCCCAACATAATAAAAGCACAGGAGAAAAATAACCCTGTGGCTGGTACAGCTCTGCTAGATAACCGCGCCAAAGCTTGAGGTGCTTGTCCGTCACGTGCCAGACCAAACAACATACGGCTGGTCGAGAATACGCCACTGTTCATAGAGGACATCACTGACGACAACACCACCAGGTTCATGATAATGGCTGAAGTTGGAATACCGGCATACAGGAACAAACTCACAAAAGGACTTTGATCCGCAGGAATCAGATGCCACGGTGTGACCGACATGATCATCAGCAATGACAATACATAGAACAGAATGATCCGCGTAGGAATAGCGTTGACCGCTTTGGGTAAGTTCTTTTCCGGATCTTTGGTTTCTGCCGCCATCGTACCGAGCAGTTCCACCCCGACAAAGGCAAACATGGCAATCTGGAAACCTGCCAGAAAACCAGTAAAGCCTTTGGGAAATAAGCCACCATGTGCCCAGACATTACTAAAGCTGGCGACGGCGCCACTCGGTGCCTGAAAACCGCTAAACACCATATAGCCACCGACAAAGATCAAACCAAGGATGGCTAAAATCTTGATTAGTGCAAACCAGAATTCAATCTCACCAAACAGTTTGACCGTCACCAGGTTAATCGCGAGAATAAACAGCACACAACCCACACTAATCATCGCCTGCCCAATCGGGGTAAAAGCCATGCCTTCGGGCAGCCAGAAACTCAAGTAGTTAATAATCGCCGCGAGATCGGCAATCCCTACCAGCACCCAACCCAGCCAGTATGACCAACCAATATAATAGCCAGCACCCGGCCCGATCAGGTCATGGGCCATATCAATAAAGGATTTGTAATGCAGATTGGACAGCAGCATTTCACCCAACGCACGCATCAGGAAGAAGAACATGCCACCAATGATCATATAAATGATCAAAATTGAAGGACCTGCCAGGGAGATGGTTTTTCCCGATCCCATAAACAGGCCAGTACCGATACAGCCACCAATGGCGATTAACTGCAAATGTCGGTTAGAGAGTTTTCGTTGCAACTCATGCGGCGACGATTTTACGTCTTCTGTGCCCGGGGTGGTTTTCATTTTTACATCCTTTTTAATCTTTACAACAGCATCAAGCTGAATTTACAACGTTCAGTCCTCGAACGCTTATTATGACATTTTCATACTTTTTACTGCGCTGTTCAGTGAGATTTACTGCACTAAAACGACTTAAATCATTGCATGGGAGATTTCAACATTAAAAATTAAATTAAGCTTGAGCTGCAATGACTGCAATTTCAATCAGCCAGTCCGGATTAACCAAATCTGCCTGAATCGTGGCACGTGCCGGCGTGCCATGACCTTGTAACCACTCTACCCAAAGCTGATTCACAGTTTGAAAATCATCCAGATTTTTCACGAACAGTTGTGCAGAAAGCAGCTGGCTTTTATCAGTATTGGCCAATGCAAGCAATTCCTCAATTTTTGCAAAGACTTCCAGTGTTTGTCCGCGTACATCCAGATCCGTGCTATTCGGCACCTGACCCGATAGATACACGGTTTGCTGATGAATCGTCACCGCACTCATGATTTGATTGCTGTTGAGTCGCTGAATAGCTGTATTGTCCTGTGTCATGTTGATCTTCCTTGTTTGGGATATTGAAATAAAATTTAAATTAAAAATTTAAGCGTCAATCTGGAAATGAACCCGAGCGGTCACTGCACACATCAGCTCATAGCCGATGGTACCTGAACTGGCCGCCACGTCATCAATCGGCAAAACCACACCTTGGGAAGATTGGCCCCAAAGTACCACTTCACTACCTATATCTGCGTGCGGCAGCGCAGTCAGATCTACGGCCAGCATATCCATACTGATTCGACCCAATGTCTGTGTTTTGATTGAATCGACCAGCACGGGCGTACCGGTCGCCGATAGACGTTGATAGCCATCGGCATAGCCACAGGCCACAATCCCGATCCGCATTTCCTGCGTGGCAATAAATTTGGAACCATAGCCAATGCTCTGACCTGTCTGGATCATTTGAATGGCGATAATTTCACTGCGTAAGCTCATGCTCGGTTGCAGATTCCAGTCTTGAATCGTGTGTGTTGGATAATCTGGTGAACTGCCATACAGCATGATGCCGCTACGTACAATGTCTGAATGAAGGGTTTGATGATGCCGCAGAATGGCTGCGCTATTACTGAGCGAGATTTTACCTTCAAGCCCCTGAATGGACTGGCTAAAAATCAGGTTTTGATACTGAATCCCGTCCACGCCAAAACGCTGGCCATCCGCATCGGAGAAATGGGTCATATGGGTAATGGAACGGACAGTGTTCAGCTGTTGCAGCTCCTGCCAGATCTCTGCATATTGCTGCGGCTCGAAACCCAGACGGTTCATGCCGCTGTTCATTTTCAAATACACATCAAACTGTGCATCCGGCGCTATTTCGGCAAACTGTTTCAACCATTGCACTTGATGTCGGGAATGAATGGCAAAGCTCATTTCATGCTTCACACATGCAAATAAATCCTCAAAAGCGAAAATACCTTCGAGCAACATTAGCGGCTTCTTGCATCCCAGCGCACGTAGCCGCGCGCCCTCTTCAATATCCAGAAAGGCAAAACCGTCTGCACCTTCAAGTCCAGCATAGACACGTTCAATCCCGTGCCCATAGGCATTGGCCTTGACCACGGCAAATACCTGACTATTGGGCATACATTGGCGCGCCACACTTAAATTATGCGCAAGCGCCTGTTGATGGATAATTGCAGTAATGGGACGTGGCATACATTCCTCCTTGAATATTCCGCCTCAGATAGTCTTAAGCCGCCTGGTGATAGCGCGCCAATGACAATCCTTCGGTACTAATTTCAGGATCACGTGCCAAAACCAGATCGCTGATTAATTTTCCTGAACCGCAGGCCATGGTCCAACCCAGCGTGCCATGTCCAGTATTCAGGAACAGGTTTTTAAAACGGGTTTTCCCAATAATTGGCGTACTGTCCGGGGTCATTGGACGCAGTCCTGTCCAGAAACTGGCCTGATTCATGTCTCCTCCAGGGAATAAATCACGGGTCACCATTTCCAGCGTGCCGCGACGATCTTCATTCAGACCCAAATTAAAACCGCTCAGTTCAGCCATTCCCCCTACGCGGATGCGCTGGTCGAAACGGGTAATCGCAATTTTATAGGTTTCATCCAGTACTGTAGATTGTGGTGCATAGGCCGGATCTAAAATCGGAATGGTCAGTGAATAACCTTTCACCGGATAGACCGGTAAATTCAGTTCAAGCGGTTTGAGGAAATCACGTGAATAACTACCAAAGGCCAGCACATATTTATCTGCCGTGAGTACCTGACCATTCACCAGAACACCTTTGATCTGGTCACCTTCTACAATCAGCTTTTCAACGTTCTGATTAAACTTGAACTCTACACCCATCCCTTTGGCATGTTCTGCCAGGGCATTGGTAAACAGATAGCAGTCACCCGTTTCGTCATTGGGTAAATGCAAACCACCCACCAGTTTATCTTTAGCCTGTGCCAATGCCGGCTCTACACGCGCCAGTCCATCACGGTCAAGCAGCTCAAACTCCACACCGGTTTCTTTCAGAACTTCAATATCGCGCTGCACCGCATCCAGCTGTGCATCTTTACGGAAAATCTGCAAAGTGCCTTTCGAGCGGTTCTCATAAGAAATGCCAATGTCACGGCGCAAATTACGTAAACAGTCACGGCTGTATTCAGCCACACGCACCATACGTTCTTTATTGACTGCATAATGCTGGGCATTACAGTTTTTCAGCATTTGTGCCATCCACTGCAATTGCCACAAGCTGCCATCGACATTAATCGCCAACGGTGCATGATGCTGAAACATCCATTTGACTGCCTTAAACGGAATACCTGGTGCGGCCCAAGGGGTCGAGTATCCTGGAGAAATCTGCCCAGCATTACCGAAGCTGGTTTCTTGCGCCGGACCTGCCTGACGATCCAGCACAGTCACGGTTGCTCCCTGCTGCGCCAGATAGTAAGCGCTTGCCACACCAATCACACCACTACCCAAAACTAATACGCGCATTACCTTAACCCTCAAACATCTTTTCAGTTTATTTCACTAGTATATTTTTGCTTTAATAGTTAAATTCACTATATTCAGACTGTATATTCAGTGAAATAAATATTTTTTCGGGCAGAATTAAAAAAAAGAGGGAAATATTAATGCGCAAATTAGACCGCATTGATCGCATGATTCTAGACATCCTGCAACGCGATGGCCGGATTGCCATTAGCGAACTGGCAGCACTCGTCAATCTATCAACCACACCCTGTTCAGAACGGGTAAAACGGCTGGAACGCGAAGGCATCATCATGGGTTATTACGCCCGTCTAAATCCGGAAATGCTAGAACGTAGTTTGCTGGTATTTCTGGAAATCAAACTCTCAGCCAAATCAGGTGATGTCTTTGATCAGGTGGCACGCAATTTGACTGAGATTCCGGAAGTCCTGGAATGCCATTTAATTTCCGGTGATTTTGATTATCTGGTCAAAGCGCGTTTAAAGGAAATGAGTGCCTATCGCCGCCTGTTGGGAGATTTACTAAAAAAACTGCCCGCTTCTGCTTCATCCCACAGTTATGTAGTGATGGAAGAAGTCAAAGAAAGTTTATATCTGGACCTAGGTATTTAGTAATGATGGCTTTTTAAAGCCACGGACAAAAACAACAAAGCCCCAAACGGGGCTTTGAGATCGAACATTGATTGAACTTATTAAACCTTAAGCAGGAATGCGTAGCACCTGTCCCGGGAAAATATCATCTGCATCTTTGAGCAACGGACGGTTGGCTTCAAAAATTTTATTATACTGATTGGCATCACCATAAAATTCTTTTGAAATTTTTGACAAGCTGTCACCTGATTTCACTGTGTAGAACTTACTTTCCGGCTCAGGACTGCTCACTGTAAGCTGATCATCCACTTTGGCGACATGATCAATATTACCCACGGCCAGGACGATCTTTTCACGATCGGCCTGACTTTGTACCTGACCTCTGATCGTCGCCAGATCAGAAGCGGAGTTATAACTGATGGATAAGCCAGTGATCGGAAGGCCCAGACTTTTCACATGGCCGAGTAGTTTATTTGCCACTTCCTGAGCAGAAGGCTCTGCAGGTTGTGCTACAGTCGGCGTTGTCGTTGTAGGTGCAGCCTGTGGTTCTGCAGCAGCTGTATTCTTCTTACCGATACCTTTTACAAAATCAAAAAGACCCATAGCGGACTCCATTCTTGTTGTTAATGTCACATCACTCTTATTTTTATAATGAAAACTCTAGAGAGATAGTTAGTCATTGGTGACAGAAAGGTAATGGATTGTAAAACCTCCATTCATGTGAAATGCAGACACAAAAAAACCACCTCAAGGGTGGTCTTTATGTTCAGCAAAGCTGAAATCGGCGATTAACCTAGTTTCTTAGAAACGTAGTCAATTGCAGATTGAACAGTTGTGATTTCGTTAGAATCTTCATCAGGAATCGTGATGTCGAAGTCATTTTCGAAAGACATAACAAGTTCAACTAGATCTAGAGAATCTGCACCTAAGTCATCCATGAAAGATGCTTCGTTTTTAATCTCTTCGATTTTGATACCAAGTTGTTCTGCAACTGCTTGCTTAACACGTTGTTCGATATCGCTCACAGGAATTCTCCTCATTGCTTGTGGCGTTTTTAATGCCGTTAGTTTAATTGAATCTAAAAAATTTGGAAAGTTTATACTTGAGCTTAGCTCATGTATAAGCCCCCATTTACATGCATAACTGTACCAGTAATGTAACTGGCTTTATCTGAAGCCAGGAAACTTACGGCATTTGCGATATCCTGCGGATCACCTAAACGGTTTAACGCCACCTGTTCAGTCATTTTTTTACGAATTTCTTCGCTTAGCTGCTCAGTCATTTCAGTCGCAATAAAACCTGGTGCTACCGAGTTTACGGTAATCTGACGGCTACCCATTTCTTTGGCCAAGCTGCGGCTAAATGCCTCAATACCTGCTTTGGCGGCAGAATAGTTGGCCTGGCCCGGGTTGGCAAAGTGTGCCACAACAGAACTGATATTAATGATGCGACCGAAACGCGCCTTGGTCATGCCTTTGAGTACACGCTTAGACAAACGGTAAACTGCTTTCAGGTGAATATTTAAAATATCATCCCAGTCATCTTCAGACATACGCAGCAGCAAATTGTCTTTGGTAATACCGGCATTATTGACCAACGCAAGGACTGGACCATAGTTCTGTTCGATGTCCGTTACCAGCCCATCAATCGCTGCACCGTCACGTACATCTAGTACTCTTCCAGCACCATTTTCAGCAAACTGTGCAGATAATTTTTCCGCACCTGCTTCAGACGTTGCAGTACCTATGACAAAATAACCGTCTTGAATCAATTGCTGTGCGATCGCAGCACCAATACCACGACTTGCACCTGTTACCAGAGCAACTTTACGTTCCTGTGTCATGCACTTTTCCCTTCTGCCGCCAATACGGTGTTTAATGCATCTTCCAGACGGGATTGACTGTCCAGTGGAAGTGCTTTTTGAATATTCGGCAAGCGTTTCGCCAAGTTGGTCAATACATTACCCGGACCACATTCTACGATGTACTCAATGCCTTCATCTTGAAGGTATTGTAAGGTTTTGGTCCATTGTACTGACTCATAAAGTTGCGCGGTCAACGCCTGACGCAATTCATCTACATTGGTTGCCGCTTGCGCGCCCACATTTTGTAATACAGGAATGCGTGGTAGCTCAATGGCGGTTTGTTCCAATGCCGGAGCAAACTGTTCAGCAGCAGGTTTCATTAATGAACAATGCGATGGAACTGATACTGGCAATGCAATGGCTTTTCCGCCGTTTTCTTTGGCCAATGCCATCACTGCTTCAACGCGATCTTTATTGCCTGCAACCACAACCTGCCCTTGCGCATTGTAGTTGGCTGCTTCGACAGAACCTTCGCCTGCTGCAGTTGCTTGTGTACACAGCTCAATCACTTTGGCATCATCCAGACCCAAAATGGCAGCCATCGCGCCCACACCCTGAGGTACTGCAGTCTGCATCAATTTGCCACGCAGGTTCACCAACTTCGCAGCATCGCCCAGGCTTAAAGCACCCGATGCGACCAGTGCGCTGTATTCGCCCAATGAATGGCCTGCCAGATATTTCGGTGCTACACCGCCAGATTCTAACCACACGCGCCATAAGGCAATACTTGCAGTCAGCAATACCGGTTGGGTAAATTCGGTTTGATTTAAGTTTTCGCCAGTTTGCGCAATCTGCCACAGATCAAAACCGACGGCTTCAGATGCTTCTGCAAATGTCTCGCGAATACTCGCAAACTGTTCTGCAAGCTCAGCCAGCATACCGGCCTTTTGTGAACCCTGACCCGGAAACACAAATGCAGTTTTTGTTGCTGGCGCTGCTTGTTCGAGTGGTGTAGCAGACATAATAAAATCCTTTCATTCAAGAGGTGTGCTTCTTCAATCCTAACAAGAAGACTGACCAATAAGACCACCTAAATCATTGTGGAGCGCAATTTAGCATGTAATTTTGCTGGCGGTAATTGCCAAATACAACAAAAAACCGATACCGCTAAAAATCGAAGACAAAAAAAAGGGAGCTAAATGCTCCCATTTTTTCTACTAAGCTTGACGCTTAATACATCACCAATTATTCAGCAGATGCTTTAGCGAATAATTGACGACCACGGTAGATACCATCTTTAGATACGTGGTGACGACGGTGAGTCTCGCCAGTAGCTTGGTCTACAGTTAATGCATTCTCGGTTAAAGCGTCATGTGAACGGCGCATGTCACGGCGAGAGCGACTTTTACGGTTTTGCTGAACGGCCATGATGGCTCCTTACAAAGATCGAAAAAATGGATCAGAACAAATTCGATTGTCTTATACACAAGAGTATAACACAAAAATTAGTTAAGTTTACCCTTCAAAGCAGCCAAAACTTCAAACGGGTTGTCCCGTTTTTCTTCAGCCACTTCTTCTACGGCAGGTTGATGCTTATGTTCACAAAACTCATGTTTAGGCGACAACGGCATCAACAATAACAGTTCATCTTCTATCAGCGCGAGTAAATCAGCGGTCGCAGGTGCATCATAATCACCTTTGGTCGTTGCTTCACTTTCACCTAGGACGATGAAATCAGCATCCTCATCCAAGCGCTCTATCAGTGACTCATCATCCACAAGTGCCAAATGGAACGATGAAACCAGTTCAATTTCTACAGTTTCCAGACAACGCTGGCATTCCATAGGAACTTTTGTTTCAACGTGACCATCTAGCCATGCAATACGATGATAGGCATCCATTGATAGCTTACAGTCTATGTTAATCAATTGATCATCAATTGATCCAACAGCTTCACGAGCGATACGAACAAAGCGGGATAAAGGCAGTTGACCTGACCATTTAAAGCCCTGTTCAGCCCATTTAAACGGCTCAATCTGTGCCGGAAAGGTATTTGCTGACATAATTAAGGCGGCAATTCTACAAATTCATCAGTACTCTGTCAAAGATTAAGATACAATTTTGTACTTATTTCGACAGACCATTTGGGTAACTCAAGTCATGCATCTGTTGCAGCCGCAAACAGAAGTGAATGTTTCATCACTCGTTAGCACAATTCCAAGCCTTGATTCTGACAGTTCAACACAACAAGTGCAACTCTCGCCATGGGCGAATTTATCGTCAGAAGCGCAGCAGGTGGACTGGCTCATCTTACACTTTAATCACTGGTTTTCCCATTTAAATGTCACTTTAGTGCGCGGCGAATTTGAACCAGAATATTTCCCTGCAAGTACAAACAGTCCTGCCCGGATCCAGTTTGCCCATGGTTTCTTTAATAGCGCTTTGCATGAAATCAGCCACTGGACCATTGCCGGAGACAAACGCCGCCTGCTGCCTGATCTGGGTTACTGGTATGCCCCGGATGGGCGGACCCGTGAACAGCAGGCTTTATTTGAACAGGTCGAAATCAAGCCACAGGCAATTGAGTGGATGTTTGCCCAGGCTTTTGGCCGTAAATTCCGGGTTTCTTTGGATAACCTGACTGGCGACGGCGGTGATGGTGCCAGCTTTAAAGACAATGTCTACGCTCAAGTGCAGGCTTATTTTAATGGTACAGCCAAACTTCCACGTGATGCAGCGCGTTTTATCCAATGTATCTGTATCTGCATCAGAGGTGGCAAAAGTTTACAATCTGATGAATTTATACGTGAAATACTTGATTAAATTACACAAATCTACCTTTTTTATGATTGCCAGATCTTGCCTGAGCGCCACATAATAAGCCATCAGCCCAAGCTTGGAGTAGTCTCTATGCTGCATTTACGCGTACACCCAGACAATCCGCAACCCCGCTTAATCAGTCAGGCAGTGGAACGTATCCGTGCGGGTGATGTGGTGGTCTATCCCACTGATGCGGCCTATGCGATTGGTTGCCAGATTGGGAACAAGAGTGCCATGGAGCGGATTGCGCAAATTCGTGGTCTGGGCCCAAAGCATCAATATGCGATTCTGTGCTGTGATTTATCCGATATTGCCACTTATGCCAAGGTGGATAATGCCATGTACCGTTTGCTGAAAAATAATACACCTGCCATCACGACATTTATTTTACCTGCGACCAGTGAAGTGCCGCGTCGGTTGATGCATCCCAAGAAGAAAACCATTGGTCTACGCATTCCGAATAATCCGGTGTGCCAGATGCTGCTCAAAGAACTCGGTGAACCGTTGTTGACCTCTACCCTGATTTTACCGGGTCAGACTGACCCACTCGATGATCCTTATGATATTGAAATGCAACTGGGCAAACGCATTGATGTGTTTGTAGATAGTGGTTTAGGCACGTTAAGCACGACCTCTATTGTAGATTTATCAGGTGATCATCCAGAAGTGATTCGTCGTGGTATGGGAGATGTCAGCGCCTTTGAATAAATGACGCTTGAGAAATTCCTACAAACATTGAGGGAGTCAGAATGAATGGATTTATTTTATCTCCTACTGAATCAGCATGAATTTTCTGCACAGGATTTGATCTATGCAGAACTGCCTTGGACACTGCAATCCAAGGCAGTTCTGGTCGAAGCACATCCTTCTCCCCATCTCACTATAAATATTGATCATACTGAGTACCAATTTTTCCTGACGTTGGCTCTAGTGAGACAGTTGTTACAGATCTACTCCAACCAAAATGTATGCCTGGCAGAAACTTGCCAACGTATCATTGAATTTGCGACCAAGGAATACAGCCATTCCTCACCATGAAAATCTAAAACAGCATATGGTGAGAGGTTGCAGTTCTATTCTTTTCAATTCGGCAGATATGCAGTGGCTGGCAAAGACAGTTTAGGAATCTGAACTACGTTCATAATGACGAACCGCAATGAAATTTGGACATTGCGATAGCTTCTGTTCATGATGCATGAGCTCTTCACCCAGTTTATTTTTCAGATACACATGAAAAATAATCTGATCCTCTTCCAGTACATTCAGCATCGCTGTACGTGCCTTGGGTTCCATGACTTTAAAGGAGTTGATCGACTCACAAGACATGGCTTGCATATCCAGTTTAATCCGTTCATCCAGCTGATCACCCTCATAAGCCATATGCCGCATGTAAAAACGGATATTGGGATATTGGTCCAGCACACTAAAATCCATTTTCATGGCCTGCATGACAGGTCGGGCCTGTTCCGCAAAAGCTGAAAATCCGCCTGATTTCAGTCCTGTGCGTGCTTCATCTTCAAGCTGCATAATCTGATATTTGGGATAAGCCCAAAATCCCCCGAATGCGATCATCCCAATAACAACCAGAATAAGTGGCATGCTTTCTTCACCTTTTTATTAATTTTTGTGATTCTTGACTATTTTTCGAGAGTATAGCGGTATTTTTGACCAAAAATTATAGGGAGATATTTTATTAATACTTATTAATTTTATGTTTTTTAATGGGAAATCCGTTTGAAAATCATTCGATATCTGCCAGCTAGCTTATTTACTCTTTTGAGGAGAATCACTGTATTGATCGAGTTTTGAAGTGAATCAACTGATATCATCTACCAGATACGCTTAATTATGAGAACCAATTTAACCTAAAAATCACAGTAGCATTTCCAGCTATGTTTTGTCATTTTTCTCGTTGCTATTTTTAAATCGTAGATAAATTCCATTATTTTTTTAAGTTTTTATGGCTTTGACGGCTTATTTAATTTATTTAAAGTTACTTTTCCAGTACAATGACAACGCTTAATCCTGTGCTTTTCTTTCGATCAGATACCGAAAATCAAGCCTTTGCATGCCTTTGAAAATTCGCGTGGCCTATAATTGTAATGACTCAAATTATCCATAACACTATGGAATCTGCTCCGCACATTCGGGTTCTGGATGAATGGCAGGATACAATTCCAGAGGATCTGTACATTCCTCCAGCGGCATTTGAAATCTTATTAGAACATTTTGAAGGCCCACTCGACTTTTTAATTTACCTGATTCAAAAAAACGGTTTTGATCTGTTACAGGTCGATATCGCGCCGATTGCAGCACAGTATTTGTCTTATATGGACGCAATGAAATCCCTGAATATCGAGCTGACAGCCGATTATATGGTGATGGCGGCCTTACTGGCAGATCTGAAATCACGTTTGCTCTTGCCGAAACCGAAAAGTCTGGCTGCGATTGAGCAGGATCCAAAACAAGAACTGATTGACCGTTTAGAAAATTATTTAAGAATTAAACAGGCAGCAGAACGTCTGGGCCAAATGCCAATTCTGGAACGTGACACTTTCACCACCAACGTCAGTTTGGGCGAAATCCAGCAGCCGAATGAAGGGTATTCAAGCGATTTATTGCGTGATGCCTTGCTTTGTATATTTAACCGTCCTGAACCCGTGATTCATCAGGTGCAACAGGAACCGGTATTGCTGGAAGAACGGATTGCCTATATTGAAAGTTGTATTGAAACTGGCGAAGTACTCAGCTTTAAGGACTTGTTAAAACCGAGCCAAGGCCGTATGGGTATGGTGGTGACCTTTATGGCGGTACTGGAACTGACCCGACAACAAAAAATTCAGATTATTGCTACAGGTATTGAAGCCCCGCTCGCAATTCAAGGAGCCAGTCAATGACACTCAATCAAAATACGCTGTTATCTGCAGAAGATAATCGGCATGAAGTCCTGATGCAACTTGAAGCCATTATTTTCGCTAGTGACTCTGCTGTTTCATTGGCTCGTCTGAAAGAAGCTTTTCAGGATCGCTATAACAAACAGGAATTACGTCAGTATTTACAACAACTTTCCATGCTGATGCATGGCCGTTCGATCGAACTGATTGAAACAGCACAAGGTTATCGTTTTCAAGTGCGTGCAAAATATCGTAATATTATTGCACAGACCTGGCCTGAGCGACCGGCTCGCTTATCGCCTTCATTACTGGAGACGCTTGCAGTGATTGCTTATCACCAGCCAGTGACTCGAGCGGATATTGAACAGATTCGTGGTGTTACGAATAACAGTCAAAACCTGCGTACGCTGTTTGACTGGAACTGGATTATAGAGTCCGGATTTCGTGAACTCCCTGGAAGACCTGCGTTGTTAATGACAACGCCACAATTTTTAAATGCGTTTGGCCTGAATAGTTTGGGCCAATTGCCTCCCCTGCAGGATGCCAAGGAAGCTTTTATGGCCCTCGATGCGAATGCACCGAAGTCATAAATAGGTGAACTGTTGATAATTATTTCTAAGGTTATGCTGTCATGAGTGAAAAGTTGCAAAAGGTGCTTGCACGCGTTGGTTTGGGTTCTCGCCGTTATATGGAAGAAGTCATTGCCGCGGGTCGTGTAAGTGTCAACGGGCAAATTGCCCAAGTGGGTGAAAGAATCGAACCAGGTGATGAGCTTCGCATCGATGGTCGTAAAGTTGCCTTCCAGATTGAAGACGAAATCCGTCGTCGTGTCATTATCTATTACAAGCCTGAAGGCGAGATCTGCTCACGTAGCGATCCTGAAAACCGTCCGACCGTGTTTGAACAGCTGCCTGCTATTCCGGGCGATCGCTGGGTGATGGTCGGTCGTCTGGATATTAACTCGACCGGTCTGCTCTTGTTCACAAATGATGGCGAACTTGCCAACCGCTTGATGCACCCATCGAATGAAATCGAACGTGAATATGCAGTTCGTGTCATGGGTGAAGTTACACCACAAATTCGCAACAACATGCTCAAAGGCGTAGTGCTTGACGATGGTCCGGCAAAATTCGAATCTTTCTCTGAATTGGGCGGTGACGGGATCAACCGTTGGTTCCAGGTAGTAGTAAAAGAAGGTCGTAACCGTGAAGTACGTCGTATCTTTGAATCGCAAGGTCTGAAAGTTAGCCGTCTACTGCGTACCCGTTATGGTACTGTGATTTTGCCACGTGAACTGCGTACCGGTCGCTGGATTGAACTGGATAAAAACGATATCGACAACCTGACCAAAGCTGTGGAATTGAAACCACGTCAAGGTACAGGTTTGTTTGGTATGGCGAAACGCCGTAATGAACGTATGCAGGACAAGCCGATGGCTGCACGCCGTGGCGGTTTCTTGCGTCAGCAACGTCGTGACAGCGATGAGCAACCACAAAACAACACTGGCCGTGAGCGTCGTGATGAAAATGCTTATGGTCGTCGTGACAGAGCTGAAAACCAGAATGGCACTCAGTTTGTGCGTCGTGAAAACCGTCCTGATCAAAGTTTTGGTCGCCGCGAAGAGCGTGATGAAAATGCGCCGCGTCGTCCATACGGTGTCAACAAAGGCTTTAAAAAGTTTTAATTAAGATAAATAAAAAAAGTCAGGCACATTGCCTGACTTTTTTTATGCCTTATGTATCAGGCACTTTGTGGAATCCCTTGCGGAATGGCACCGAGTAAACGCTTGGTATATTCATGCTGTGGGGATTGATACAGCTCATCCGAATTGGCAATTTCCACCAGCTCCCCATGATTCATCACCATGATCTGATCAGAAATATATTTTACTACCGACAAATCATGCGAAATAAAGATATAGCTCAGTCCAAATTCATCCTGTAAATCTTGTAGTAAATTCAGCACCTGCGCCTGTACTGATACATCCAGCGCCGAAACCGATTCATCACAGATTAAAATCTCGGGTTTTAAGGTCAGGCAACGTGCAATTGCAATCCGCTGGCGCTGACCACCGGAAAACTCATGCGGGTAACGATAAAAAGCCTGTGCAGGCAAGCTGACCCGCTCCAGCAGGTCCAAGGCCATTTGTTTGCGTTCAGCATCATCCTGACCAATCTTGTGAATCTGCATCGGTTCCATCAGGATTTGTCCAACAGTAAAACGTGGATTCAGCGAAGCATAGGGATTCTGGAAAATGATCTGGATTTTACGTTGATACTGGGTAAACTCCTGTTCCGACATGTCCAGAATGTCCCGACCCTGAAACAGTGCCTTACCACCCGTAGCCTGTTGCAGACGCATCAGCAACAAGCCAATGGTGGTTTTACCCGAACCGGATTCCCCGACCAGCCCCAAGGTCTTGCCTTTGGCCAGCTGGAAAGAAACCCCTTTTACTGCCTGAAATTCATCTTTGCCAAACAGTCCTTTACGACTATAAAAAGATTTCTTTAGATCCCGTACATCCAGAATAATTTCCTCTCCACCCTTTAGCCCACGTGAACGTTGCGGAAGCTGAGTATTCAGACGGATATCTTCCAGCCAGGTTGAACCATCCTGTTTCATAAAATCACTAATCATCGGCAAACGTAACGGACGTTGCGACAATTGTGGACGGCAATGTAACAAGGCTTTGGTATACATGTCCTGAGGCCGGTCCAGCACCTCCCGAACCGGACCCTGTTCACGGATTTCCCCATGGCGCATTACAATCACCTGATCGGCAATTTCACCAACCAATGCCAGATCATGGGTAATAAACAGCATCGACATCTGGCGACGCTGACGTAGCGATTCCAGCAAGTCCAGAATCTGCTTTTGAATAGTCACATCCAGAGCGGTGGTCGGTTCATCTGCAATCAACAGTTTCGGTTCACAGGCAATAGCCATGGCAATCATGACCCGTTGCTGCTGTCCACCGGAAAGCTGCCCCGGATAGGCATCAATTTTAGTTTCTGGCGCAGGGATCCCCACTTCTTTGAGGAGCTCCAGGGTACGTTGCCGCGCCTGTTTTTTATTCATGCCTAAATGTAGTTGCAAGATTTCTGCAATCTGCATGCCTACCGTAAATACCGGATTTAGCGAAGACATTGGCTCCTGAAAAATCATGGCAATGTCTTTGCCGCACATCTTGCGCATTTCACGGGTTTTAAGCTTGAGCAGGTTTTTCCCTTCAAAGATGATCTGGCTATCTTCTGAAATACGTGCGCTTTCTGCCGGAAGCAGGCCCATAGTGGCGAGGGAAGTGACCGACTTGCCACTTCCCGATTCGCCTACCAGTGCAACTGTGGTATTGGCCGGAATCTCGAAAGAAACCCCTTTTACAGTCTCAATATATTCTTTATTTTCACCTTTAAAACTAACTCGCAGATTTTCTACGCGAAGTAGCGCAGGTGCTGTGCTTGGATTGATTTCAGACATCGTTGCGCTCCTATTTCAGTTTTGGATCTAATGCATCACGGAGTGCATCGGTAAACATCGAGAAAGCAGTTACCAATACCGCCATGGCGATTGAGGCTGCCGCCAGTTGCCACCATTTACCCAAAATCAGCTCGCTTTGCGCTTCATTTAGCATACTGCCCCATGACACTACCCCGATAGGCACACCGAAACCAAGGAAGCTCAAAATGACTTCAGACTTGATAAATGCCACCACCAGAATAGACATCTGTACCAGGGCAATATGGCTGACATTGGGAAAAATATGGACAAACATACGACGCATATTACTCACGCCAATCGCCTTGGCAGCCAGCACATATTCACGTGCCGTATGTTTCATGTATTCGGCACGAACCAAACGGAAGACCCCGGTCCAGCCAGTCAGACCTAAAATCAGGATGATTGATAAAATACCTTTCTGCTGTAACACTGCGGCAATGGCCAAAACCAGCAACAGATAGGGAATTGAGGTAAAGATATTATAAAACCAGTTGAGGACATCATCGACCCAACCACCAAAATACCCTGCTATTGCACCCAGTGCAGTCCCAATCAGTACAGCGACAAAGGCTGCAATCAATCCAACCAGAATCGAGGTTTCAGCCCCCTTGATGGTTTTCTGTAAAACATCCTGTCCCCATTTATCGGCGCCGAAGACCAGACTTTGCTTGAGTTCCCCACTTTCATCCATCAGCTGGCCGCCGAGCTCCTGATTAATGGCCTTCATGTCTTCTGCCAGCGGATCGACCACGCCATAATAATCGATGCCTGCACCAGCACCCTGCTCAGCAGCAATTTCAGCATTCAATTCAGCAATGACATCTTTTAAAGGATCAACTGGATTGACCGGTACAGCAACAGATTCTGTACCCTGTTCTGCATCAGATCCAGCCGGAACTGGCGCTGCACTGATAAAACTCGGCGGTGCATAGCTGACCGCCACTTCTTTATTCCAGTCTTTGGCAATTAGGCCGCTCATTGACAGTACCAGCAGCAGCAGATAAAACAGCACCACATACAGGGAAAACATGGCAATCCGGTCACGTTTCAAACGGCGCATGGCCAGTTGCCATAATCCTGTTGAAGCCGATTCAGGTGCTACTTCAGCCGCTTGTTCTTTTTTAAATATCGCACTCAGCATAATTCACCTACTTCAACTGTACACGCGGATCGACCCATTTATAGATCAGATCGGCAATCAGGTTGAATATCATGGTCGCAGCAGCAACATAGACCGTAATGGCTTTAATCACAGGAAAATCGGAACGTTCTACCGCAATAATGACTTCACGGCCAATTCCAGGAATACCAAAAAAACGTTCAATCAGGAAAGCACCGATCAGCAGTGCCGGAAGTCCTGCCATGACATCGGTAATAATCGGAATCGAGGCATTGCGCAAGACATGCACGCCCATGATACGGTTTTCACCCAGGCCTTTGGCACGCGCAGTACGTACATAGTCCTGATTAACTTCATCCAGTACGAAACTACGATACAGGCGTAGTGTTGGTGCGATACTGACCACCAACATAATCAGCACAGGTAACAAGGCATATTTGAAAAGATTATCGGCGAAATTATCACTCCAGCCCTGTACCGGAAACCAGCTCAATTCATAAGCCAGGAAATACTGGAACACGATGATGTATACCAGAATACTGATCGACATACCGATCGTACACAGCATCATGATCATGCGATCAGTCAAAGAACCACGAACCGAAGCCACCCCCAAAGCCAAAATGATAGAAATAATAGTTTGCAGAATGGTCAGTGGAATCAAAATGGTCAGTGAGGGCCCCAAACGGGTAGTGATAATCTGTGCCACCGACTCCCCGGTGCTCCAGCTCACCCCATAATCAAAGGTTAAAATCTGCTTGATAAAGATCCAGAGTTGTACGTAATACGGTTGATCCACACCCAGTTGCTGACGGATGTTTTCAATCTGTTCCGCATTGGCCATTTTACCGGCCAGAATATAGGCAGGGTCTCCACCTACCCAGTTAAACAGCAGGAATATCAGCAAAATCACCCCAAGCATGGTCGGGATCATTTGCCAAAGCCGTCGAATAATATATGCCAGCATCGCTTGCCTTCCTTAATTTTTTCCAGAGATTTCATTAAAGAAAGCTTTGCTGTCCGGATCACGACCCAAGAAGTCTTTCACCATTTGCTCGCCATGCTTTTGTCCGCCTTGAGCCAGGACCGTATTACGATAATGCGCACCGACTTTCTTGTCCATGAGCTGATCACCAAAGGATGAAAGCATATCCAGGGCAATGACTTCAGACCACATATAGCTGTAGTAACCTGCCTGATAGCCGCCCATCAGATGCCCGAACTGTCCCGGGAACTGCTGACCGCTGACATAACCCAAGGCGGTCTTGCCTTCCATATCCTGCCAGAGTTTTAAAGGCTCAATGTTTTTTGCATCTTTACCATGCAAGGCCATATCATATTGGGCATATAAAGCCTGACGGGCATAATGCAGGCCTCGGCCGTAATTCTTCACATTCTTTAAGCGCTCGGTCATGGCAGCATCCACCCGAGGACATGCCGGCTCACAGTAAGCCGCTACTTTTGACAAGGTTTCCAGACGGCGTGCCCACTCTTCATACATCTGTGATGGTGCTTCTACAAAGTCACGCTCTACCGAGGTACCAGACTGTTCTGTATAGCGGGTTTTCGATAGAATCCCGTGCAAGGCATGACCCATTTCATGCACAAAGGTTTCCAGCTCGTTGCTATTCAAGCCCTTACGGTTAAAATTGGTCACCAGTACCGATACCGGACGACGCTGATTCAGGGTACTGCCGCCATAAGCTCCCCAGACAGCTGCATGCCCATATTTACCTTCACGCGGGTATTTATCGACATATAATCCGCCCAAGAATTCGCCCGTTGCTTTGTCATGTACCGCATAATATTCCACTTCATCATGCCAGGCCTTGACTTTCACCGGCTTGAACTCAATGCCATAGAGTTCCGAAGAAATAGCGAATAACCATTTTTGCGATGCTTCTGTCGGGAAATAATCCCGCAATTTTTCCTGGTCAACCTTGTATTTGGCCTGACGCAGTTTTTCACTCCAGTAACCCTGATTCCAGCGTGTAATTTCTGCTTTTTCTAGTGGAACTTTTAAAGTTTCAGCCTTGAACTGACGTAATTGTTCTACATCCTGCTTTTCTAAAGGTGCAACTTTGGCATAAACCTCATCCAGAAAACCGTTCACTGCTTCCGGAGTTTTGGCCATGCGGAATTCAAGCGCAGAATGGGCATAGCTTTCCTTATCAAAAAGTTGTGCCATTTCATAACGCAGATCAATGGCTTTTTTCATGAATTGCAGGTTTTGTTCGGTCCCGCGACGCGTGTAAGCGGTCTGGTAACGTTTGCGTGCTTCATCACTTTCTGCCAGCTCCATAAAAGGCTGGTATTCCGGATAATCAAAGCCAAGCAGATAATTGCCCTTTTCATTTTTCTTTAAATTTGCGATGTAACTTTCTGGCAGGCCTTTCATTTCAGCTGGAGTAAATTCAACTTTTTCAGGGTTATCCCGCACATTTTTGGAAAAATCCTGCCCCAGTTTGGTACTTTCTTCAATAATTTCTTTCAGTCGTTTCTGTTTTTCTGCACTGAGTTGTACCCCGGTATTCTCAAACTGTTCCAGAATATCTTCTAAAAATTTCTGATCAATCGGATCGCTGGCTTTCAGTTTCTTGAACTGGGCATACAGTTTAGGATTCTGATACAGGGTGGTCTGGTATTTGCTGATTTTAAGTTCACAGTCATCGGCTGCCTGACGCAATGCAGGATCCGGATCGACATTACTATATAGTCCTACTGCAGCACCGAAATCCCGGGCTTTGGCATGCAACTCATCCCATTCAGCCAGATAAGGCCCTGCCTTGGCTTTATTTTTAATTTTCTTATTTTCAAATATCTGGATATCTTTTTGCATGGAAGCCAGACTGGCATCACATAAAGACGGAATTTCTGCAGCCTTGAACAATGGCAGCAGCTGTACTTGGGTATCTGCCGCTACACCTTGATATCCCCCCATTATCATTAAACATAAGGTACTTAATTTTAAAGACTTTGATTTCATATTCATCTCCAGATTTTTTCTTACTTTTTCGTATTAATATCGATATACATCCATTCTGAAGACAGAATCGGATGGGACTTATGTCCAATAATTTGGGGTTGGGTCAAGGCATTACGGTAGGTGCTATAGAGCATCAGGGTCGGCATGTTGACTTCCAGAATCCGGGTCATTTTGCGGTAGAGCAGATCACGCTCCGGACCTGGTGGCATGCTCTGGGTTTGTTCGTAAAGACGGTCAAATTCAGGATGCTTGAAACAAGCATTGTTGGTGACATTGACATTCTTGCCATAGAACAGCTGCATAAAGTTGTCGGCATCTGGATAATCGGCAATCCATGCAGAACTCTTGAACATGGTTTTACATTGCTTTTCCAGCTTGATGCCTTCAGCGAATGGCATGGCCTTACTGGTCAGCTGAATATGGATACTGTCCAGGGTCTTTTTCCAGAATTCACCCTGCTGCTGGCCCCGACTGGTATTCCCAGTAATCAGTTCAATCACCAGAGGTTTACCTTCAGGCGTTTTCCGCCAGCCATCTGCACCGATCTTGTAGTTATAGCGGTCGAGCAACATGTTGGCTGCTTTGACTGAATAGGGAATACTGCTTTTATAGGACGGTGAATAGCCTGCTACTCCTGGGGGAATAGGCATGTGCAGTTTTGCTCCATCTCCCTTAAGTAATACATTGATCATGTTTTCTACAGAAAATGCCATCGCCATGGCACGACGTAAGGCAATTTTTTCTGGCGCGAAACCACCCACAACCGGGTTTTGCATATTCCAGTAATGGTAGCTAATGGAGGGCTCTAAAATACGTGACAGCTTCACTCCCTGCTGAGCCAGCTCAGGCTTTAATTTGTCACCATCGAGGGCCTGTACGACGATATCGCCCTCAATTTCGAGCAGGTCCAGTTCATTTTTCTTAAATGCCAGCATCCGGGATTGCGCTTCTTCAATAACACGCACATCAATAGTGCCGATTTGAGGCATTTTTTTGCCCTGCATGGCTTTTACAATCGCCTGATCTTCTGCACCACTGGCTTTAAAGTCCCAGACAAAACCACGATAAGCCGGATTTGGTTTTAAGATAATCCGTGAGCCTGGTGTCCAGCGGCTGAGCACATAAGGACCAGTTCCCACTGGTCTATTCATGACCCAACCCGCCTTGTCTTTATATTTTTCAATCACTTCACGAGCTACCGCAGCGGCCGGCCCATGTGCTAGCAACATCGGAAAGTTCTGATCCGGATTATTCAGCTTTAAGACCAAGGTATAGCGGTCTGGGGTCTGAATCCCTTCAAACGGATTTTCATAGGCTTTGCCATTCTTTTTGGTTAGGGCCGTCCATGCTTCCAGCCCCTTGATTCGACCATCCAGCAACCAGCTGTTCGGTGAATGCAGCTTTGGGTCCAGTAGACGTTTCAAGCTATAAGCATAGTCATAAGCGGTCAGTTCACGTTTTTTTCCCGCAAAGACCGGATCATCGGCAAAGTAAATA